>DATHKV010000001.1:0-40735 GCA_035488895.1 Steroidobacteraceae bacterium
AGAGATAGATGAGTAGATCGAGAACGTTATCTTTCACCTCCGGCTCCTAACGACTCGGGAGTAACGGCCCCCGGGGGCGGCCTGAACGTGGCCTTCTAGCTCGAGGATCAGCATCATCGAGGACACGGCTTCTGCTTTGAACCCGGTGCGAACCACCAGCATATCGAGGTCCGCCGGATCAAAGCCGAGCGCATCTAACAAGATTTTGTGTTCCTTGTCCATGCCCGCCTCAATAGCTGGAGCCAGATTGAGGCCGCTTACGACGCGGCGCCGGTCTGCAAAAAATGCTGAAAAGTTCAACTCGGTCAATATGTCAGCTGCGGTTTCGGTCAACTTTGCTCCCTGGCGTATCAGTTCGTGGCAGCCGCGGCTCAAGGGGTTCTTGATCGAGCCTGGCACGGCAAATAGTTCCCGATTATGGTCACCGGCGAGCCGCGCCGTGATCAGGGAGCCGGAGCGGCGTGCGGCCTCGACGACCAGCGTGCCCAGACTCAAGGCGGCGATGATGCGATTTCGCTGCGGGAAGTTCTCGCGACGCGGCGCCGTTCCGAGCGGAAATTCGCTGATCAAGGCGCCTTGATCGCGGATTTCCTCGCTGAGCGCGTGATTTTTGCGGGGGTAGATGATATCGACGCCGCTGCCCAGCACGGCGAGCGTGATTCCCTGCGCCGCGAGCGCTCCTTTGTGCGCGGCGCTGTCGATGCCTTCCGCGAGCCCGCTGGTGATGCTCAAGCCGCAGCCGGCCAGCGATTCGGCGAACTCGAACGCGGTATCCCTTCCCGTCGGCGTGGGATTGCGGCTGCCGACGATCGAGAGCTGAGGATCATTGAGAACATCGGCACGGCCCTCGACATAAAGCGCGATCGGACCGCGCGCCAGCTCGCGCAACGAGACGGGATAGCGCCCATCCGTAAAGGGCACGAGGTGGTGCCGTGAATTTTTGAGCCACGCAAGCTCCGCGGTGGTGGGCGAGCTTGCCTGGCCGCGCAAGAAATCGCATGCGGCCGACGGAATTCCGGCGCAAAGGCGCGCGGCGTCCGAGGCGGCGATGAAGCCGGAAATGCCGCCCAACAGATCGAAGGCGGCGGCAAGCGTGGGAACATCGAGAAGCGGCGCGCGCGATAGCGCCATCCACGCACACACCTCGTCGGCCCCTTGCATCGGGCCGATTATCGCGCAGCGGGAGAGAGTTCTCAGCGCGCTATCGCGCTGAGAACATCGAGATTCGCTGAAACCTACGGGTTCTCGATCTTATCCCCGACGCGAATCACGTTGGTCGCTTCCATGATCAGACCGTAGCTGATGTTGTCGAAGGTCTTGAACACCATGAAAGTGCCGGTGCGCTCTGAGGGCAGCTGCACCTTCTTCGCCCCCAATGTTTGGAGGTTGAAAAAGCCCTTCTTGTCGTTGTCGGCCACCACCGGACCGGTGTCGAACACCCCGAGTACGTTCCCAGGCGCGAGCCCGTCGCGAGCGCCGCGATTGACCACGACAACTTCGTATTGTCCGATGATGCTCACGCCGTTGGAGACGGAAATGATGCGGCCGTTGGTTTTGACGCGCGGCGCGCTGGGGATGAAATCGAGCGGTACATCGACGCCGCCGGGAATCAGCTTGTCGCCGGCACGGGATTCGCGCGCCGACTCGGTCATGATGAGCGTCGTGGGGTCGCCCTGGCGGGTGACGTGGCCGGAGCCGGTGAAGATGCCGTCATAGCCGAGGACGCGCTTGTCATCCGGATCGATCAAGGCGTCGCCGACACGGACCACATTGTAGTGACTGCCGAGTTCGGCCGGGATGCTGAAGCCGCGCGCGTAGACGGTATCGCCCTCGGACATGACCACATGCAAATCACGGGTCGCGAGCACATACGGGGCGGTTTTGATCTGGTCCCGATCGAGCACGGAGGGCTTCGACATGAAGGCCGCAACGGTGGCATAGGGAATGGTGGTAATGGCCGCCTCGAGCGGCTCGCTACGCACCCGCGGTGCGACCCGCACGGCATCGCCGCGCTGCAGCACAATCTGGGGCTGGCCATTGATATAGACCAGACGCAGGGTGTCGCCGGGGTAGATCAAATGCGGATTTTGTACCTGGGGGTTAACCTGCCAGATCTCGGGCCAGAACCAGGGATCGCGCAAAAACACCTTGGCGATGCCCCAGAGCGTGTCTCCACGCTTCACGACATAGCTGTCGGGGGCATTTTCAGCCAGCGGGATGCCCTGGCGGGGCGCTTCCGCCGTCTCGGTACGCGAGGATGCGTTGGCTTCAACCGCCGCTTCCATCGCGGTCTTGTCGTCGCCCACCACGGTTCCCTCCGTGGTCGGTTCATTGATCGTTGGTGCCGCGTTGGCGGGCACATCCCGCGGCGCTTGTGAATGGCACCCGGCGACCACCGCAACCGCTATAAATAGGCCTAATATTCGATGACCTTGCATTCGTTCGCTCCCGTGAGTCAGCTTATGGTTGCAGACTGACTGGTATACTTCCGTCCTGCCGCTCAAGACTAGGACGCATCACCCGTTTTTGCCGTTTGCCCCTGCGCCAGCAACGCCGGCGTTAAGGCATTAAGTTAAGCAGCGGCGGAACTTTAGCAACATTCTTAAGCCAAAAACACGATATTGCTCTCATAACTCCCATGACAAAGCTCGTAATTCTGGAGTATCCCGATCCGAGGCTGCGGAAGAAGGCTGCCCCTGTGGGGGAGGTCGATGACGCGCTGCGTCAATTCATCGACAATCTTCTGGAGACAATGTATTCGGCCAACGGTGTCGGCCTCGCCGCCACGCAGGTGGATGTGCACAAGCGCGTGATCGTTCTCGACGTGAGCGAGAACCGCGATCAACCGTTGGTGCTGATCAATCCGGAAATCCTCAGCAAGGAAGGCGAGGGACCCGGCGAGGAAGGCTGCCTGTCCCTGCCCGGCATTTACGACAAGCTCAATCGGGCGACGCGAATCCGCGTGCGCGCGGTTGGCCGCGACGGCCAGCCGTTCGAAATGGATGCCGAGGGCTTGCTGGGCGTGTGCATCCAACACGAAATGGATCATCTCGAAGGCAAGCTATTCGTCGACTACCTCTCTGAGCTGAAGCGCACATTGATCCGGCGCCGCTTGGAAAAAGAGCGCAAGCAGAGATCCACAGGCAGCGATTCGCGCTCTCACGCGCCGGCTCTTTGAGCTTTGAGCGACGCCGCATCCTCCTTGAAGCTGGGCTTCGCCGGCACGCCTGACTTCGCGGTTCCGGCGCTTCAGCGTCTGGCTGCCGGGCACCGGATCGCCGCCGTTTTTACCCAGCCTGATCGCCCTTCCGGCCGCGGCCGCGAGCTGCACATGAGCCCGGTCAAGCGCCGCGCGCTCGAACTCGGCCTGACGGTGTATCAGCCCGCCACCTTCAAGACGGCCGAAGCGCTCGAGACCTTGAGCGCGGCGCAGGTTGATGCGCTCGTCGTGGTTGCCTACGGCCTGATTCTCCCCGCATCCGCGCTTAGGCTTCCGCGCTGGGGTTGCTTCAACATTCACGCCTCGCTGCTGCCGCGCTGGCGCGGCGCCGCGCCCATCCAGCGCGCGCTGCTCGCGGGAGACTCCATCACCGGCGTGACCATCATGCGCATGGAGGCGGGACTGGATACCGGCCCCATCCTCGCTTCGAGCCGGGTCAGCATCGAGGCGCGCGATACCGCCAAGACTCTGCACGACCGGCTCGCGCCGGTGGGCGCGCAGCTGATGGCCGAGACTTTGGATGGCTTGAGTTCCGGGCGCGCGCGCGAAGCCGCACAGCCGGCCGACGGCGTGACGTACGCGGCGAAGATAGACAAGGCCGAAGCGCAGATTCAGTGGCAGCGCAGTGCGGAGGAAATTTCGCGCCAGGTGCGCGCGTTCAATCCATGGCCCATGGCCGAGACTCGTTTCAACGGCGAGCAGCTGCGCATCTGGGCGGCGGAGTCCCTTGAATCGCCCGCCTTGCAGGGTACGGCAAGCCCGGGATCCGTGCTGACCGCGGCGCCCGAGGGCATCGACGTGGTTTGCGGCCGCGGAATTCTGCGAATTCTCAAGCTGCAGCTTGCCGGCCGCAAACCGTTGCCGGCCGCGGAATTCTTGCGGGGACAGCGCCTCGACGGCACGCGCTTCGGCGCGGCATGAGAGGCAACGCGGCCAGCGCGCGCTCCCTCGCCGCGCATGCGGTGGCGCGAGTGCTGAGAGAAGGCGTGACCCTGGACGCGGCGCTCAAGAGTGCGCTCGTCGCGGCCAACCCTGCGCTTTTTCCCTCGGTGCGATCATTGAGCTACGGCGCGGTGCGCGGCTATTTTCGGCATGAGGCCATTCTTGGGAAACTCTTGTCGACGCCGGTGCGGTCCTTGGATTTCCTGGTGCGCGCGCTGTTGTCCGTGGCGCTGTATGAACTCGAGGATGAGCGCACGCCGCAGTATGCCGTCGTCGATGCGGCCGTGCAGACGGCGAAGGCCACCGATGCCGTGCGCGCCGCAGGCCTCATCAACGCGGTGCTGCGCCGCTACTTGCGCGAACGCAAGGCGTTGGACATCGAGATCGGGAGCAAGCCCGCGACGCGTCATTCGGCCCCGATCTGGTTGGCCGATCGATTTCGCGCCGACTGGCCGGTCCGCTGGACTCAGCTTCTGGCGGCCAGCGACAGCCAGGCGCCGATGTGGCTGCGGGTCAATCAACGACAGGCGACGACCGCCGGATACCTGGAAGAACTTAAAGCGGCCGGCATCGCGGCGCGCGCGGAGGAGCGCGTGCCCTATGCCATCGTGTTGGATACGCCCTGCGATGTACATGCCCTGCCCGGGTTCGCGGCGGGCAAGGTCTCGGTGCAGGACTTGGGCGCGCAGTGCGTCGCGTTTCCCTTGGGCTTGGCGCCACATCAGCGGGTGCTCGACGCCTGCGCCGCGCCGGGCGGCAAATCAGCACTGATTGCGGAACGGGAGCCCGCCTTGGATCGGCTCGTGGCGGTCGACATCGACCCGCACCGCCTGATCCGCGTGCGCGAGAACTTGAGCCGCGGGGGCTTGAACGCCGAGATCGTGGCCGCGGATGCGGCGCAACCTGCGAAGTGGTGGGATGGGAAGCCGTTCGATCGAATTTTGCTCGATGCGCCCTGTTCCGGCCTTGGTGTCATTCGCCGGCATCCCGATATCCGCCTGCGTAAGTCCCCGTCCGATATCGACAAATTGCCCGAGCTGCAGCTCAAGTTGCTGAAGGCCGCATGGGATCTGCTCGCCCCAGGTGGCCGGTTGGTCTACGTCACCTGCACGGTCACGCGCAGTGAAAATCACGACGTCATTGCCGCCTTCCTGGCCGCGACCGCCGGTGCGGTTATCGTGCCGGTGGATGAGTGGCCGGGCTGGCCGGGTTTTGGCGACGCCGACGAGTTCGGCCGGCAAATCATTCCCGGTGAGGCGGGTGCCGACGGCTTCTATTATGCTGCTTTGACCAAAGCATGAATGCCGCCTGCCCAAACCAGCAGAACCTTGACCGACCCGCGAGCCGATTCCAATCGAGGCTCGCCTGTTTGGCGTGCGCAGCTCTCGCGATGCTGGTCTTGGTGCCGCCGCTGTGTGCCGAAGGATTGGCCGGCCGCTTCGAGGTTCGCTCCGCGGATCTGGAGCTGAAAGACGGTGTCTATCACCTGAATGCGCGCATCGACCTGCCGATCAGCGATGCGGTGCGGCACGGTCTGACCGAAGGCGTGTCGCTGGCTCTGGAGGTCGACCTGGACATCGAACGGGTGCGGCAGTTGCTGCCGAACTCGCGCGTCGCCGAACTGACGCAGCGCTACCACCTGCAGTACAACGCCGTGAGCGCGCGCTACATATTGCGCAATGACAACAGCGGCCAGCAAGAATCGCTCGGCACCGTCGACGAGGCGCTCGAGCATCTTTCCGAAGTGCACAGCCTGCCGGCATTGGACAAGGCGCTCATCGCGCCGGATCGCCGCTACGAGGCCAACGTGCGTGGCAGGCTCGATTTCGGCACGGTGCCATTCACCATGCGCCTGCTCATGTTTTGGGTCAGCGACTGGCATCGTGAGAGCGATTGGTACACATGGACGTTCCAGCCATGATCCGCAAGTACGGTTCCACCGTGATGGGCTGCATCGGCGTGGCGCTGTGGCTGGCGGCGCTGTTCATGCTCGCATCGGCTGCGCAAAATACCGAGAAGTTCGACAAGTGGCTGCCTTGGATCCTGCTGGTCAACATTTCCGGCCTGCTCACCCTGTTCGTGCTGCTCATCGGCAAGCTCACGCGCTTGGTGCGCGACTACCGCAAGCACGTGCCCGGTTCGCGCTTGAAGGGCCGCACGGTGGCGATTTTCAGCGCGCTGGCCGTGGCCCCGATCTTGGTTGTTTATTATTTTGCCCTGCAGTTTTTGAACCGCGGCATCGACAGCTGGTTCGAGAGCGAAGTCAGTCAAGGCTTGATCGATACCCGTGAGCTGTCGCATGCCGCGCTCGACGTGCGCGTGCGCGAATTCCTGCAGCACACCGAACTGGTGGCGCGCTCGCTGTCGGGGTTGTCCAATTATCAGCTCGCCAGTTCCCTGGACCGACAGCGGCAAGACAGCACGGCGATCGAGTTCACGGTCGTCGGCGCACAGGCGCGGATCATCGCCACCAGTTCCGACCGTCCGATGGACGCGCTGCCGATTCCCGCCACGGATGAAATGATGCTGCAGCTGCGGCGCGGCCGGCCGTACGTCAGCTTGGATACGGATTCGATCGGCGGCTACGTGATTCGCGCCGCGGCGCCGATCGAGGACAGCAGCGTCGGACCCCGCGTGTTGATTGCCCTCTATCCGGTGCCATTGCAGTTGAGCCAGCTCGCCGATACGGTGCAGCGTTCCCTGTCGTCCTACGCCCATCTGGTGCAAATCAGGCAGCCGCTCAAAACCACCTTTGTCTTGATCTTGAGCTTTGTCGTACTGATGTCGTTGATCGCCGCCGTTTACGGCGCCTTCTTTGCCGCGCAGCGGCTGGTGCAGCCGGTGCAGGATTTGATTGCCGGCACGCGCGCCGTGGCCAAGGGCAACTACGACACCAGGCTGCCTTTGCCGGGGCGGGACGAATTGGGATTTCTCGTCACTTCCTTCAACGACATGACCAAGCGGCTTGGCAGAGCGCGCGCGGAGACCCGCCGCAGTCAGCAGGCGGTCGAGGCTGAGCGGGCCGGACTCGCCGTGATTCTCGCGCGCTTGTCGACCGGCGTGGTCTCGCTCGAGCCGGATCTGAAGGTACGCACCGCCAATCAGGCCGCGAGCGGCATCCTGGGCGTGGACCTCGAGGCTGCCATCGGCAAGCCGTTCGATGAGTCCATCAGCGACAGCACCTTGTTCACGCAGTTCCTGGCTGCCATCAAGCAGCGTCTGCAACCGGGGCTGCTCGACTGGCGCGAACAGATCGAGCTGCTGTCGGAGTCGGGCAAGCATGTGCTGATGTGCGCCTGCACGGCGCTGCCGAATGATGCCGGCGGCGCGGCCGGCGTCGTGTTGGTGTTCGACGACATCACCACGTTGCTGCAAGCGCAGCGCGACGCGGCTTGGGGCGAAGTGGCGCGCCGCCTGGCGCATGAAATCAAAAATCCGCTGACTCCGATCCAACTATCCGCTGAGCGGATGCGGCGCAAGTTCTTGGGCAGCATGAATGAGCAGGACGCCCAAATCCTCGAGCGCGCGACCACCACCATCGTGGCGCAGGTCGATGCGATGAAGCAGATGGTGAATGCCTTCAGCGAGTATGCGCGCGCCCCCGACATGCATTTTTCGCGTTTCGATCTGAACCAATTGATCACCGAGGTCGTGGACCTTTACCGCGTCCAGGACAGCAGCGCGGAAATGAAGCTGCTTTTGAGCCCGCTTCTGCCGGCCATCTCGGCCGACCGCATGCGTATTCGGCAGATCCTGAACAACCTGGTCACGAATTCGCTGGAGGCGCTCGAGGGCAAGGTGGGCGCGCGGATCGAAATCGAAACTCAAGTCGCCGACGATGGTCTGAAACAAGGAACATCCGTCGCCATCGTTGTCACCGACAATGGCCCGGGTTTTCAGCGCGATTTGATTGGCACGGTCTTTGATCCCTATGTGACCAGCAAGCCCAAGGGCACCGGCCTTGGGCTGGCCATCGTCAAGAAGATCGTGGAAGAGCACGGCGGGCGCATTGAAGCGGATAATCAGCGCTCGGGAGGTGCCCGCGTCCGAATTGTATTGCCGCTGGCCGACGGCGCTCGCTCCACGGGCCCCCGTGAGCCGCGCAAAGGCGAACACAGGAGAGAACGCGTATGACCGCTTCAAGAATATTGGTGGTGGACGACGAGGCGGATATCCGCGGGCTGCTGAAGGAAATTCTCTCCGAAGAGGGTTATGACGTCGAAATTGCGGCGGATGCGAGCCAGGCGCGCTCCTCGCGCGCCGCCCAGGTGCCTGACCTGGTGCTGCTCGACATCTGGATGCCCGACACGGACGGCATCACGCTGCTGCGCGAATGGTCTGTCACCGACGGCTATGACTGCCCGGTGGTCATGATGTCGGGACACGGCACCGTGGAGACCGCGGTGGAGGCCACGCGTCTCGGTGCCTTCGATTTCGTCGAAAAGCCGCTGTCGCTCACCAAACTGTTGCGGACGGTGGAGCGGGCGCTCGACGCCGGGCGCCGCAAGCGCTTGTCATCGCGCACCCAGGGCTCGGCGCTGGCCGTGCCGATCGGCAAATCCAAGATCACGCAGATGCTGCGCGAACAGGTTCAGCAAGCCGCATCCAGTTCATCTCCTGTGCTGCTCGTCGGCGAGCTGGGGTCCGGACGCGAGGCGTATGCGCGCTACCTGCATTCCTTGAGTGCGCGCGCCGCCAAGCCATTTTTCACCGTGGTTGCGGCCAGTCTGGGACAGGATCCCGCCGGGGCGCTGTTCGGCAGCGATCGCGACGGCAAGATCGAGCCGGGCGCTTTCGATCAGGCGACGGGCGGCTCGCTCTACATCAGCGGGCTCGAGGATTTGAATGTCAACGCGCAACGCGCACTGCTGGGCGCCATCGAACAAAACGGCTATACCCGCGTGGGCGGCCGCCAGCGTCTGAATCTCAACGTGCGCTGGGTCAGCTCGGCGCAGGAGGGATTCGAATCCGGCTCTTCGGCCGAACCGTTCCGCCGCGACCTGCTCGCGCACTTGAATGTGATCACCTTGCGCGTGCCGCCGCTGCGCGACTATGCCGAGGATGTCCCCGATCTATTGCGCTACTACGTCGACCGCCTGGTCGATGAACAGCACCTGCCGCTGCGCCGTTTCAGCGTTGCCGCGCAAAATCGGCTGCGCAATTATCCCTGGCCGGGAAACGTGGGCGAGCTCAAGAATCTGGTGCAGCGCGTACTGATTTTGGGCGCCGGCGAGGAAATCCGCCTCGAAGAGATCGAGCGCGAACTGGCCGTGAAAATGGCGGTCGATGAGCCGTTGGTGAAGCAGGACCTGCTGGCATTGCCGTTGCGCGAAGCGCGCGAACAATTCGAACGGGCCTATTTGCAGCAACAACTGCTGCTCTGCAATGGAAAAGTCGGCCAGCTGGCGAAGCGGGTCGGGATGGAACGGACGCACTTGTATCGAAAATTGCGGGCATTAGGGGTCGATTTCCGTCAATTAGGCGAGGATTAGCGCCAAACATCGGTCTTGACAGAGCTTAACATTCCGGCTTCCGGCCTGGCATACTGCGGCCCATAATTCGAATAACAGGGAAAAGCTATGGAAGCGATCGCAACTGCATCGGGCGTGCGCGCCGAGAGCCGTAATTTCTATGTGTGGATGGCGGCCGGCTTTCTCGCCGTCGCGTTCGGCGGATTCGTTCCGACCTATTGGGCAAAAATGGCGGCCGGAACTTTCCACGGCGAGCCCATCATTCACATCCACGGAGCTCTGCTCTTTTCCTGGACCTGTTTCTATTTCGTGCAGACGCTCCTCGTCGCAAAAGGCCGTACGCTCGATCATCGGGCCTGGGGACTGGCGGGAATTTCGCTGTTCACGGCGATGATGTGCTCGATTCTGGTCGGAGAGGCGACGGTGCTGGCGAGAAACGAGGCCCTGGGCTTCGGCGAAGCTTCGCTGCGCTTTTCTGCCGTGACGCTCACGGCATGGCCTCTCATGGCCGTGATATTTATCCTCGCGATCGTCAAGATTCGCAAACCCGAATCTCACAAGCGGCTCATGACACTGCTGATGGTCGGCATCATGACCCCGGCAATTGCGCGCGTATTTCTCACCTTGTTCGCTCCGCCGGGCGTCGCCGGTCCGCCGCCACCCTTTGTCGCGACGCCGCCCGGCCTCGCCGCCGACCTGTTTCTCGTCGTCGCCGTGGTTCGCGATTGGCGCATGCTCGGGCGTCCTCACCCGGTCTACGTATACGGCGGACTCGCTCTGGTCGTGCAACAGCTGCTCACGGCGCCGATCGCCGCGACGGCGACCTGGATGCACATTGCCAAGGCGTTCGCGAGTTTGGCGCACTGATCGAGGGCGGCGGCCGGCCGCGCCGGCGTTAGGAGCCTGTCTGACAGGCTCCTAGTCGCCGACCCGGATCACCAGCACATCGACGTCGGCCTTGCGCAGAACCTGGCGCATGCGATTGAGTTCATCCAGCTTGGAAATCGGCCCGATGCGGATGCGGTGCCAGGTATCGTTGTCCACCGTCACCTTCTGCACGTTGGATTCGATGCCCTGCAGCGCCAGCTTGGCGCGCACGCGATCCGCGTCCGCGAAGCTCTTGTATGAGCCGGCCTGCAATACGTACGTACCGCTGCGGGTTTCTGGCACGGCCTTGATGTCCGGCCTGACATCCTTGTCCTTTTCGGGCACGACCACTTCGAATTTGGGCAGCATTTCATAAAAGGCGTAAGTCTTGGAATCGTCCCTGACAGGATCGCCCGCTTCGGGCGCTTCATTGCCGTGCGGCCGCTTCTTCACCGTCTTGCCGGCGCTGGCCGCGGGTGCGTCGAGCCGGTGATCCTTCAGATACACGACGGCGGCAACCCCGAGACCTAAGCCCAATCCGCAGGCCACGCCCAGCCACCCGGAAAACCCGCCGGGCTTGCTGCGTTTGGACTTGTAATCGCGCGGCATGAAATTCCTACATGGTGTCGGGCGCCGAAACGCCCAGCAGCTTGAGCCCGTTGCGGATCACGATCTGCGTCGCCAGCGCAAGATCCAGCCGCGCATTGCGGCTGCCCGAATCCTCGACGATGAACTGATGGGCGCTGTAATAGGTATGGAAGTCATTCGCCAAATCGCGCAGATAGTGCACCAGCGAATGGGGCGCGCGCAGTGCCGCGCATTGTTTGACGACCTCGGGGTAGGCGCAGATGCGCTTGATCAATTGCAGCTCCTGCGGCTCCTTGAGCTTCGCAAGCGAGGCAAGCCCAAGCGCCGCGTCGTGGGTCAGTCCGCGTTCCTTGAGCTGCCGCATGACGCTGGCGACCCGCGCGTGCGCGTACTGGATGTAGTACACCGGATTCTCGTTGGAGCGCGACTTCGCCAATTCCATGTCGAAATCCAGATGCTGATCGTTGCTGCGCATCACGTAGAACAGCCGCGCGGCATCATTGCCGACTTCCTTGCGCAGGTCCCTTAGCGTGACGTAGTCGCCCGAGCGCTTCGACATCTTGGCTTTTTCGCCGCCGCGATACAGCGATACGATCTGCATGAGCAGCACCTCGAAGCGCTCGGGCGGCCCGCCGAGTGCGATCAACACCGCCCTCAAGCGAGCGATGTAGCCGTGATGATCGGCGCCCCAGATGTACATCAAGTGCTCGAAGCCGCGCTCGAGCTTGTTCATGACATACGCGATGTCCGAGGCAAAGTAGGTCTTCAGGCCATTGTCGCGCACGATGACGCGATCCTTCTCGTCGCCGAAGTCCGTGCTCTTGAACCAAAGCGCGCCGTCTTTCAGGTAGGCATGGCCTGATTTCTTCAAGGCCTCGATCGATCGGTCGATGGCGCCGCTCTCGCCCAAGGATCGTTCCGAAAACCAGCAATCGAAGGTGACGCCGAACTCGGCAAGATCCTCGCGGATGTCGCCGACGATGCCGTCGAGAGTGGAGCGCAGCACCCGTTCGAACCCAGCATCGCCGATCAAGCTGCGCGCTCGCGAAATGAGCGCGTCGATGTAGATGTCCTTGTCGCCGCCCTGCGGCTCATCCGGCGGAAGTTCCTTGAACACATCGAGGGCGGAGTGCTTCAAGCTCGTACCGAGCGCCGCGAACAATTGCCCGCCGACGGCAAGCAGGTATTCGCCGACATAGGCGTTGGCGGGAAACGCCAGCTGCTCGCCGCAGCACTCGAGGTAGCGCAGCCACGCGCTCACCGCGAGAATATCCATTTGCCGGCCTGCATCGTTGATGTAGTACTCGCGCTCCACCCGGTACCCGACGGCTTCGAGAAGATTGCTGAGCGATGCTCCGAAGGCGGCATGCCGGCCGTGGGCGACATGCAATGGCCCGGTGGGATTGGCCGAAACGAATTCAACCTGCATGCGGCGCCCCGCGCCGATTTGCGAGCGGCCGTACGAGGCGCCTGCGCTCAAGACCGCGGCGATTTCCAGGGTGTAGGCAGCGTCAGTCAGGAAAAAATTGATGAAGCCGGCTCCGGCAATCTCCACCTTGGCGATGGAGTCGCTCGGCGGCAGCGCGGCAAGCAGACCCTCCGCGATCTTGCGGGGATTCTGGCGGGCAGCCTTGCCGAGGCGCATGGCGAGATTGCTGGCGAAATCGCCGTGCTGCGCATCGCGCGTGGTTTCCACCTCGATACTCACCCCGCGCGCCGCGGCAGGCACCAGGTCCTTGGGCAGCGCCTCCAGGGCGTGCTTCAGCAAGTCTTCGATCAGGGTCTTCAAAAGGGATCCAACGTGAGTGACAAAGGCTGCGCAGTTTACCGCAAAGCGCTCAATCGACCTCCAGCGGATCGACATCGATCGACCAGCGCAGTCCCTTGGGTCCTTGCAGCGCTTCGATTTGCGGCAGCCAGCGGGAAAGAAAGCGCTGCAACGCGGATCGCGCGGGCGTTTCCACCAACAAATGCGCGCGGAAATGGTCGGCGCGGCGCGCGATAAGGGCTGCGGCGGGCCCCAGAATTTTGACGCTGGAATCGCCAAGTCCAAGTCCCGCCTCGGCCGCATTTCGCAGGAATACGTGCAATTCTGCGCTGTCTCTGGCCTCGGCGCGGAGCAGCGCGAGGCGCGAGTAAGGGGGCCACCCGGCTTCGCGGCGTTCCTCCAGTGCGCTGGCCGCAAAACTTTCGTAGCCCTGCGCGATCAGCCGATTCAAGAGCGGATGCTCCGGAAATTCGGTCTGAATCATCACTTCTCCGGCGCGTGTTTCGCGCCCGGCTCGTCCAGCCACCTGGGTGATCGTCTGGGCGAGCCTCTCGGTGGCGCGGAAGTCGCTGGCGAAGAGCCCCTGGTCGGCGTCGAGAATCACCACCAGCGTGACGTCGGGAAAATGGTGACCCTTCGTGAGCATTTGCGTACCGATCAGAATGCGTGCCTCGCCGCTGTGCACGCGGTCCAGTACCGTCTGAATCGAACCCCGGCCGGCGGTGCTGTCGCGATCCAATCGCGCCAGCGGCGCGTCGGGAAACAAGCGCGCCAATGTTTCCTCGACCCGCTCCGTGCCTTGTCCCACGGCCAGGAGCGCCTGACTGCAGCTGGCGCAGGTCGTCGGCACCGGCGCCACCGCGCCGCAGTGATGGCAGCGCAGCTGCTGCGCGCGGCGATGCAATGTCATGCGCGCATCGCAATGCGCGCAGGGCGCAACCCAGCCGCAGGAATTGCAGAACAAGCTCGGTGCGTAGCCGCGCCGGTTCAAAAACACGATGACCTGGCCGGCGGCCCGCAAATGCTGATCGATGGCCTGCAGCGCGGGCCCCGACAGGCCCTGTTCCGCCGCGTGCCGGCGCAAGTCCACGAGCGACATTCGGGGCGGCTGCGCCGCGCCCGGCCGCTGCGGCAACAAATGCTTGATGTAGCGCCCGCTCGCCGCGTTCTCCAGGGTTTCCAGCGACGGCGTGGCAGAGCCTAAAATGACGGGAATTCCGGCGCCGCGAGCCCGCACCACGGCGAGATCGCGTGCCGAGTATCGAAAGCCCTCGTGCTGCTTGTAAGAGGCGTCGTGCTCTTCATCGACGACGATGAGCGCGAGCTTGGGGAGCGATGCGAATACGGCCGAACGGGTGCCGATGACGATACGCGCGTGACCGCCGTGTGCCGCGCGCCAGGCGTCGCGCCGCTCGGTGTCGGTGAGGCCGGAGTGGACCACGGCGACGCCGGTGCTGAAGCGGCGGCGAAAGCGATCCACGAGCTGCGGCGTCAAGGCAATCTCCGGCACGAGCACCAACGCCTGTCCGCCGCCGGCAATGGCGGCGGCGATGACCCGCAGGTACACCTCTGTCTTGCCGCTGCCCGTCACGCCATACAGCAAGTGCACGCTGAAGGACGAGAGCGACGTCAGGATGGTTTCGACCGCCTGAGCCTGGGCGCCGGTGAGCGCGAGCTCGCCGGGGTGCATTTGCATCTGATCCGCGGGATTGGCCGCGGAAATCCGTGCGGCGATCCAGCCGCGCGCCGCCAGAGCTTTGAGCAAGGCGGGTTTGAAGGATTCGCCGACCTCGTCGGCCGTCGCATCCGCGCGCTGCGAAAGCCAGGCGAGCAGCGCACGCTGTTGGGGCGCGCGGCGCGTGCTGGGGCTGGCGAGTTCTTCGCGGCCCTGCTCGGTGAGACTCCAATGCTCGGTGTTCGCGACGGCAGGCTGCCCTGATCGCAAGGCGACGGGGAGCGCCGCGGCGTACACCTCGCCAACCGGGTGATGGTAGTAATCGGCGGCCCACCGCAGCAATTCGAACGTGACCGCATCGTAAACCGGCTCCTCGTCCAGAAATTCCAACGCAGCTTTGAGCTTGAGCGCCGGAAGCGCGGACTCGGAAACGATGCCAACCAAAATCCCGATCAGACGTTGACGGCCAAAGGGGACCAAGACGCGTACCCCTGGGCGGGGCACCGCGTGCATCTGCGCCGGCGGCAGGTAATCGAACACGCGGCGCAGCGGGGTATCGAGTGCGATCTGCAAAATCATGGATTTTTTGTCCACAATATCTGTGGATAACTCTGTTGAGAAGCGGGGGTCATTTACCCTAAGTGCCCGTTCCGTTTCGGGTCCCGGCAAATTGGTGAAAAAATGCCCGAAATCGAAATGACTCGTTTAGATTCAATGGATTACGACCGCCACTCAACAGCGCGCTAAAGGTTTGAACGAAAATATTGCAAAGGAAGTCACATGCGATGTGCGTAAGTCGCTGATCTTGCGCCGTTCGCGGCGTCAACCTTCGCTATGCCTACGCGTTTATACCTTGAATGGAGATGATACACATGGCTCGCTTTGATACGCTCAACACAGCTTGGACGGTCTGGGATAATCCCGCTCCAGCGCCGGAGGGAGCGGTTCTGGAGTACACGAGAGAACTCGAAAAATTTCTGGCCGAGATCGAGCGCCGCGCATTTCGTATGGCGCAGGTCGCACTGCGCGATCCGGACGATGCGCTCGATGTCGTGCAAGACGCCATGCTGAAACTGACGCGTAACTATGCAGCACGCCCCAGCGCCGAATGGCGGCCCCTGTTTTATCGAATTCTTGAAAATGGCATACGGGACATGCAGCGGCGCCGAACGGTGCGCAAACGGGTCATGACATGGTTGCCCGGCCCGAAAGAGGATCCGGACAACGAGGCGCAGGACCCTTTGGAGAATGTCGCGGACTCCGCTCCCACGATCCCCGAAAGGCTGATGCAGGCACAAGCCATGCAGCACTTGGAGGAATCGCTGCGGGCTTTGCCGGCGCGGCAACGCGAGGCCTTCATGCTGCGCAATTTTGAAGGAATGGATGTTGCCGAGACGGCAAGCGCCATGGCTTGCTCGGAAGGCAGCGTGAAGACGCATTATTCGCGCGCGGTACATGCACTGCGCGCACAGCTCGGTGAGGTTTGGTGATGAGCGAACAAGACCACGAAGCATTCGAGATGCGCAGCCGCGCGCTGTTCCACGACAGCGTGGAAGGGCTGGACATGCGCATTCGCTCGCGTCTGACGCAGGCGCGCAGCGCCGCCCTGGAGGCTGCGCAGCATCGGCAACCCTGGTGGTCCGGCTGGAAGGTATGGACACCGGCGGCCGGCGTGACGGCCGCGGTCATTTTAGGCGTGGTCCTGTGGATCGGTTCGCCGCTGGGACATCAGGGTGGAACGTTGGCCGACGCACAGACGAGTTTCGAGGACCTTGACCTGGTCGCTTCCTCGGACGAAGGTGCGACTGATGCCATGGATATGCTGCAAGACGATATCGATTTTTATTCGTTTGCGGACAAGGCGACGCCGGGACCGGCTGCGTAGGTTGACTGTCGCGGGCTTCGGCAGGAGCTGGCTGTTGTTTGGTGCGCTGTGCGCCAGTGCGGGCGCCACACCGCCGCCGGCGGCACCATCGGCGCCGCCTCCCCCGGAATCGGCGGCGCAGCCAACGGCACCGGACGACGGTTTCCTCGAGTTTCTGGGATCGGACGATGTGGGCGATGCTGCTTGGTGGGAATTTCTGAAGAAAGCGCCGCCGCGGCGAGGGAGCGATTCTCCCCCCGCAGCGCCGCCTCAGGATGCAAAGAAATGATCAGGATTTTGTTCATCAGCGCAAGTTTGACGCTAAGCGCCGCCAGCTTCGCGCAGGCGCCGGAGCCTGCGCCGCCTGCTTCCTCACCTCCGCCTGCTTCTTCACCGCCGTCCGCAGCCCAAGGCGCTGCTGCACCGCGCGCTTGGAGTTCGCTGTCGCCTGATCAGCAGCGATTGCTGCAAAACTACCAAGGCAAGTGGAACAGCCTGCCTCCCGAGCGGCAGCAGTCGCTTGCAACAGGGAGCCAGCGTTGGATATCGATGACGCCGCAACAGCGCGCCGGTGCGCAGCAACGATTCAATCAATGGCGTGCCATGCCGCCGGAGCAGCGGCAATTGCTGCGCCAGCGCTATCAGGAATTCAAGACGCTGCCGCCGGAACGGCAACGCGAAGTGCGCGAATCCTTCCAACGGTTCCGCCAGATGCCGCCGGAGCGGCGTATGCAATTGCGCCAGCAATGGCGTCAAATGACGCCGGAGCAGCGTCATCGCGCGGCCGGGCAGGGCATGCGGCCGCCGCCCCCGCGTCGCGTGCCGCACTAGTCCGTATGACTTTCAAGCCTGTCGCCCAACGCGCGCCGGTAGCGTCGGCATGTGATATCGATCGGCTCGAGCGCTATACCCTTCAAGGCTGATAGCTGCGTTCCGCGTGCGCGCGGACTTCCTCGGGATAAAAGAGCACGTCGCGGAAGCGGCCCTGACTGAACATCAGCGCTTGATCGGTGAAGTGAGGCGATGAGGGATCACCGCTCTCGCCGCCGCTCATGATGGCCTTCGCATGGATGGTCGGACCGAAGTCCACCGCCGCCACGAAGCTGTTGCCCACCGACCCGTAAATCTTTTTGGTCTTGCGGGGCTTCGACGAGTCGAACGAGGCCAGCGCGCCCCATTGCGAGGGCGCGAATCCCACGGGCAAGCTGGGCCGCGCGTCGTCAAACGGCTGCACGATGTCGTCGGTCAGGCGCTGGAAGCGGTTGATCTCACCCCAGGCGATCTGCCGGCGGCCGAAATCCTGCTGAAATTTTTCGAGCGCGGCACTTAGGGCCTCGATCCGCCCGGCGTCGGTCAGTTTATCGACCAGGTAATCGTAGACCGGTTCATCCGCGTCGCGCGCCGCGGCGCCATTGCGCTCGATCAATCCCTGGCCCCAGAAAATCGCGATCGCCGTCGCCACCGAATCCGCGGACGTGCGTCTATTCCAGCCGCGCAGGGTCTCGATCGCTTCTTTCAAGTCGGCGCGGCGGGGATCGGCGGCCGGCAGCGCATCGAAGGCGGCAAACAGCGGCGGCAGCAGTACATCGAATGCGGTGAGGTGGCCGTCGTAGCCTGCGGCGATCAGGCTGTCCAAAGTCGTGTTGTGCATGCCACTCAAGACTTCAATCGCGTGCGGTCCGCGGGGATTCTCGCCCTTGGTCCACATGTAGCGCGGATAGTTTTCACGCTTCGGACTCTGATCGCCCGCCGCCGAGAACGGCCAATCGTTGCTGTTGAAGAGCCAGCCATTGCTGGGATTCAGCAGAGTAATCGTGTCTTCGACCGCATGGGGGCCTTGCCACTCGGTTGCCGGATTGCTGCCATCGACGGGGTGGGTGAAATCGAATGAGGCGTCGCGCTTCGGTATGAAATTTCCATGAAAGTAAGCAATCGTTCCATTGGCGTCCGCATACACCGTGTTGTTGGATGTATCCGTGCGCAGGTCCTGCGTCTTGCGGAACGACGCGTAATCGGCGGTTTTCGTGCGTAAGTAGGATTGCGTCAATGCCGGTACCGGTTCTTGCAGCAGCTTGATTGCGATCCACTTGCCATTTGCGGAGCGAATGATGGGTCCGTGATGACTGTGATACACCGTGAAGGTGCGGCTCTCCGTGCCATCGGCTTTCTTGAAGGGAACGGTGACCTGAGAGACTCCCAGCTTCTTCAACTGCTTGCCATACCGGTAATACGGCCCATCGGATTTTTTCACGATGTCTTCCGCGTATTCGTCGATGGCATCGCCGCCGTTCGACGTGTGCATCCAGCCGTTGTGAGCATTGAAGCCCTGATAGACGAAGAACTGTCCCCAGGTGACGGCGCCGTACACGTTGAGACCCTGATCGCTGACCATCTGCAGTTCCGAGCGAAAGTAATAGGAGGTGTGTGGATTGATCCAGAGCATGGCATGTCCGGTTGCCGTCAATTTTGGAGCGATGGCGAATCCATTCGAGCCGCCCGGAAATTCCTCCGGAATGAGATCTGATGCCGGCCCTGAGTATGCCGCGGGCGTCGGCCGAGCTGCCGGCATCAAGCCGGCTGCGGGCGGCACACTTGGTCCGTAGAATTTTTCCAACTGCTTGAGATCGACCGTTTCAATGTCGCCGCCGATGCTGCCCTCGGTGAAGGACAAGGCCATCCAAGGCTCAAAATGCCGAATGACCTTCGGATGTACCGCTGCGTGCGTCGAGAGAAAGTGGTTCAAGCCTTCCGACCAGGCATCCATCAGCGACTTGAGCCAGGGGGGCGCGGAGCGATACTGCTGCTGCAGCCGGCCGACATCGACGAACAGTCGTGCGCGCAGGTCGCTGTAGAGTTCGGATTCACCCTCCGCCTGCGCCAACCAACCGAGGCTCACGAGATAGTTGCGCTCGATTCGATTGAAGTCGTCCTCCGCCTGCGCGTAGATAGTTCCGAACACAGCGTCGGCGTCGGATTTACCGTAGACATGCGCGATGCCCCAATTATCGCGAATGATGTGGACATGCTTCGCGTGTTGCTGCCAGCGTGCGCTTTCGCCCGGCGCCGTATCGGCGGCACCGACGATGGCGGGAATGCACAACAGGGCAGCAACTAATAATTTCATGGTTTGTGAGCCTCCGGGGCCGTAGCATCGCGCAATGAACAAGTCTTTGCCCGTGGTTTTTCTGTTTGCCGTAACTTTAAGCGCGCCGGCCCTCTCGGCGGCGACATTCAATGTCCCGGACTCGGACCAGCCTGAACCGTTGGTCATCATTGCCTATGGCGATACCCGCTTCACGGACGCGAGTGAAACCGCGGCCAGTTCACCCGCTGCGCGGCGGGCGCTCGTGGCGCAGATCGCGGCGGAAAATCCGGCGGCCATCTTCATCAACGGCGACCTGCCGTATCACGGCATCGCCGAGGATTACGAGGTGTACCGTGCTGAAACGAAAATCTGGCGCGACCATCAAATCCCGGTCTTTCCGGCGCTCGGCAACCATGAATTCTCGGCCTGCCTCGCGTCGATTTGTCTCGATCGCTGGTGGAATGCTTTTCCTCAACTGCGCAGCCGCCGTTGGTATTCGGTGGCCTTGGGGCACAGGGTGGTCGGCATCGCGCTCGACAGCGACGCGTCACTGCTGCCCGGGAGCGAGCAGCGCATGTGGTTGCAAAGTCAGGTGTCGGCGCTCGATCCCGCGGTGCGCGCGGTGCTGATCGTCATGCATCACCCACCCGTGGCCGATGTCCAGACCGTCAAGTTGGTGGATCACAACACCCGGCCCAACGAACAAGCGTTGGCTGACTATCTAAAGACTACGGCGGCCCATTCCACGGCCCGCTACATTGTCAGCTCAGGCCATATTCACAATTACGAAAGGCTGTCCCAGGACGGAGTGACGTACTTGGTTTCCGGCGGCGGCGGCGCGATCCCCTACGATATAGACCGCACGCCGGCGGATCTTTATCAAAATACCGATTTCCCAAACTATCACTACGTGCGCTTCGAACTGCGCGGGCAGACACTCAGCGGCGCGATGATCCGGCTCGAAGACTATGGCGCAGCCAAGCCCGCGCGCTGGCTACCTAAGGATCGCTTCGAAATTACCCTGCAGCCTTGACGGCCTGGATCAACTGGCTGACGGCTGCCTGAGCATCGCCGTACAGCATTCGGGTTTGATCCAGCACGAACAGCGCATTGTCTATACCTGAGAACCCCTGACCCTGTCCGCGCTTGATCACAATCACATTTTTGGCTTTGTCCGCGTTCAAGATCGGCATGCCGTAGATCGGGCTGCTCTTGTTGCTGCGTGCATCCGGGTTCACCACATCATTGGCGCCGATGATGAGCGCCACGTCGGCGGTTTCGAACTCGGCGTTGATTTCGTCCAGATCCGAGATCAAGTCATACGGCACTCCCGCCTCCGCAAGCAGCACATTCATGTGGCCGGGCATGCGGCCCGCGACCGGATGAATGGCGAAGCGCACTTTTACGCCGTGATCGAGGAGCAATTGCGTGAGTTCCCAAACCTTGTGCTGCGCCTGGGCCACCGCGAGGCCATATCCCGGCACGATGATGATCTTTTGCGAATACGCCATCATGACTCCGGCATCGGAGGCCTCGATGGCCTTTTGCGTACCGGTTACCGCGCCTCCGCCCGCAGCCGAAGATTCGCCGAAATTCGAGAACAGCACATTCCCGAGCGATCGGTTCATGGCCTTCGCCATGAGCTGAGTGAGCAGCGTGCCGGCCGCACCGACCACGGTGCCGGCGATGATCATGGCCGCGTTGTCGAGCACGAAGCCCTCGAAGCCCACGGCAAGTCCGGTGAGCGCGTTGTACAGGGAGATGACCACCGGCATGTCGGCGCCGCCGATCGGCAGCGTCATCGCAACGCCTAAAATCAGCGCGAACACGAAGAACAAGGACACGATCGGAAGTCCCGAGTCCGCGCCGGCACCGCTCACCACCATGAAACCCAGGCCGACGGTGATCAGCAATATGGCCAGATTCACGAATTTTTGAGCGCCGAATCGCACCGATTTGGTGATCAAGCCCTGCAGCTTGGCGAAGGCGATCAAGCTGCCGCTGAACGACACCGCGCCGATGAAGCCGCCCGAAGCGGCCATCGTCAAATGGACGATGTTGTGTTCGTTGCCGCTGTACAGTTCCACGGCTGCAATCGCCGCGGCGGCGCCGCCGCCCATGCCGTTGTAGAGCGCGCTCATCTGCGGCATGTCCGTCATGGCGACGCGCTTGCCGCTCACCCAGGCTACACCTGAACCGATCGCAATCGCGATGATGACCAGCATCAAGTTGAGCGAGGATGCGCCCATGAAGGCCAGCGTCACGACCGTCGCCAACACCATGCCGACCCCGGCCCAGCGCACGCCGCTGACCGCGGTCACGGGCGAACTCATGCGCTTCAGTCCCAAGATGAAAAGCGCCGCCGCAATCAAATAGGACAGCTGGGTCAAGGTTTGAATCGTCGTGGCGGAAGGCATCCTTTAAGGTCCTTTCTTTTTGCCGGCCAGCACGAACATTTTCAGCATGCGTTCGGTGACCACATAACCGCCGACCGCATTGCCGGCCGCCAGCAATACGCCGATGAAGCCAATGACCCGCACCAGAGTGGTGTCGGCTGTCGCGAGCGCCACCATGGCGCCGACCAGGACGATGCCGTGCACGAAATTCGATCCGGACATGAGCGGGGTATGCAGGATCACCGGCACGCGCGAAATGACTTCATAGCCCGTGAACGCCGCCAACATGAATATATAGAGAGCGATGACGCCGTCGATCATGTCTTCTGTCCCTCCACAGCCGTTCGCGTGGCTTCGTGCTTGATTTGTCCTTCGTGCGTGAGCACGGCGCCGGCAAACACTTCGTCGCTCCAGTCAACGACGAGTGCGCCCTTGGGTAAAGCAGGCTTCAGGAAATTGAATAGATTGCGGGCATACATTTCGCTGGCGTGATACGGCAGTGTGGCGGGTAAATTGACGGGACCGACGATTTTAACCCCGCCATGCAGCACGGTCTCACCGGCCTGGGTCAATTCGCAGTTGCCGCCCTGCTCGGCCGCGATGTCGATCACGACCGAACCGGCCTTCATGCGCTCGACCGCCGCTCGAGATACGATCCGCGGCGCCGCGCGTCCGGGGACCGATGCCGTGCTGATCACCGCATCGCTTACGGCGATGCGCGCGTCCAGAACCTCTTGCTGTTTGGCTTTTTCCTCGGGCGTAAGCTCGCGGGCATAGCCGCCGGCGCCTTCCGCGGAAACGCCCGTCTCGATGAACTTCGCGCCCAGCGACTTGATTTGGTCCCTCGTGGCACTTCGCACGTCGTATGCTTCGACCACCGCCCCCAAGCGTTTTGCGGTCGCGATGGCCTGAAGACCCGCGACCCCCGCGCCGATGACCAATACCGACGCCGGCCGAATCGTGCCCGCGGCGGTCGTCAGCATGGGCAGAAATCTCGCCAGCGTGTTGGCGGCGATCAGTGCGGCTTTGTAGCCGGCCACCGAGGCTTGCGAAGACAGGGCATCCATCGACTGGGCGCGCGAAATGCGCGGCACCAATTCCATCGCGAAGCTGGTAATGCCGCGATCCTTGAGCGCCCGGACCAGCTCGGGCCGGGCATACGCCTGCATGAAGCCGACGACGATGGCGCCTTTCTTCAGCGCTGCGACTTCCGTCAAGGTGGGCGGCTGCACTTTCAATATAACGTCGGCAGATCCGAGTATCGTGGCGGCATCGCTGAATTCCGCATCCGTATACAGGGAATCCGGAAAATGAGCCGCGGTGCCGGCCCCGCGTTCGATCAGCACGCGAATGCCCAGGGCTTTCAGTTTCGAAGCGATTTCCGGAACGAGTGCGACACGAGTTTCATTGGCAGCGGTCTCCTTGAGGACACCGACGACGACGGACATGCAAAACTCTCCCAAGCCGAGACTTAGCGCGAAACATTGAATTATGGCATAAGACTCGACTATCTTTAGGATGTTATGAACGTGATGGACCGGGAGAAGTATCAGTTGCTGGATTGGCGCGACGACCTTACGGTGGTTTCGCACACCTATCCCCTGTCGCAACAGATACTGCGAACCGACGTCTCGGGCATGCCGTTGGAATGGGTTGACTATCGCGAAGCCGCGCGCCTGTATCACACCGAGCAGGTTGCCTACACCTGTGGAACGCTCCTGTACCGGCTGTACGGCGGAACCTGCGCGAAGTCGGGCCTTCGAACCATCGTCGACGTCAATTCGATCATCGCCACGTTGGGCGTGACCGGCAATCCGGGCAATCTGCGCGGCTCGGCTTATACCCCGCCGCTGAATAATCAAACGCTGTTTCGCCGCGATGCCTACCTGTGCCTGTACTGCGGTGCGCGTTTTACATATAGCCTCTTATCGCGCGATCACGTGACGCCGTTCAGCCGCGGCGGTCACGATACGTGGAGCAACGTGGTTTCCGCGTGCCGTCGCTGCAACAATGCCAAGGCGTCGCGCACACCGGAGCAGGCGGGCATGCAGCTCTTGGCCGTGCCGTTCACACCCACTTATGCCGAATATATTTTCTTGAAAGGTCGGCGCGTGCTCGCCGACCAGATGGAATACCTGGTCGCGCATTTCCCGCGGTCGAGTCCGCTGCACGAGCGCATGCAACGCTGGCCGATGTGAGCGCAATCGCGGGGACACCCGTTGCGCGGTCCGGCGTGGTGTACTACATCGACGCCAGCTATTTCATTTTTCGCGCCTACCACTCCATGCCGCCGGATATGGTGGATGCCGAAGGCAATGCCACGCATGCGTTGTATGGATTCGCGCGTTTTTTGTCGGATCTTCTCGAGCAGGTGCGGCCGGAAAGGATCGGCGTGGCCTTCGACCTGAGTCTGAAGAGCGTAATCTCGTTCCGCAACGGCATTTATCCGGCGTACAAAGCCAACCGCGAGTCGCCGCCCGCTGATTTGGAGCGCCAATTCGCGCTGTGCCGCGAGTTTTGCCGGCATATGGGCCTGGCCGAGTTCGCGAGCGCCGAATACGAGGCTGACGACATCATAGGCACGCTGGCTTCCCGCTCGCGGGCGGCGGGGCTTCGCAATGTATTGGTGACGCGCGACAAGGATTTGTCGCAACTGATACGGGATGGCGATGTCTTCTGGGACTACAGCGGCAATAACCGCTATCACTACCACGACATCGGCCCGCGCTTTGGCGTCATTCCCGAGCTCATCGCCGATTTTCTGGCGCTGACCGGCGACAGTGTCGACAACATCCCCGGTGTGCCCGGAGTGGGCAAGAAAACCGCCGCGGAACTGTTCGCCGTTTTCGGTTCGCTCGACGAGTTGTATGCAAATCTTCATCGAATTCCTCTATTGAAGCTGCGCGGAGCCGCCGCAGTCGCTGCTAAACTACTGGCTCATAAGGATGCCGCTTACCTTGCCCGTCGCTTGACCGGCATCGTTTGCGACATGCCGATCGAGGCTACGCTGGACGACTTGAAGCTGCGGCCGCAGGATCGCAGCGGGCTCGATTCTTTTTTTAACACCCATGGATTCGGGAATATTTTGCGACAGCAGGTGCGTCGCATCGCCACCGCTGCTGGCTAAGACGGGGAAAGACCATGGCGCATAAAGACATTCAATCGGTCCTGCAAGAGGATCGCGTATTCCCACCGTCCGATTCGTTCGTAAAGCAGGCGACGCTCAAGGCTGCCGAGCTGCAAAGCATGTACGACAAGGCCGCCGGCGACTACATCGGTTTCTGGGCGGACCTGGCGGCCGCCGAAATCGAGTGGCAGCGGCCGTTCACGGTGCCGCTGGACGACTCGCGCGCGCCCAACTACCGATGGTTCACCGATGGGCAGCTGAACGTTTCGCACAACTGCCTGGATGTGCACTTGGCGAAGCGCGGCGACAAGGTTGCCGTGATTTTCGAAGGCGAACCCGGCGACGTGCGCAAACTGACCTACAGCCAACTGCACCAGGACGTGTGTCAGTTCGCCAACGCGCTGAAGGCGCAGGGCGCAGGAAGCGGCGATCGCGTGATCATTTACATGCCGCTCATCCCTGAGGCGCTGGTCGCGATGCAAGCATGCGCACGCATCGGCGCCGTGCACTCGGTGGTATTTGGCGGATTCTCCGCCAATGCCGTCAAGGATCGGATCGAAGACGCGGGCGCCAAGCTGGTCATTACCGCCGATGCCGGATGGCGCGGGGGTCACGCCGTTGAACTCAAGGCGGCGGTCGACAAAGCCTTGTCGGAAGGGTGCAAGTCGGTGGAAAAGGTCATCGTCTACCGGCGCACGGGCACCGCCTGCGACATGCGGTCCGGGCGCGACGTGTGGTGGCATGATGCGATCGCGGGGAAGGATCTCGCCTGCGAGCCGGAATGGCTGGACGCGGAGCATCCCCTGTTCCTGCTCTACACCTCCGGATCCACCGGCAAGCCCAAGGGCATCCAGCATTGCTGCGCCGGTTATTTGCTCAACGCCAAGTTGACCACCAAGTGGGCTTTCGACCTCAAGGCCGATGATGTGTACTGGTGTACCGCCGACGTCGGCTGGGTTACCGGGCACACGTATGTGGCTTACGGGCCGCTGGCCGCGGGCGCCACCCTCTTTTTGTATGAAGGCGCGCCGACGTTTCCCGACGGCGGACGCTTTTGGAAAATGTGCCAGTCGCATGGCGTCAGCATTTTCTATACGGCGCCCACTGCGATACGCGCGCTCATGAAACTGGGCGACGAACTGCCGGCCAAATACGACTTGCGCAAGCTGCGGGTGCTCGGCAGCGTCGGCGAGCCCATCAATCCCGAAGCGTGGATGTGGTACCACCGTGTCATCGGCGGCGAGCGCTGCCCCATCGTGGATACCTGGTGGCAGACCGAAACCGGCGCCGCCATGATGGCGCCCATTCCCGGCGTCACGGCCACCAAGCCGGGATCCTGCACCAAACCGCTTCCCGGAATCTTTGCCGATATCGTCGACGAGGAGGGCAGGCCGGTGAAAACCCCGGACGCCGGCGGGTACCTCGTCATCAAGCGGCCCTGGCCTTCCATGCTGCGCACGATTTGGGGCGACAACGAGCGCTACATCAAGACCTATTGGGAGAAATTCAGGAATCGCTACTATGTCGCCGGCGATTCGGCGCGGCGCGACAAGGACGGCTACTACTGGATCATGGGGCGCATCGATGACGTGCTGAACATTGCGGGCCACCGGCTCGGGACCATGGAAATCGAATCGGCTCTGGTGGCGCATCCGAAAGTGGCGGAGGCCGCGGTGGTCAGCAAGCCGCACGAGATCAAGGGAGAGTCGGCGTTCGCCTATGTGGTGCTGAATGTGCCGCGGCCGCAAAGCGCCGCCGCCAAGACGCTCATCGATGAACTTCGCGGCTGGGTTGGCGATCAGCTGAGTCCCATCGCCAAGCCGGATGAGATCCGCCTGACCGACAATCTGCCGAAGACGCGCTCCGGTAAAATCATGCGCCGCCTGCTGCGCGCGGTCGCGCGCGGCGAGGAAATCACCCAGGATATGTCGACCCTGGAGAATCCCGCGATATTGGAACAATTGCGCGGCGTCGAGCCCGCCGCCGCAAAGCCGGCGGCACCCAAGGCGGCGAAGAAGAAGGCCGCTAACAGGGCCCCGAGCAAGACTGCAAAGAAAAAGACTGCAAAGAAGGCGGCGAGGAAAGTCGCAAAGAAGTTCGCCAAGCGGGCCGTCAAAAAACCCGTCAAAAAACCCGTGAAGAAGCGGGCCAAAGCGAAGCCCGCCAAGCGCAAGACTGCCGCGCGCAGGAAGAAGTAGCCGGCCGGTTCGCCTGGAGCGCTTTACTTCGGCGTCTTGACCGTCACATAGGTGATCGACGCCTTGGGCGGCACGAGCACCTTGTGCGGAAGGCCCGCGGGAATGAACAACACATCGCCGGGGCCCAAGGAATAGTCCGTGCCCCCGGTAATCTCGCCGCCGCGCCATTCCGTGGGCGCAGTTTCATGGTTGCCCGCGATTTGGCCGCCGACGGTGATCTTGGCGTGGCCGCTCTTGACGACGAAAATGTCATTGAGCGCCAAATGCACCTCCGCTTCCCCAGTCTTGTCGCGGCGCACGATGTACACGTTGGAACCGGGGCCATTGAGGAATTGCTTCGCCGCAACGCCGTCGACCGGCTGGGCAATGTGCGCCAACTGCGCCGCGCTGAAGTATTCAACCTTGGGTGCGGCGTCGTTGGCAAGGCAAAATCCCGCCCAGCCAATCGAGAGTAAAGCCATCAGCCGTTTCATCGTGCCTCCCTACGTCCAAGCAAGCATAATCAGCATCGTACCGCTTAAGCGCCTGGGCAAACCCATGAATCTCAATCAAGTGACGCTGCCTGCCACCAACGTGGAAAAATCCGCTGAGTTCTACCGGCGCCTGGGATTTACGCAGATCGTGAGCGCGCTGCCCCGCTATGCGCGCTTTGAGTGTCAGGATGGCGCCACCTTTTCTCTGCACGCGTTCGACTCGGTGATTCCCTCACAAACCGTGGTCTATTTCGAGTGCGAGGAGTTGGATGCCACCTATGAGCGGCTGTGCAAGCTCGGCATAGAGTTCAACCAGGCACCCAAGGATCAGATTTGGCTGTGGCGGGAGGCGTATTTGCAGGATCCGGACGGCAATATCATTTGCCTCTATCACGCCGGCAACACGCGGCGTTTCCCGCCCTGGCGCCTGTCCGAGGAATCCCCAAGGCTTTGAGGCCCGAGGGCGTCGAAAAGCCCGACCTTACGGGCCAAGCTCGGCTAGAATGACGCCGCCGGAAAGGGCGATTTTAGCCGCCCGCGTCCCTCACGCAGCGACACGGCACTCCATCGAGATGGGTTTTCAAAGGGCTATCGTGGCCGACGCGGCCGCATTTTCTCAGAGTTTGGGCAATATGCTTTCCACCTCCAATGTCGCCGTTCAATTCGGCGCCAAGCCGCTGTTCGAGCAGGTAACGGTCAAGTTCTCCGACGGCAACCGCTATGGTTTGATCGGGGCGAACGGCTCGGGCAAATCCACGCTCATGAAAGTGCTGGGCGGGGATCTCGACGCGAGCGCCGGAGACGTGATGCTGCAGGTGGGCATGCGCCTCGGCAAGCTGGATCAAAATCAATTCGGCTACGAGGATGAACGCGTCCTCGACGTGGTCATGCGCGGCCACACGGAGCTTTGGGCGGCCATGCAGGAGCGCGACCGCATCTACGCCGACCCCAAGGCCACGGACGCCGACTACATGAAGGCGGCGGAGCTGGAGGGCGTGTTTGCCGAGTACGGCGGCTACGATGCCGAGGCGCGTGCGGCAAGCATTCTCACCGACGCCGGCATCCAAGAGGCGCGGCACAACGGACCCATGCGAGAGGTGCCGCCGGGATTGAAGCTGCGCGTGCTGCTTGCGCAGGCCCTGTTCTCCAATCCCGACGTGCTGCTGCTGGATGAGCCCACCAACAACCTGGACATCAACTCGATTCGCTGGCTCGAAGGTGCGCTCAACAACTACAACGCCACCATGGTGATCATCAGCCACGATCGGCACTTCTTGAATCAAGTGTGCACTCACATCGCGGACCTGGATTTTCAGCAGCTCAAGATCTACCCCGGCAATTACGATGACTTCATGCTGGCGTCGGTGCAGGCGCGTGCCCGCGTCGAAGCAGCCAATGCCAAGGCGAAGGACCGGATCTCGGACCTGCAGGAATTCGTGCGGCGTTTTTCGGCCAATGCGTCCAAGGCGCGACAGGCCACTTCGCGCAAGAAGCAGCTCGAAAAAATCAAGATCGAGGAGATCAAGCCCTCGTCGCGGCAGAATCCCTATATCCGCTTCGAGCAGGGCAAGAAGCTGTACCGTTCAGCGGTCACGGTCGAGAAGCTGAATTTCACCTATCCCGGGTCGACCGAGAAAGTGCTCCACGACTTCAGCTGCAACATCGAGGGCGGCGAGCGCATCGCGATCATTGGGCCGAACGGCGTCGGCAAAACCACGCTGATGCGCTGTCTCGCGGGTGAGCTGCGGCCCAACAGCGGTCGCATCGTCTGGGTTGAAAACGCCCAGCCGGGCTATATGCCGCAGGATCCCCAGGCGGAGTTCGAGGACAAAATCGACCTGTTCGGCTGGATGTCGCAGTACACCGGCAAAGCGGATGACGATCAAATCGTCCGCGCCACCCTGGGGCGACTGCTGTTTTCCGGCGAAGAGACCAAGAAGTCCGTGAAGGTGCTGTCCGGCGGCGAGAAGGGCCGCATGATCTACGGCAAGCTGATCCTGACCAAACCCAACGTGCTGCTGATGGACGAGCCGACCAATCACATGGACATGGAAACCATCGAGTCCCTGCAGATCGGACTGGAACACTACGCGGGCACTTTGATCTTCGTTTCGCACGATCGCGAGTTCGTCGGCGGTCTTGCCACGCGCATCATCGAAATGCGGCCCGACGGAAAATACATCGACTTCCGCGGCACCTATGACGAGTATCTGAAGTCGCAGGGCGTCGAAACGTAGCGCAGGGGAGCATGTGCTGGCAGTATTCGTCCGATGAATCTGAGCGCCGAACGACTGCAAAAGAAATTCGGCGCGATCACGGCCGTTGCGGAAGTGTCGTTCAGCGCCGCGCCCGGTAAGATCTTAGGACTGCTGGGTCCCAACGGGGCCGGCAAGTCGACCACCATCAGCATGCTCGCCGGCCTGACCACGCCGGATTCGGGCTGCGTCAAAATCGACGGCGCCACTTTGAGAACCGGCGCTGACCCCACCAAGCGCAAGATCGGACTGGTAACGCAGGAGATCGCACTCCTGGAAGAACTGCCGGCCCGCATGAACCTGGAATTCTTCGGCGGTCTTTACGGCCTCTCCGGCCGGGCGCTGGCGATACGAATCGCCGCGGTGTTGGAACTCACGAGCCTGGCGGATCGCGCCGGCGACCCGCCGAATAAATTCAGCGGCGGCATGCGCCGACGCTTGAATATTGCCTGTGCGCTGCTGCACCAACCGCAAATCCTCTTGTTGGATGAGCCGACCGTGGGTGTCGATCCGCAAAGCCGCAACGCCATATTCGAAACCATCGAGGTGCTGGCGCGGGAAGGCCGAACCGTGATCTATACAACCCACTACATGGAAGAGGTTGAACGGTTGTGCGACCGCATCGTCATCGTGGACCATGGCCGCGTCCTCGCCGACGACAGTCTCGCGGGCCTTCTGGCGGGCGCACCGGCCGGCAATAAGCTGACCCTGAAGTATGACCTGCCGCCGGACAGCGCTGCATTGGCGGAAATCAAGGAATTGCCGGGGGTCATCCACGTCGACATTGCGGGCATGGAATTGTCGGTCGCCGCGACGGATTTGGGCACGGCCGCGCCGCGCGTGCTCGAGTGTCTTGCCGCCCGCGGTTTCCGGTGTCAAGAATTGACAAGCCGGCGCGCCAATCTGGAGGATGTGTTTCTGGCGCTGACCGGGCGCACGCTGCGCGACACATGAGCGCCAACTTCACCGCGTTTCGGGCCCTCGTGCGCAAGGACATCGCGCTGTTTCTGCGCGACCGGCGCGCCCTGGTGATCAGCGTCCTGACGCCGATCCTGGTGGCCGCCTTTTTCGGGTCCCTGTTCGCCCCCGTCGCGGGCGGCAACTCGATGGCGCGGATGAAGGTGGGCGTCGCCGATCTGGATCAAAGCGCGCTCACCCAAGCGGTGCTCGAAAGCCTGACCCAGGACGCCTCGCTCGATGTGCAGGTGCTGCCGGAGGATCAAGCGACCGCGCTGGTGCGAAGCGGCAAGCTGCGCGCCGCCATCGTGTTTCCAAAAGGATTCGAGCCCGCGGCGACCGGCGCACTGCTCGGCATCGGTCAGATGCCGGACGTCAAGCTGCTGTACGATCCCTCGCAATCCATGTTACGGCCGATGGTGGCGGGTCTGCTTTCGCAGCACGTGATGCAACGGTTGTCGCGACCAAATTTCATCGGCAACAGCAAACCGATACCGTTCAATGTCGATGGCATCGCGCTCACCGCGGGCCCGCGCTATAACTCCTATTCCCATTCATTCGCCGGCATGAGCATTCAGTTCATCCTGTTGATGGGGATCGATGCCGGCATCGCGCTGCTGCTGATGCGCCAGGAGGGGATGTGGCGCAGATTGCGTGCGGCGCCGTTGTCCCGCTGGCTGCTGCTCGGCAGCCGGGTGACCGGCACGACGCTCATCGCGATGGGGATACTGGCGGTCGTTTATCTGGTGGCACGCCTCATATTCAACGTGCGCATCGAGGGCAGCCTGCCCGGCTTCGCCCTGGTTGCAGCCGCGTTCGCCTTGCTGGCCGCGACCACCGGACTCATGATCGCCTCGATCGGCGGTTCCGTCGGTGCGACGCGCGCGGTGGCGACGCTATTGGTGCTGCTTCTGGTCATGCTGGGCGGCGCGTGGGTGCCGTCGTTCCTGTTTCCGGAATGGCTGCAGCACGTGACGGAGTTCGTGCCGACACGCTGGGCGGTGGATGGACTGGATAACACCACGTGGCGCGGCCTGCCGCTGGAATATGGACTGAAGCCCGCGGCGATCCTGGTCGGCTGGTCAGCACTGTTCGCGCTGATCGCTGTGTGGCGTTTCAGCTGGGAAGATGACTAACTTGGTGGCGGCGCCTCAAGATTGCTACGATGCGGCGCTGAATTTTTCTGAGGGGGTTTAAGCGGTGCTGACAAAGCTGTGTGTTTCGTGCGTCTTCACATTTCTTGGCGCTTCATCGATGGCGGCCGTCACTGCGCCCAAGAACGGCACCTTTCCAGGCGAGTCCGTCGCCATCAACCGCATTTCCGACGAAGGTTTCAATCACAGCCAGGTCGTCGACACCGCGGCGTACCTGGCCGATGAGATCGGCGGCCGCATGACCAATTCGCCGGCCATGCGCAAGGCCGAGCGATGGACGCAGGAAAAATTCAAGGGTTGGGGCCTGAAGGACGTCAGAACCGAGGCCTTCGATTTCGGCCGGGGCTGGTGGATCGAGTCCTCGCATGTGCGCCTGATCGCTCCGCGGCCGTTGGAACTGCGGGCCATACCGCTGGCCTGGACCCCGGCGACCAACGGCGTCTTGAGCGCACCGATCATCGTTGCGCCGATTGCGAGTGAAAAGGATTTCGGCGAATGGAAGGGCAAACTGGCCGGCAAGATCGTATTGGTCACCTGGCCCGCGCCGCCCAAAGACGACGGGACCGCTCCCTTTCAACGGCTGACCGCGGACGAGATCGCGAAGCTGGATAAATTTGAACAGCCGACATTCGATCCGGAGCAGCGTAAAAAGCGCATCGAGCGTTTTCGCTTCCGGCCGAATCTGGACGCGTTTCTGGCGCAGGAGGGCGCCGTCGCCCTGGTGCAAATGTCGCGCACCGAGGGTCGGCTGGTGCACGGCGAAGGCTATGGTTATCGCGTCGGCAAGACCCCCAAATTACCGGGCATCGAACTGGCTGCGGAGGACTACCGCAAGCTGACGCGGCTCGCCAAGCGCGGCGAGGTCAGAATGGAAATCGACAGCCGCGTCCATTTCGAGGACACGGACCACAATGCTTACAACGTATTCGCCGACATTCCCGGCGACGACCCGCATGCCGGCTTTGTCATGGCGGGTGCGCACCTGGATAGCTGGGTCGCCGGCGACGGTGCGGCGGACAACGGCGCCGGCAGCGCCGTGATCATGGAAGCGGCGCGCATTCTCGCAAGCCTGGGAGTGCATCCCAAGCGCACGATTCGCTTCGCCCTGTGGGCGGGCGAGGAAGAAGGACTCTTGGGATCGGCCGCTTACGTCGAGAAGCATCTCGCCCATCGTCCGGCGCCTACGGATCCCGAAGAGGCCGATTTGCCGCCGTATTTTGGGACCGACTCCTATCCCGTGCAGACGCTGCCGGGAATCGCCGATCTGGCGGGTTACTTCAACATCGACAATGGCTCGGGAAAGATTCGCGGCATTTATACGGAAGGAAATTTCGCCGTGGTTCCCATCTTTCGCGAATGGCTGTCGCCCTTTTCCAGTCTCGGCGCGAACACCGTGGTTGCCGAGCCCACCGGCGGGACGGACCATGTATTCTTGAGCCGGCTTGGCTTGCCGGCGTTCCAATTCATCCAAGACCCCTTGGATTACGAGACGCGGGTGCATCACACGGATCTCGACACGTTCGATCACCTGCGGCCGATGGATTTGCGGCAGGCCTCCGTGGTGATCGCGACGATGCTCATGGCCGCGGCCAACAGCGAAAAGCCGCTGCCGCGCAAGCTGGTGCCTACGCAGCCGGCGGTGACCGATCCGTTCGAGTATCCGGATCCGGCCAAGAAATAGCGCCAACGCTTCCGCGCTAGGCCTGCTTCAACCGCCCCCGGCGAAAGTCGGCGATGATTTCCCGCGCCGCGTTGTGGCCGGGTGCGCCGGTCACGCCGCCGCCGGGATGCGTGCCGGAGCCGCACATGTACAATCCCTTCAAGGGCCCGCGATAGTCGCCGTGCCCGAGCATCGGCCGCGCCGAAAAAAGTTGGTCCAAGCTCAAGGCGCCGTGAAAGATATCGCCGCCGATGAGTCCGAAGGTGCGCTCCAGATCCAGCGGACTCATGATCTGCCGTCCGAGCACGGAAGCCTTGAAGTTCGGCGCATGGGAGTTGACCAAATCGATCATCACATCCGCAACCTCCTCGCGATGGGCGTCCCAGGACGCGCCATCCGGCAGCACTGGCGCGACGTGCTGGCAGAACAAGCTGGCCACATGCCGGCCCTTGGGCGCCAGGCTGTCGTCGAGCGTCGAGGGAATCAACATCTCCACGATGGGCTGTTTCGACCATCCGCCCGCCTTGGCGTCCAAATAAGCTTGATCCATGTAGGCGAGGCTGGGCGCCATGATGATGCCGGCGGTATGGTGATCGGCGGCCGTGCGGCCCGGCAATGCCTTGAAATCGGGCAATTCCGACAGCGCGACATTCATGCGGAAGGTACCCGAGCCGCAGCGCCAATGGCTGATGCGCTCGCGAAAATCCTGCGGCAGGGCACCGGGATCGATCAGCGATCCGTACAGTAATTTGGGATTCAAGTTCGACACGACGCTGCGCGCCCGAAGCGCCTCGCCTTTCTCGGTAATCACGCCCACCGCACGGCCGCCTTCGGTCAAGATCTCCCGCACCGGGCTCGCAACGCGAATTTCCACGCCGCGTTCCGCCGCGGCCCGCGCCATCGCCTGGGTGATGGCGCCCATTCCGCCGACCGCGTGTCCCCAGACTCCCTTCTTGCCGTTGACCTCGCCGAACACGTGGTGCAAGAGCACATAGGCAGAGCCCGCGGCATACGGGCTCGCATAATTGCCGACCACGCCGTCAAATCCGTAGGCTGCTTTGATCGGGGCGCTCTCGAACCAGGAGTCCAGGTAGTCTCCGGCCGACTTCACGAACAGATCCAGAAGCTCGCGCCGCATCGGCAAATCCAGTTTCGCGATGCGCTTTCCCTGGCGCGCGCCGCGCAGCAGTTCAGGCAGCGCCGTGAGCCATCCGCCGGCGGTGACGTTCGGCGGCGTTTGCAGCACCAGATCGCGCAGCACGTCGGCGATGATGTCCAATCGTTCGCCATACGCCGTCAGGCGCTCCGCATCGCGCGCGGAGAATTTCGCGACCTCCTGTGCGGTTACGCCCGCGCCCACCTTCAGATAGCGGGTCTCGTCCAGAGGCAGGAAATTGGCCAGCTTGCGCTCGACGATGCGCAGGCCATGCCGCGGCAAATCCAGGTCCCGAATGACTTTCGGATTGAGCAGCGATACCGTGTAGGACGCCACGGAATTGCGAAAGCCCGGATGAAACTCCTCGGTCACGGCGGCACCGCCGACGACGGCGCGCCGCTCGAGGACGGTCACCTTGAGGCCGGCGGCCGCAAGATACGCGGCGCAGACCAGCCCATTGTGTCCGCCGCCGACGATGATGGCGTCGCGCATCGTTTCAGCCACCGGCCGTGCGCCAACCCGCGGGAGGCGCGGTTGGCAGACGGCTCTCCGGTATGAGTTCGCGCAACCGGCGTGCGAAGCTGCGCAGCGAGACCTCATTGTGTCCCAAAGGACCGGGCGTGTAGCTGCGCGAGCCCATGCCCGCCTGCACCCGTTCGATGAGCGTCTTGTCCTCGAGGCTCACGCGGCGGTTGATGCGCCAATTCAGATATCGCGCCGCGCGCATTTCGCGCCGCTCGTCGGGATGCGCATAAGCGATTTCGCGCACCAGAGTTTCAGTGGCCGAAATCGGAATCATCTGCATGAAGTCGACTTGATCCGGATAGATATCGAAGGCAACGTTCGGCCACAGTTTGAAATAGGTCCAGAGTCTTTGTCGATCCTCGGGCAGGTGCGGCGACCTGGGCAGGACGGTCTGGTACATGCGCTCCGACAGTTGCGAGGAGGGCGCGTCGCGAAGATAACCCCACATCTTGTCCACCCACAGCTCAGCCTCGATGCCGTAGGTTTGTCCAAACAGACGTGACAGCCCGGGATGCGCCACTGAGATATGCATCCCGTCCGAGTAATTGTCCGTCACATTTTTCCAATTCACGTGCCGCATGCGCATCGTGACGCGTCCGAGCGGCTCGAGCTCCTCGAAACGGTAGCAGGACAATTCCTCCTGATAGGGCGCCAGCATCTCTGCAACGCTGGGCAACCCCGGCCGCAGGCGCACGAAGATGAATCCCAGGTAAATCTCGGATTCGACCGCTTTGAGTCCGTAATCCGTCAATGAAAAATCGACAAATTCCTTCCGATGCGGGACCGCCGCCAGCGCGCCGTCGAGATCATAGGTCCAGGCATGGTAGGGACAGACTATCCGGCCGGGACACCGGCCGGCTGCGCCGTCAAGTAGCCTGGATGCACGATGGCGGCAGACATTGAAAAACGCCTTGACGCCGTGGTCGCGTCCGCGGACCACCACCAGGGGCTCACCGAGAAAATCCAGGGTGTGATAGTCGCCCGGTTTCGGGATGTCATTGAGGTGGCAGACGATCTGCCACGACGCGGCGAATACCTGCTGCTTTTCGGCGCGCAGAAAATCGGCGTCCCGGTATATCCATCCGGGAAGGCTGAAGTCTTCGTCTATCGCTCGGCGCCGCGCATCCATGAAGGGTCATCATCTCCGGCTCTTGTTGAACGATAGTATAACAAGCGGGGAGGTCACGTTTTGTGGCGTTTTTCGCGCAACATGCGCGGAAAGGCGCCCGCGCACAGGGCATTGACCCAATCCTCGCAGATAACGACCGCCTCGCGCGGCCTGAATGTATCGGCACTGAGGCTCAATTCGACCCACAGGCCGTCCAACAAGGCGGTGAGCGCGATGGCGGCCGAACGCAGCTTCAATTTGGGGGCCGCGCCGGATTTGACCACCTCACCCAGCAGAGACTCCAGAATTGAGCGATATTTTCCGTAGGTGCGGTCGTGCACTTCGCGTATTTCCCGCGAGTGCGCCACCATGCTCCAGAACACCACCCAGACGTTGAACAGCTGCGGATCGAGAAGATCCGGCGCGAACGACGCACGCAGAAAATCGCTCAGGCGTTCGCGCGGCGATGCGGCATGATTGTTGGCACGCGCGTGAAGCTCCTCCTGCAGCGACAGCGCCAGCGTCTCGTAGGATTCGGCTATCAATCCGGACTTGCTGGGAAAGTGGTGATTGATGAGACCGATGGAAACACCGGCGGCCGCGCTGATGCGGCGCACCGACACGCCGTCATGGCCGTACTTTTTCAGGCAGCGGAGGGTCGCATCAACCAGGGCTTCACGGCGTACCGCGGGCGCCGCTCGCCGAAACTTCGGTACATGCCGCTTGATCTTCATCTAAGTCCCTGTGAATCCCTATTATGCCGAACCCCGTCCTGGAGTTCTTCGGCGTTCGCTCAAGCCGCGCGATAGGCCCGATAGTCCAGTCCAAGCGCGCTCGCCACTGCCTCGTGAGTCAGCTGACCCGCGTGTACATTGAGACCTTGAGCCAACCCGCTGTCCTTGGAGATCGCGGTACGCCAGCCGTGATCGGCAAGCGCCTTTACATACGGCAAGGTGGCATTGGTCAGCGCGAATGTGGAGGTTCTCGGCACCGCGCCCGGCATGTTGGTGACGGCATAGTGGATTACGCCGTCGAGCACGTAGGTAGGTTCCGCATGGGTGGTGGGATGGCTGGTCTCAAAGCAGCCGCCTTGATCGATCGCAATGTCGACCAGCACCGCGCCGGGCTTCATGGTTTTGACCATCGCACGCGTCACCAGTTTGGGCGCCGCGGCGCCCGCAATCAGCACCGCGCCGATCACCAGGTCGGCATCGCGGACCAGTTCCTCGATGGCATGCGCCGTCGAATATACGGTCTTCAGCTGGCTGCCGAATATCGATGACAGTTCTCTCAGGCGCTTCACCGAGCGATCCACCACGGTGACATCCGCGCGCAGGCCCACCGCCATTTCCACGGCATGCGTCCCCGAGACGCCTCCGCCCAGCACCACGACCTTGGCGGGCGCCACGCCCGGCACGCCGCCCAACAGCACGCCGAATCCACCATTCGCCTTCTGCAGACAATTCGCGCCGACCTGCACCGACATGCGTCCGGCGACCTCGCTCATGGGAGTCAACAAGGGCAGCGAACCATCCGGCGCCGTCACAGTCTCGTAGGCAATCGCGGTTGCGCCGGACGCCAGCAGCGCCACGGTTTGTTCACGATCCGCCGCCAAGTGCAAATAGGTGAACAGCGTTTGATTGCTGCGCAACATCTTGCACTCATTCAGTTGCGGCTCCTTGACCTTCACGATGAGGTCGGTCGAGCTGAAAATTTCCTCGACCTTTTTGGAGATCGACGCGCCCGCGGCTTGGTAATGCGAATCTTCGAATCCAATTCCCGCGCCCGCGCCGCTTTGCACGACGACTTGATGTCCCGAATCGACAAGTTCGCGAACGCCGGCGGGGACCAAGCCCACTCGATATTCGTGAATTTTAATCTCTTTGGGTACGCCGATCTTCATAAAGTCGCTCCGCAGGGTAGGCTGGGATGGCAAGGTTACTCACCCGGGCGTCCAGAAACAATCCGGACGCCGGGCCATTAGCGAATATCGCGTAATTCCTGCACGAGCAGGCGCTGCCAGAGCCATTCCCGGCGGCTTTTGGGCGCCAACAGCGACATGCGCTCCAGATATTGTCTGGTTCCGGCCGGGATGCCGCGCGAGGCGGCGGCGCTCACCAGGGCCTTGATCCGGGGCCAGCCGCCCGAAACCTTGTCCTTGAGACTCGACAATGCTTTCGCCAGCACGATTTCCTCGCCGGTAAAGTCGGTGCCAAAGGGAAATTCCGAGAACAATCCGCGTGCGCGCGCGAGGATGAAGCGCTCTTCCAACGCCCGCGGCATGTTGTTTCGATGTCTGTCCGGTATCTGATAGTCGCGCGCCAGCTTTCCGGCCGCTTGCGCCTCCCGCTTCAATCCATCCTGAAAACGCGAATCGGCGATGTTCAACAACGCCGCAATCACATCCTGATCGCTCAACCCGCGCAAATCCGCGACGCCGTATTCGGTGACGACGACATCGCGCAAGTGGCGCGGGATGGTCGTGTTCGCATAGCTCCATCGAATATTGGAGGTCAGTTGGGAATTCTTCCCGCGGGTGCTGCGCAGCGTAAGAATGGAGCGCGCGCCGGGCAGAGAATGCGCCATGGCGACGAAATTGTATTGGCCGCCGACGCCGCTGACGACACGTCCGTCGGCGAGGCCGTCAGACACGGCCGCGCCGAGCAGCGTCACCATCATGGTGGAGTTCAGGAATCTTCCGTGCTGACGCTGCGCTATTTTCAATGCCTGGTCCCGGCCATCGAGTTGATTGACGAAGGACACTCCGCACATCGAGAACTGGCGCCGTTCCGTCTCCGGCAAATCGCGCAGCGCGGCATAAAATCCGCGCGGTCCGAGAAAAAAAGCGGCATGCAGGAGAGCGCCGCCTGTCAGCTGTCGTCCGGTGCACATGGCCAGTAGATCGCGCCGTGCTTCCGGCGTGGTAAAGCTTGCCGCCGCGCTCTGTCCTTCTCCGTTCTCGATCCTGCCGTTGCCGTAGCGGCACTCACGTCGGAACACGCCGGCCTCTTGCAGCAATGCAAACTCAGCCGCGCTCAGGGGGTCGGCGAAGCCTTCCTGCGCCATGGCCGCCAGAAATTGCTCATCGATGCGCTCGTTGATCGTCCCGGCATTCAATAACCGCTGCATGCGCAGGTCATCGAAAACCCGCCTGCGCAACACCCCGCTGCGATACAGGTCCAAGAAGCCGTCCACGAACATTTCGGTGCACCCATAAAGACCCGCTTCGAAGGGCGACGCATCGCCGATCGAGTCCAAGACGGGTCCGAAGCGCTCTTGAGCCTTGAGGCCGGAGATGATTTCGCGGAATTCAGCGTTCTGTTGGTGCCGCAGCTGCAAGCCGTACACCACGGCATCGCCGAGTTCGCCGATGCCGATCTGCAGGGTGCCGCCGTCTCGTACCAGGCGGGCGCCATACAGGCCGATCGCATAATCGACCGTGCTCAGGCGTTGATTGGGCGGCGCAAACAAATCGTGTTCGTAGCGTGCATGCTCGACTATCGAGTCGAAAGTCTCGGCGTCGACCGCCGCCGGTCCGAACATGAAGGGCATTTGCCGATTGACCTCGCCGATGACCACGACTTCCCGGCCCGCCTGCCGTTGCGGCGCCAGATGCTCGAGCAGGTCGACCGTGACGTCGGGATTCGATCCCAGGCTGTATTCCGTCCGGCCGTCGATGCTGCGCTTCGCGACCAGTTGCGCGATGACATTGACCCCTTGGGCGGCAACATCGCGCGCCACATGGGTGTAGTTGCTGCTGACATAGTGGCGCTGTGAGTGCCCGACCTTGAGCAGGGCGCCCGGATCCAAAAAGAACTCGACGATTTGCACGTTGCCCGGCACACCCTCGCCATGCAGATCCGTCACATAATCGAGCGGCACGCATCCACCGAACAGCCGCGCCGCCAGCGGCTCCAGGAAGCGGCGCTCCAACTCCCCGTGCCATTGCGGCGCGCGCAGGCTCAAGGCGGTGAAGATCTTGAGAGTCAGGGACGGATCGCGCCGCGCGCGCCGGTAGAACTCGTTGGCCAGCGGATTGGGCTTGCCCACTCCCAGCGGCAGCGCGAGGACGATGTGGGATCCGACGCGAGTTAAGGTGTTCTCAACACACTCGGCCACATCGTCAAAGATGCGCGGCATGTCAGCTCTTGGGCTTCAGCACCAAGGAGAAATTGATTTTGACGGCATCGCCAACGGTGTCCGTGCTCTTCCAATCGCCCTGCCCGACGCCGAACTCCAAGCGGTT
>DATHKV010000002.1:0-7329 GCA_035488895.1 Steroidobacteraceae bacterium
CATCGCAACCTCCGTTCGTCCGGATTCCAAGCATTCTGCGCAGTATGCTTTTTGGATGACGCAAAGCGGCTTGGGATTGCCCGACCGCGACTACTATTTGAGCGACGATGCCCGCCTCGTCGGATTTCGCGCCAAGTACCGCGAGCACGTCGAGAAAATGCTGCATTTGTTGGGCGATGCGGGCCCGGGAAAGGAAGCTGATCTGATCATCGCGCTCGAGACGTCGCTGGCCAAGATCCAGTGGACGCGGGTGGCGAACCGCGATTCGCAAAAGACCTACAACCCGCAGACGCCGGCACAGCTCAAAGTATTGGCGCCGGCGATCGACTGGCAAGGCTTTTTCACCGAGACCGGTCTCAGCGGCGCGTTGCCCACGCTGATTGTGCGCCAACCCGATTATCTGCAGGGATTGTCCGCATTGGTCGAATCCACGCCGATCGAGACGTGGAAGTCCTATTTCCGCTACCGGGTGCTCTCGAGCCGCGCGCCGTTTCTCCCGCATGCCTTTGTCGAGGAAGACTTCGCCTTCAATCAGGGCGTCCTGCAGGGAACGCAGCAGGCCCCGGACCGCTGGAAGCGCGGAACGCAGCTGGTTGACCGGCTGATCGGCGAAGCCTCGGGGAAATTGTACGTCGCGAAATACTTTCCGCCGGCAACCAAGGCACGCATCGATGAACTGGTGCGCAACCTGCTCAAGGCCTACGCCTCGAGCATTGATCAATTGCCATGGATGAGCGCTCCTACAAAGGTCGAAGCGCAGGCGAAGCTGCGCAAGATCAACGTGAAGATCGGCTATCCCGATCACTGGCGCGACTACGGCAAGCTGGCCATCGTGCCCGACGATCTGCTCGGCAATGTGCGGCGCGCGCAGCAATTCGAGCGCAACCGCAAGCTCGCGCAGCTCTCAGGTCCGGTGGATCGTTCCGAATGGAACATGACCGCGCCGACGGTCAATGCCTACTACAACCCCTCGGTCAATGAGATCGTTTTTCCCGCGGGTCAATTGCAGCCGCCGGCGTTCAACCCCGCCGCCGATGATGCTTTCAACTACGGTTCCATAGGCGCGACGATCGGACACGAAATCAGTCACGGCTTTGACGATCAAGGCAGCCAGTACGACAGCGACGGCAACTTGCGCGACTGGTGGTCTCCTGAGGATCACGCCAAGTTCAAGGCCAAGACCGAAATGCTGATCAAGGAATACGACGCGTTCGAACCGGTGCCCGGATTCCACGTCAATGGTGCGCTGACCTTGGGCGAGAACATCGCCGACATTGCCGGCATCGAAATTGCTTACAAGGCGTACTTGGCCTCGCTCAACGGGCGGGCCCCGCCGATCATCGACGGCCTGACGGCGGATCAACGCTTCTACATTGGATTCGCACAGAGCTGGCTGGGCAAGCGGCGCGATGAGAGCATCATCGCGCAAGTCAAATCCGATCCGCATTCGCCGGAGAAATACCGTACCAATGGCGTGGTTGTGCACATGCCGAGCTTCTACAGCGCGTTCTCGGTCAAGTCCGGCGACAAAATGTATCGTGCGCCGGAAGATCGAGTGACGCTCTGGTAGCGCATCACGTCAACGCCCCGCTCTCACTTCAGCGCTTCGCCACCTGCGACTCTTTCAGCTGATCCAGCAGCTCGTGCGGCTCCATGTAGCCGGAAATATAATCGCCGCGTTCGGTGAAAATCGCCGGCGTGCCGCGTACACCAATATTTTCGCCCAGTTCGTACTCGCGCTTTACCGGCGTCGGCGCGCAAACCTTGTTCATATCGAGCGTCGCGCCGGCTTTTGCCCGCGTCAGCGCTTCGTTGCGATTGGGCGAGCACCAAACGACTTCGGCCTTCTTCCAGCTTTCAGTCCCGGGACCGGTGCGCGGAAAGAACATGTAGCGCACGCGGATTCCCAGTTTATTGAGCTCGGCCATCTGGCTGTGCAGCTTCCGGCAATACGCGCAATCGACGTCCGTAAACACCGTGATCGTGTATTTCGGATTCGGCGGCGAGAAGATCAGCATCTGCGATTCAGGCACGGCCTCGATCAACGCAATGCGTGCATGTGTGCGCAGCTCCTCGGTCAGGTTGTCGCGCGACTTCATGTCGTACAAATTGCCGTCGATGAAATACTTGCCGTCGGCGGTCAGGTAGCTGATTTCGGCGCCCTGCGTGAATTCATAGATGCCGGCGATCGGCGAGGGCCGCAGATCGTCGAGCTTGGCTCCCGCCGGCAGCAGCTTGAGCAACGCCACGCGCGGATCGGCGGCGGGCTGATCGGCTGCAGCGGCGTGCGCGCCCGTATTTGCGGCGCAAATGATCAGGGACAATACGGCGGCATATCGCAACATGCGGACTCCACGGACCTAGGATGTACGACCCCTAAAGAACAGGGAGGTTCATTTAAGATTCTAGCAGACCAACGGCTGCGGCTTTGAGGCTTAGCCGCGCGGATGATGTTGGGAGTGCAGGTCCTTCAAGCGTTCGCGGGCGACGTGCGTATAGATCTGGGTCGTCGACAGATCGCTGTGACCCAGCAGCATCTGCACCACGCGCAGGTCCGCGCCGTGATTCAAAAGATGCGTCGCAAAAGCGTGCCGCAAGGTATGCGGAGAGAGTTCCTTTTCGACGCCGGCCTTCTTGGAATAGCGCTTGATGATGTGCCAGAACGCCTGGCGCGTCATGCGATCGCCGCGGCGCGTCGGAAACAAATAGTCCGTCTGACGCTCCAACAGAATTTCCACCCGCGGGCCCTGCATGAATTGCTGCAGCCATTTCACGGCTTCTTCGCCGAGCGGGATCAGGCGTTCGCGGTTGCCCTTGCCCACAACACGCATCACACCTTGATTCAGGTTCACCTGATTGTGCTTCAGACTGACGAGTTCTGAGACCCGCAGTCCCGTGGCGTACAGCACCTCCAGCATGGTGCGGTCGCGATGCCCCAAAGGATCGGACACCGTGGGCGCTTCGAGCAGCGAATCCACTTCAGCCTCGGTCAGCGATTTCGGCAGCGAGCGGCCGATTTTCGGCATCGCGATTTGCGCGGTGGGGTCCAACGAAATCAATCCCTCGCGCATCATGAATCGGAAGAATCGGCGGAAGCTCGACAATTGCCGGGCGGTCGATCTGGGGCGCGATCCGCCCTCCACGCGCGCCGCGATGAAACCCAATAATTCAATGCGGGTGGCCTTCAGCAATGCGCTGTCGCGCTCCTCGAGCCATCGTGCCAGGGCAGTCAAATCAGCTCGGTACGCCGCCAAGGTATTCGCCGAGAGGCCGCGCTCCATCCACACGGCATCTAGAAAGCGTTGCAAGGCGGGATCCGCCGCCTCGCGGGCAGCGGGTACCGCTCCGCCTGAGGTGCGTGTATAAACCGTCCGTTTGAGAGCCGTCGCCATAGTTTCTCGCGAGAGTTACGCACGAAATAGTGCTGTCCGCGCTATCAGTCCTCAGTATGCGAGGGGTGCTTGGAGGTCGGCGTGACCAGAATCACAGTACAGTTAAGTATTAACATAAGGAGAACCAGATCACAGAAGTGAAGCATTCAGGGACGTCGGCAGCGCTTAAATTGCCGTACGCCGCCTATTGCCTGGTGTGCTTTACGCTGCTCGGTTTGGCGGCGCTGGCAATCAATTTGTTCCTGCCCAGCCTGCGCCAGCGCCGCGTGGTGGCCGGCACGGTCGGTCGCGCATTCCTATGGCTGGCGGGCATCCCCTTCACGGTCTCGGGATTGGAGCGGCTGCCCAATACCCCCTGCGTGGTCGTGGCCAATCACGCCAGTTACATTGACGCCATCGCCATCGTCGCGGCACTGCCGCCCGAGTTTGCCTTCGTCATCAAGAAGGAGATGGTGCGCGTTCCCCTGGCCGGGCTGTTGCTCCGCCGCTTGGGCTCTCAGTTTGTGGAACGCTTTGACCGTCATAAGGGCGCAACCGACGCGCGCCGGGTGCTGAAGCTGGCTGCGACCGGCCAATCCCTCATGTTCTTTCCCGAGGGCACCTTCGACGAGACTCGAAGGATCGGCAAATTCCTGGGCGGGGCGTTCACCACCGCAGCACGGGCCCAAATGCCGGTGGTTGCCGTCGCCATTCACGGCACGCGCGACGTCATGCCGCCGGGAAGCCCGTCCATCCACCGCTTGCCCATCAGAGTGGAAATTCTCGCGGTACTTCCGGCAGATGAGGCGCGCCTCAAAAGCCGCGAACTCATCGCGCAGGCGGTGGGAGACCCGCTGGCGCCTTGAAGATGGGCGTCGCGGCTATAATATTGAGTTCGCACATCACGGAATAAAATCATGAAATCGGATCCTGTCGTCATATTGAGTGCCCGGCGCACACCGGTCGGTGCCTTCCAGGGGGCCCTGACCACCCTTACCGCACCGCAGCTTGGCGCTGTCGCAATCAAGGCCGCCCTGGCGGACTCCGGCGTCAACGCCGCCGACGTCGATGAAGTCATCATGGGATGCGTTCTATCGGCCGGGCTCGGCCAGGCACCGGCACGCCAGGCAGCGCTGGGCGCAGGCTTGCCCACCAGCACCCCCAGCACCACGGTCAATAAAATGTGCGGCTCCGCCATGCGTGCGGTCATGCAGGGTGCGGATCAAATACTCGCCGGCAACGCCCAGGTCGTGGTGGCAGGCGGCATCGAATCGATGAGCAACGCGCCATACCTTCTGCCCAAGGCCCGCGCGGGATACCGCATGGGCAATCAAGAAGTCCTCGATCATATGTTTTACGACGGCTTGCAGAGCCCGTGGGATGGACAGCTCATGGGCTGCTTTGCAGAGGCAACCTCCGAGAAGTATGGCTTCACGCGGCAGGCGCAGGATGAATTCGCGGCCGAATCGGTGCGCCGTGCGCTGGCCGCCGTGAACGGGGGTGCTTTCAAGGCCGAGGTCGCGCCGGTCACAGCCAAGACCCGCAAGGGCGAGGTCGTCGTCGACAAGGATGAAACGCCCTTCACGCTCGAGATTGCCAAGATTCCGACCTTGAAGCCGGCTTTCAAAAAAGACGGCACCGTGACCGCGGCCAGTTCGTCGGGAATTTCAGACGGTGCCGCAGCGGTCGTCCTGGCGCGCGAGTCCTTTGCGGCGTCCAAAAATTTGAAGCCCTTGGCGAAAATCATGGGATACGCCAGTTTTGCGCGCGAACCGGAATGGTTCACCCTGGCGCCCGTGGGTGCCATGCAGAAACTGCTGAAGCAGCTCAATTGGTCTCCCAAGGACGTCGATCTTTTCGAAATCAATGAAGCCTTTGCCGCGGTGCCGATGGCGGCAATGAAGGACCTGTCGCTGGATCATGCGAAAGTGAATGTCAACGGCGGCGCGTGCGCGCTCGGCCACCCGATCGGCGCAACCGGTGCGCGTATCCTCACCACCCTGCTCTATGCGCTGAAAGCGCACGGCAAGAAGCGCGGAATCGCAAGCCTGTGCATCGGCGGCGGGGAAGCGACCGCGATTGCCGTAGAACTCATGTGAGCAGCGGCTCGCCGGTTACGACGGCGGTGTCGGGCGGTGTCGCGCACGTTGCGCTCAATCGCCCGGATAAACGCAATGCACTCGACAGCGCGACGATTGCGGCATTGGGTGCGGCGCTCGAGCGGTGCGCGGGCGATACGCAGGTGCGGATGCTGCAGCTGACGGGCGCGGGAGACGTCTTTTGCGCAGGTGCCGACCTGGCCGAGATGCAGGCGCAGGCCGGCGCCTCAGAAGCAGACAACGTGGCGCATGCAGAAAAACTAGCGCGGGTGCTGGGGTCTTTGGATTCCTTTCCGAAACCCACGCTGGCGCGGGTCAACGGCGACGGCTATGGCGGCGCATTGGGACTGATTGCAGCCTGCGACATCGTGGTCGTCGGCACCGGCGCAAAATTCGCGTTCACCGAAGTTCGTCTCGGCATCATCCCCGCCGTGGTCTCGCCCTTCGTACTCGGCAAGATCAGCGAAAGCGCAGCGCGGCGCTACTTTCTCACCGCCGAGACCTTGAGCGCGGCGGCCTTGAAGGAAATCGGACTGGCCCACGAGGTCGTGGCCGCCGACCTGCTCGACGCCACCTGCGCGCGTCTCATCGATGCCATCCTGAAGGGTGCGCCCGGGGCGCAAGCGGCGGCCAAGCAACTGGTTCGCGACGCCCCAAACGCTGCCGCGCGACGCGGCGCGGCAGCCATCGAGATGGCCACACGGCTTGCGCGCCTGCGGGTGCAGGCGGAGGCGCAGGAGGGTTTTGCCGCGTTCTTTGCCAAACGCAAGGCATCTTGGCGGCAGGACTGACCGGCCGCTGAAAATGGGGTGGGCGTCCTTGCCCGTGCCATGCCCAATCCTTTGGCCATCCTGGAAGACGGCGTCCGTGGCCTGTCAACATGGTAGTCCCCACTAGGTAAGCGACAGTTGCGAGCAAATTCCCTCATGATTTTGTCCGCCTGCTGGATGGCTCCCCGCGTAATGGTGGTTTGTGATCTACTAAGCCCCCATTTTTCATGCGTTTACCGCGATTTTGGTGCCTAAGTTAATGAGCGAAAGCCAACGTGATGTCATGGAGTACGAGGTCGCCATTGTGGGTGCGGGCCCTGCCGGGCTCGCGTGTGCGATCCGGCTCAAGCAGCTCAAACCCGACTTGACCATCTGCGTGCTGGAAAAAGCCGCAAGTTTGGGCGCTCACTCCCTCTCCGGCGCCGTCATGGAGCCCGGGCCCCTGGATGAGTTGCTGCCGCAGTGGCGCGAACATGCACCCACCATCTGCGTGCCGGCCGGGCGGGACGAATTTGCCATCATGACGCGCCGCAAACGCATCAAATTTCCCATCGTTCCGCCGCAACTTCGGAATCACGGCAATTTCATCGTCTCGCTGGGCCAATTGGTACCGATCCTCGGCGCCGAAGCGGAAAAGCTCGGCGTCGATGTGTTCCCAGGTTTCGCCGCCGCCGAGGCGCTGTTCGACGAAGCCGGCGCGGTCAAAGGCGTGCGCATCGGCGACATGGGGGTCGAGAAGAACGGCGAACCCGGCCCAAATTTCGCCTTGGGACCGGAAATCCACGCCAAGATCACCATGTTCTGCGAGGGTTGCCGCGGCAGCACATCGAAGCAGTTGATCGCGCGCTACAAACTGGATGAGGGAAAGTCGCCGCAGACCTACGGGTTGGGGTTCAAGGAACTGTGGCAGCTGCCTCCGGGGCGCGTACAGCCCGGGCTCATTCAACACACCTTTGGCTGGCCGTTGGATAACGCCACCTACGGCGGCAGTTTCATCTACCACCTCAACAATGATCGGGTGTATGTCGGCTTCGTCGTGGGATTGGACTACGAAGATCCGCGTCTCAAGCCATTCGAGGCATTCCAGCA
>DATHKV010000003.1:0-14316 GCA_035488895.1 Steroidobacteraceae bacterium
TATTTGGCCGCCGAAGCCCGGCTTGCTGTTGAACTTGGCATAGGATTGCCAGCCGTTGATGATCCAGGGCTCAATCTTCAAATTCTGGGTCGGCCACCACTGCACGCGAAGTCCGTTGAAGAACCAAGGCGTGTTGGACGAAACGAATGACGGCTGGTAGGTCCAGTTGTCATAGTTGTAATAGCTGAACAGTCCGATGTACGACACGAAAACGCCCGCGTCGACATTCAGTCCATGATTCACATCGAAGTGATATCCGGCGTTCGCTTCGGAGAAATATCGGTACGCATTCTGCAGATCCCATTGACCCACCGAGGAACTCGCGTCGTTGCGCGGTGTGGTGGTGGCGAACATGCCGAACATCGAGAGAAAACGCGCGTGCACGTTGTCCCAGTGGAAGTCCCCGCCCAGACTCACTTGCTCGATCTGGAATTCGCCGGACCGAAATTCCTCAGTGGATCCGACGATGGTGTGGTCGTGCGGATGATTCAGGCTTTGCAGATAGTTCACGTCCAAACGGATCTCGGGCGTGAAGAACTTCGTGTCGAAGATCGGCTTCTTTTCACGCGAGGTGCCGTTCATCCAGCCCACGTAGCCAATCTGCGCCCACGGGGTCTTGGTATCCACTTCGGGACCAGGATCCGGTGACTGAAGGGCCTCCGGCACGTTGACGGCGGCCGCAGTGACGGCTTGTGACGCGGCAGGCGGCGCGGCGACCGGCGGCGCGACGACGGGCTGCGCCGGCAGTGCCGGAGCGGAACTGAGCGCCGCCGCCGCGGAGCTGGGAATCGACATCACGACGTCGTGGCGCGTCGCCTTGCTCGCGACGACCTGCAAGGAGGGCACCGAGACTTCCGGATAGCCTTCTACCTGCAATGCCAGAGCCCACGTACCCGGCGCCAGATCGGCAAATGAGAAGACGCCGTCGCTGCCCGACAGCGTCGCGCGGATGGATCCGCCGCCGGCTCGAACGGCCGTGATGGTCGCGCCGGACACCGGGACCTTGTCCGAATTCCTGACGATGCCGACGATGGCGCCGGCGGATTGTGCCGCTGCCGCCGACGCCGGCGGATCCGCGGCATGCACGATCGGTGACATGAGCGCAACGGCTGCTGCCGATATCAAAATGTGTTTAAAACCAGAATGAATTTTCATAGTAAATCCCTCAAAATTAATCAGCGATCCCACGATCGCGGTAACGTATCGCGCGATCAGCGCAACCGATCGAGCGCGAGATTCAGTTCGAGCACGTTGACCCTTGGCTCTCCGATGAGGCCCCAGAGCCGTCCGCGCTCATGTGACTTGATCAATGCCTCAACTCGAGCGGGCTCGAGATGCCGTGCACCGGCCACGCGGGCCGCTTGGTATTGGGCCGCCGCCACGCTCACCTCGGGATCAAGACCGCTCGCCGATGCGGTCACGAGGTCGACAGGAACCGCGCGTTGGTTGTCCGGGTCTGCGTCGTGCAGCGCTTTGGCGTTCGCTTTCACCGCATCGATCAGCGCGGGATTGAGCGGCCCCAAGTTCGAGGCGGTTGAGGCGAGGCCGTTGTAGGGCTGCGGCGTGGTGGCCGACGGACGTCCCCAAAAATACTTTGGATCGGAAAAGCTCTGGCCGATCAAGGTCGATCCGATGAGCTTGCCGTCCTGATAGAGCAAACTGCCCGAGGCTCGGTGCGAGAACGCCGCTTTCGCCGCACCCGCAATAACCAACGGATACGCGATCCCGAGCAGCAGGGTCATGAGTACCAGGAGGCTGAGCGCGGGGCGAATGAGTCGTACGAACATGGTTGTTCCCCCTAGGCCCAGCCGGCCGCCGACAAGAGCATGTCGATGAGCTTGATCCCGGGGAACGGCACGATGATGCCGCCCAGCCCATACACCAGCAGATTTCGCCGTAGCAGAGGACCGGCGCCGAGCGCCCGATACTTCACGCCTTTGATGGCGAGCGGTATCAAGACGACGATGATGAGCGCGTTGAAAATCACCGCCGACAGGATCGCCGAGTTGGGAGTTGCCAGATGCATGATGTTGAGCGCCCCGAGTTCCGGGTACGTCATCGCAAAGGCGGCCGGGATGATGGCGAAATACTTGGCAACATCGTTCGCAATCGAAAAGGTCGTCAACGCGCCGCGGGTCATCAGCATTTGCTTGCCCGTCTCGACTATCTCGATGAGCTTGGTCGGATTCGAGTCGAGGTCGACCATGTTGCCCGCTTCCTTGGCCGCCTGCGTACCGGTGTTCATCGCCACGGCAACGTCCGACTGCGCGAGCGCCGGCGCGTCATTCGTGCCATCCCCGGTCATCGCCACGAGGCGCCCTTGGGCTTGATGCTCGCGAATCAGTTTGAGTTTCGCTTCCGGCGTGGCTTCGGCGAGAAAATCGTCAACGCCCGACTCGGCGGCAATCGCCGCCGCCGTGAGGCGGTTGTCGCCGGTGATCATGATGGTCTTGATGCCCATGTGCCGCAGGTCCGCGAAGCGCTCTTTGATGCCGCCCTTGACGATGTCCTTCAGTTCGATGACTCCGAGCACACGGCCGCCATCGGCGACGACCAGCGGCGTGCTGCCTTGGCGTGCGATACGCTGTACGACCTCCTCCACCTGCGAGGGACATTGTTTGCCGAGCGCCTCGACATACTTGACGATGGTGTTCGGCGCGCCCTTGCGGATCTCGCGCGTGCCGATGTCGACGCCGCTCATCCGGGTATGCGCCGAAAACGGCACGAAAGTCGCGCCGAGCGTGCCCAAGTCCCGCTCGCGCAGATTGAAGCGCTGTTTGGCGAGAACGACGATGCTGCGTCCTTCCGGGGTCTCGTCGGCAAGCGAGGCCAATTGCGCGGCGTCTGCCAGTTCCTGCTCCGTCACGCCGGGCGCGGGACGGAACGAGGTTGCCTGTCGATTGCCGAGCGTGATGGTGCCGGTTTTGTCGAGGAGCAGCACGTCGACATCGCCCGCGGCTTCCACGGCGCGGCCCGACGTGGCAATCACATTCGCCTGCATCATGCGGCTCATGCCGGCCACGCCGATCGCCGACAGCAGGCCGCCGATCGTCGTGGGGATGAGGCACACCAGCAGCGCCACCAGCGCGGTGATGGTGATCGGGCTCCCGACTTTGCTAACGTCAACCGCGAACAGCGAGAACGGCAGCAGCGTGACGATGACGATGAGGAACACCAGCGTCAACGCGACCAGCAAAATAGTCAGTGCAATCTCATTGGGAGTTTTCTGCCGCTTCGCGGCCTCGACCATCGAGATCATGCGATCGAGAAAGGTCTCGCCGGGGTTGACCGTCACGCGCACCACCAGCCAGTCCGACAACACGCGGGTGCCGCCGGTGACGGAAGCAAAATCGCCGCCCGACTCGCGGATGACGGGCGCCGACTCGCCCGTAATGGCGCTCTCATCAACCGACGCGACACCTTCGATGACCTCGCCGTCGGCCGGAATGGTGTCATGGGTTTCCACCAGCACCACGTCGCCCTTTCTCAGGTCCTCCGCCTTGACTGGCGTCGTCTGCCGCGCACCTGTCGTCTGCCGTGCACCCGCTGTCTGCCGTGCACCCGGACTGTCTTGCACCAGGCGTTTGGCCATGACGGTTTGACGCATGTTGCGAAGTGCGGAAGCTTGTGCGCGGCTGCGGCCTTCGGCGAGCGCTTCGGCAAAGTTGGCGAAAATAACGGTGAACAGCAGCCAAACGGTGATCGCCAAAATAAAACCGGCCGGCGCCTCGCCGTGTCCGGCGAGCGCCTGGGCGTAGAGGATGGCCGTCACAAGCGTGCCGAGATAGACCACGAACATCACGGGATTTCGCCACTGTATGCGCGGGTCGAGTTTTTTGAAGGACTCGAGCACCGCGGGTCCGATGAGCTTGCGATCAAATAGCGAGAGTTGTTGCCGCGACATAAAAGAACGCCTTACTTGGCAGCCGCGAGCATGAAGTGCTCGGCGACCGGTCCCAGCGCCAGGGCCGGGACATAGGTTAGGACACCGATCAGCAGTATCGAGCCGATGAGCAGGGTCACGAACAAGGGTCCATGCGTCGGCATCGTTCCGTCCGTGACCGGGACCTTTTTCTTTGCCGCGAGTGAACCGGCGATGGCGAGCGCCGCCATGATCGGCCAGAATCGGCCGATGAACATGACGACACCGGTTGCCACGTTGTAGAAAACAGAAGTTGCCGTCAGGCCACCGAACGAGCTGCCGTTGTTGTTGGCCGCCGAGGTGAACCCATACAGAATTTCGCTGAAGCCGTGTGCGCCGGGATTGCCGACGCCGGCCTTACCGGCGACCGTCAGCACGGCAACCGCAGCACCGATGAGCACGGCAAACGGGGTCGTCAAAATAAAGAGCGAGGCCATTTTCATCTCGAACGCCTCGATCTTTTTTCCGAGGTATTCGGGAGTCCTGCCGATCATCAGTCCGGCAATGAAAACGCCCAAAATCGCGAATATCAGTATCGAGTAAATACCCGTGCCAACGCCGCCGGGCGCGACCTCCCCAAGCTGCATGAGAAACATCGGCACGAAGCCGCCCAGGGGCGTCATCGAGTCGTGGCTCGAGTTCACCGCGCCGGTGGAAGTTCCGGTCGCGGCCGCCGCAAAGAGCGAGGAGGCGGCGATTCCGAACCGTGTCTCCTTGCCCTCCATATTGCCGCCCGCCTGGAGGGGGCTCGCGACCAGATCAACGCCCTGCTTCGCGATGAGGGGGTTGCCGAGTTGCTCGCTGTGGAAAGCCATGATCACCAGCGGCACGAACAGGATCAGCATGGCGGCGAGGAGCACCCAACCCTGGCGGGTGTCGCCTACCATTTTGCCGAACGTATAGGTAAGGGCAAACGGGATCAGGAGAATCGCGAACAACTCCAGCAAATTCGTCAGCGGCGAGGGATTCTCATACGGATGGGCCGAATTCGCGTTGTAGAAGCCTCCCCCATTGGTGCCAAGTTCCTTGATGGCCTCTTGCGAGGCGATCGGTCCCATCGGCAGCGTCTGGGTCTGCGTCGTCGCAGTCTCGGTCACGGTGTTGCCAGCCGCGTCCTTGATGGGATTGCCGGCCGCATCGGTCTTCGGATTCTGATAGGTAATCTTCTCGACGGTCGTCGCGTCCTTGTAGCCGTCGAAATTCTGAATGACACCTTGGCTCGCGAGCGCGAGCGCGAGCACCGCAGCGAGCGGCAGTAAGATATAGAGAGTGCAGCGTGTAACGTCGACCCAGAAATTGCCGATGGTCGCGGCCGTATGTCGCGCAAAACCCCGGATCAGTGCGATCGCCACGGCAATGCCCGTCGCAGCGGACAGGAAGTTCTGCACCGCGAGTCCCGCCATCTGCACGAGATAGCCCATGGTCGACTCGCCCGAGTATCCCTGCCAATTGGTATTGGTAATGAAACTGATGGCGGTGTTGAACGACGACTCCGGGCTGACGGCCGCGAACTTTTGCGGATTGAGGGGCAGGAACAGCTGCAGGCGCTGCAATCCATAGATGACGATCGCGCCCAGTACGTTGAAAAGCAGCATTGCAATGGCGTACTGCGTCCAGGACATCTCTTCGCGGGGATCGATCCCGCAGAGGCGATAGAGGAAAGCTTCGAAGCGTCCACCGGCACGCAAGGCAAGATTGGGTCGGCCTTCCATGACGGCGGCGATGTAACTGCCGAGCGGCTTAATGCACAGCACCACAATCGCGAGGAACGCAGCCAGCAGCACGCCGAATATTGTCGGGGCGTCCATCAGAATCGCTCCGCGCTCAGCAGTGCGTAAACCAGGTAGCCGAACAAGAACAGCGCCAGCAGAGCTGCCAGCCCGTACATCACGCTCATGACGTCTTTCCCAGGCGGCCGAGCGCCAACACGAGACCGTGCGTGATCAAATAGAGACCGACGAGAATCAACAGATAGATGGCGTCCATTTTCATGCTCCCGCACAGAATCAGCCCGTGATTCAGGCGTTTTGTTGCGGAGACTATGCTAGAGGCGGCGATATAAATTTCTTGTAGTTTTTTGCAATCTTGCAGCCGGCGCTCGGGACGCCTGCGGCCGGGCTTTCTACACCTTATTTACATGACCACTGCTAGCCTGACGCTTCAAATGCAAGCCTCAATGCCTCTCGCGCGACACCTGAGCCTGCTGCTGGTCATCGCGCTAATCGAATACGGACAATTGCACGTTCACTCCGGCGCTCGTCCCGGCCCTCTGGGCTTGACGCGTCTCGAGCGCGATCTGAGCCGCCGCGGGATTGCAGCGCCTTGCACCGGGTTTCGTGCAAAAATATGCTGATCCGTATCGGAGATCAGCATGACGAGCGCCGCATCGACCGAGGCCATCCTGGAGCCGCACCTACCGATCATTGATCCGCACCATCACCTGTGGGATTGGCCGGCGGCGCTGTTGACCGCCGCACCCGACCACGGCTTCACCACGGTGGTGCGCCGCGCGATGCGCTATTTGCTGCCGGAATTCTTGTCGGACCTCAATACCGGCCACAACATTCGAGCCACGGTGTTCGTCCAATGCGGGGCGATGTACCGGGCCGACGGGCCGGAAGCATTCAAGCCGGTCGGCGAAACGGAATTCGCGAACGGTGTGGCGGCGATGTGCGCCAGCGGTACTTATGGCCCGATCCGAGCCTGCGCCGGCATCGTGGGCCATGTGGATCTCACGGCGGGCGCCGCGGTGAGTGAGGTTTTGGAGGCGCACCTGAGAACAGCAGCTGATCGCTTCCGCGGGATCCGGCACGCCGCCTCCTACGACTCGGATTCCAATGTACTTGGGCCGCTGGTGCGCGCCGGCGCGGGCTTGTTCACCCAAAAGACCTTCCGGGAAGGCTATGCGCAACTGGGCAAGTATGGATTGTCATTCGACGCGTGGTTGCTGGAGCCGCAACTGCCCGAACTGGTCGATCTGGTGCGCGAATTTCCACACATTCCGGTTGTGCTCGACCATTTGGGCACGCCGCTCGGGATCGCCAGCTACCAAGGACAGCGCGAAGTGCGCTTTGCGGCGTGGCGCGACAACATTCGAAAGCTGGCGGCACTGCCGAACGTGTCCGTCAAGCTGGGCGGGTTGGCCATGGCGTTCTGCAATTTCCCGTCGTTTCTGAAGTCCCCCGCGGCCTCCTCGACGCAACTCGCCGCCGAGTGGCGTCCCTACATTGAAACCTGCATTGAGGCATTCGGCGCCAATCGCTGCATGTTCGAAAGCAACTTCCCCGTGGATATGGGAAGCTGCAGCTACCCCGTGCTGTGGAACGCTTTTAAGGTATTGTCCAGGCAATATTCCGCGGATGAGCGAACCGCCCTCTTCAGCGGCACGGCTCAACGCTTCTACCGTCTGAGAATCTAGATCACCATGCATGTCGTAAAATCCGATCCCGGTCTCTCCAAAGCGGAAACGTACCGCGAGATCCGGGTTCAATTGACCGGGCTGTTTTCCGGCGAGCGCAACGGCTTGGCCAATGCATCAAACCTCTGTGCGCTGCTGTACCAAATGCTGCCCGACGTCAATTGGGTGGGATTTTATTTCTTGCAGGGCGGCGAGTTGGTGCTGGGTCCGTTCCAAGGCAAGGTGGCTTGCGTTCGCATTCCGCTCGGCCGGGGAGTTTGCGGCACCGCTGCCGAGCGCAGGGAGATTTTGGTGGTGCCCGACGTGAATGAATTCCCCGGTCACATTGCCTGCGACGCCGCATCTCGTTCCGAGATTGTCGTGCCCTTGGTCAAAGAGGGGCGACTGTTGGGCGTGCTCGATCTCGACAGCCCGCACTTGGCGCGATTTGACGATGATGATCGATCGGGTCTGGCGGCCGCAGCGGAAGTCTTGCTGCAGTCCTCGGACTTGAACAATCTGGCCGATTAGAGTGAGCGACCAACCCGATGCGGTGCCGGGCAAACGAGCCGGCGATCGCGTCGAATTTGCCGATCCGATGCCGTGTCCATCGAAGGTCATGCCTCTCGAAGGCTAACGCACTATAATCGCGCACCCGCGCTTCAAGAGTGGCGAAACGCGGCGTCATAACTTCGGGGGTGGTTTGCACAATGAATGTAACGTCGCGCCTAGCGCTGCTTTTCTCAGTGGCTTTCGCCGTGTCTGGGGCTTTGGCTGCTGAGCCGTTCCCATCGACGTATCAAGTACCCGCCAATGCGCCGGTGCTCATACAAGGTGCCACCGTTCTGACCGGCACCGGTGAACGCCTCGAGGGTGCCGATGTATTGATCACCAACGGTCGCATTCAAGCGGTTGGCAAAGGACTGACCGCACCCCCCGATGCGCGCGTGGTCGATGCCCACGGCAAGTGGGTCACGCCCGGGATCATCGACATCCATTCGCACCTGGGCGTCTACGCCAGCCCGGCGGTCAAGGGCCTCGATGACGGCAACGAAGCCACCAGCCCCGTGACTTCGAATGTCTGGGCCGAACACTCGGTATGGCCACAAGATCCCGGATTCGAAACTGCGCTCGAAGGCGGCGTCACGACCATGCAAATTCTCCCGGGTTCCGCGAATCTCATCGGCGGACGCTCGGTGGTGGTAAAAAACGTGCAGGCCGCGACCTACCAAGCCATGAAATTTCCTGATGCCGCTTATGGACTCAAGATGGCCTGCGGTGAGAATCCGAAACGCGTGTACGGCGGGAAGCATCAAGCGCCCTCGACGCGCATGGGCAATGTCGCGGGGTATCGCCAAGCCTTTGCCGATGCACAGGACTATCAGCAGCAGTGGGACAAGTACAACCGCGAAGTCGCCGAGTACAACAAAAAGAAGGCCGAGCGCGCCGATGGCACGGCCAAAAAATCCAAGGACAAGGATGGTGCGGCGGAAAAAGAGCTCACGCCGCCCAGCCCGCCGAAGCGCGACTTGAAGCTCGAGACGCTGACCGAAGTGATGAAGGGCAACATTCGCGTGCACATGCATTGCTACCGTGCCGATGAAATGGCGACGATGCTCGACGTCGCCAATGAGTTCGGCTTCAAGATCACGGCGTTTCATCATGCGGTGGAGGCTTATAAGATCGCCGATCGTCTCGCCGAAAAGGGCGTGTGCGCCGCGATGTGGGCCGATTGGTGGGGGTTCAAAATGGAAGCCTATGACGGGGTTCAGGAGAATCTCGCCATCGTGGACTTCCCCGAGCACAGCTGTGCCATCGTTCACTCGGATTCGGCGGATGGCATTCAGCGACTGAACCAAGAGGCCGGCAAAGCGATGGCTCACGGTCAGCGCGTCGGTCTGGTGGTCCCGCCCGAGCGCGCAATAAAGTGGCTGACTCTCAATCCGGCTAAATCGTTGGGGCTCGAAGATCGAATCGGCACGCTCGAGGCCGGCAAGGGAGCGGATGTGGTGATTTGGAACAGCAATCCCTTCAGCGTCTATGCGCTGGCCGAGCAGGTGTTCATCGACGGCGCGCTGACGTTCGATCGCGCTCACCCGAAGGACAAACCGCGTTCCGATTTCTTGTTGGGCAGGCATATCGCGGAGTCGCCACTATGAAGTCTGTTTATCGAGTAATTGCCTGCGCCGGCTTGACCGCCGGCATCCTGACGGCACACAACGCATCGGCGCAGGAATTTGTCATCCGCGGCGCGACAGTGCATACCGCTTCCACCAAAGGCACCCTGAAAAACACGGACGTCGTCGTGCGCGGCGGCGTCATTGTCGCGATCGGTTCGGACGCCGGTGGGTCGAACGCAACGACCATCGACGCCAAGGGCAAGGAGCTGACGCCCGGCTTGTTCGGCGGATTGACCGACGTCGGTATCGAGGAAATCGGCGCGGAATCGGAAACCGTGGATTCGACTCTGAACCAAAAATCGCCGGACTGGGACCAGCAGTGGCGTCCGGAACTCGACGTCACCGTGGCATTCAACCCGCGCTCATTCGTCATACCCGTGACGCGCGTGGAGGGAGTGACCTGGACCGTGCTCACCCCCAACGCCGGCGACAGCATCATCGCGGGTCAAGGCTCGGCGGTCTCGCTCGACGGCCGCTACGATGCCGCGCTGCCCGGCAGCCGTTCGCTGTTCGTGCAAATGGGCGCCGCCGGCGCCAAGGTCGCGGGCGGCACACGCGCCGCCGAATACATGCTCTTTGACCAGGCGATTCACGAGGCGCGTGCCCCGGGACCGGTTGGCCAGGGCGCTTTGCTGCACGCGGCCGGCAGAGAAGCGTTGAACCGCTATCTCATGGGCGGCCGGGTGGTGTTTCAGGTCGACCGCGCCTCCGATATTCGCGAGGTCGTGGCGTTCGCCGCACGCAATGGAATCAAAGCGGTAATTCTCGGCGGCGACGAGGCTTGGTTGGTGGCCAAGGATCTGGCGAAAGCCAACGTGCCGGTGATCCTCAATCCCTTGAATGACCTGCCGCTTGATTTCGATCGCCTCGCGTCTTCCCTGGAGAACGCGGCGCGGCTGCAGCGCGCCGGCGTGCGCATCGCCTTTTCGAGCGGCGACACACCGCAAGCGCGGCTCACGCGTCAGCTCGCCGGCAATGCAGTGGCCCATGGCCTGCCGTGGGAATCCGCGTTGGCCGCCATCACCTCTACGCCGGCCGACATCTTTGGGGTGGGCGCCACGCACGGCCGCATCGCCGTCGGCCAGGCCGCCGATCTGGTGCTGTGGAACGGCGACCCTCTCGAAGTCTCGACGCTGGCCGAACAGGTGTGGATCGGCGGCAAGCGGATCGAGATGAAATCCCGCCAAACCGAATTGCGGGATCGGTACGTCGAGAAAGTCAAAGCGCATCAGGCACGCTGATGGGCGGAGTTCTAGTGAACAACCTCGAAACGCCCGTGCACCGGCATCCAGTTCTTTTCGTTTGAGGCCACTCCGACCGTCATGCCTGTGTCGAAATTCAGGGCGACGGTCAGCGTGTAGCCGGATTCTGAGAGATAGGAAACCAAGGACACCTCGTCGCTGAGCTTTTCGCTCGCGTACTTGGGCTTCTCGGGCGAGCCGCCCGGCTTCTCGCCGGCGCCGCCCACAGAATGCCACTCCACCGTGCCGTCGGTGTGAAAGATGTGCTCCTGCGTCGTGCCCTTCGTCGGACCATCCGTCCAGGATAGGCGAATGGTTTTTCCGCTGACCTCGTTGGCGTGTTTGGCTAATGACATACAACCCCGCAGTTTTCTCAGAATGGATTGGATTTATGCTGATCCAAATTCAGGAAGGCGGGAGTCAATGCGAGACTCAATCGTGCGTAGGACGGCTCCTGCGAAGCTATTGCGGCAGTTTCGACACCAGAATCTCGCAGTCGACACCGTAATCTTTCGAAACACAATTTGTGAAATACAGTGTCTTGCCGTCGGGTGACCAGCGCGGAACAGTGGCGCGGCCCTCGGTGTTCGCGACCAGGTGCACATCGCTGCCGTCGGCATGCATGACAAAAATCTGATAGCGTAAATTTCGATTGGAAGCGAAAGCGATCAATTTGCCGTCCGGAGACCAGGCGGGCCACCCGTCGAATGCCGGATGATTGGTCAGATTGCGCGCATGGCTGCCATCGCCATCGGCGATGAAAACTTCTGAATTCATCTCGCCGAGCATGCGCCGAAACACCAGTTGATTCATGTCCGGCGACCACTGCGGATAAGTATTGACGCCCCCGGTGATGAGCGTCGTCACTTTGCCGCCGGCCAGATCCACGACATCGATGTCGGAATCGTTCTTGCGGGGCGGCTGCAAATCGTCATCCGTGCAATAGATGATTTTGCTGCTGTCGGCCGACCATGCGGGGTGAATGGCACGTGCCGTGGCAGGTGAAACGGCTTTCGCCCCGCTGCCGTCGGGATTCATCACGTAAATTCGCTCTTCGGTCTTCGTGATCAATACGTAGGCGATCTTCTTCCCGTCGGGCGACCAGGCCGGATCCTCATGATTCGCATCGTCGTGCGTGATCTGGATGGGATCGGAAGTATCCGGATTCATCGTGAACAGTTGTTCTTTGCCTGACGTGACGCTGATGAAGACGAGCCGCTTGCCGTCCGGATTCGGCGAGGGATCCATGTTCTGCGAATGCGTGAGCTGGTAGGGAATCGTGAGCGGAGCCGCCGCCGTCGATGTTGCACACCACAGCGCCGCGAGGCATCCCAGGCCACGAGTCTTCATCGCGGTATTATAGCCCCGCCGGACAGTGGCGTTTGATCGCCGCTCACATCAGCGAAGTTAAACCTTGATATTCACAGCGCAGTAATCGTTTAATGCCGCACCTATTTTGGGAGATAACATGAAACGATTGCTCGCCGCTGCCGCCGTCCTCACCACATTCTCTGCCCTTGCCGTGCCGCCCCAGGATACCCCGGCCGGCGAACAGCGATTCCGCGAACTCTATAAGGAATTGGTCGAGACGAACACCACATTGTCGTCGGGCAGCTGCACGCTGGCCGCCGAGCGCATGGCCGCGCGGCTCAAGGCTGCCGGCTTCCCCGACGGCGATTTACATCCGTTCGCAGCCCCCGATCATCCGAAGGAAGGCGGGCTGGTGGCGATTTATCCCGGCAGAGAACCGAAGTTGAAGGCGATTTTGTTGCTCGCCCATATCGACGTGGTGGAAGCGAAGCGCGAAGACTGGACGCGGGATCCCTTCAAGCTCATCGAAGAAAACGGCTCGTTCTATGCGCGCGGCGCAGTGGACGACAAGTCCGAGGCAGCGATCTGGGTCGACACCTTGATTCGCTATCGCACTGAAAACTACAAACCGAGGCGCACGCTCAAACTCGCGCTCACCTGCGGCGAAGAAACCGCGGGCGCATTCAACGGCGCAGAGTGGCTCACGCGCAATCGCCGCGAGCTCATCGATGCCGGATTCGCGCTGAACGAAGGCGCGGGCGGCGAGCTCGACGCGAGCGGGCATCGAGTCGCCATGGAAATCGAAGCGGGCGAGAAATTTCCGCAGAACTACCGCCTGGAGGTGACCAACAAAGGCGGCCATAGCTCGCGGCCGGTGAAAGACAACGCCATTTATCACCTCGCGGCAGCCCTGATGCGCATTGGCGCCTATGAGTTTCCCGCGCAGTTCACCGACGGCAATCGGGGGTACTTCAGCGGCATGGCAAAAATCCTGGCGGCCAAGGGTGAAACCGAAACGGCAAACGCCATGAACGCGTTCTTGAAGGACCCCAATGACCGCCAAGCGCTGGCGCTTGTCTCTGCCAAGGATCCGAGCTGGAACGCTACGCTGCGCACCACCTGCGTCGCGACCATGCTCGAGGCCGGGCACGCGACGAATGCATTGCCGCAGCGGGCGCGCGCCAATGTCAACTGCCGCATTTTCCCCGGCGTCACGACCGAAACCGTGCAAGCCAAGCTCGAGGAACTCGCGGCTGATCCCGCCGTCAAGATCTCCTCGCCGGAGACTCGCGGACCGACGGCGGCACCCCCGGCCCTTACCCCGGAAATCATGGCACCGATCGAGAAACTGACCGCGGAGTTCTGGCCCGGCGTGCCCGTATTGCCGATCTTGCAGGCGGGCGCGACAGACGGCGAATTCACGAATGCCGTGGGCATTCCGACCTTTGGTTTCGAGCCGGTGTTCTTGGGCCCTGATCTTGGCAATATTCACGGCCTCAACGAGTACGTCGGCGTCAAATCTCTGCTCGAAGGGCGCGAATTCCTGTATCGGTTGGTCAAGATTTACGCGGAGCAGAAAAAATGACGCTCATCGCGCGAGCATAAGGCGGGCAATGTCCGGCTGGGCGACCGTTAGGTCCCGGTCGCCCTCACCGCCATCAGTCAATTGCTGGCAAAGTGGATCACAGTGTTCGGACGCAGCGCACTCAGCGCCGGCGAACCAACGTCCTGCACGGCCTTGTCAATCGCAAGATCGGTGCACTTATTCACCCACTGCATCGAGCCCAAGTCTCTGCTGCCGTCCAACGCGCATACATGACGCGCGGCCGCCACGATGCGGCCGTATAGGACCTTGGCGCCAGCCGGCTTCGAAATGTCGAGGTCGGCATAGCTGACTCTTTGCGTGAGCGCGGCGTCACCGGATGTCCGGGCGGTCGCCGCCTGAGTGCACAAAGCGATCGCACCGCACAGAAGGAAGGCCGCCGCACGTGCCGTGTTTTGGATAATGGTGTTCATGATCATCTCCTGAGTTTTAAAAGCAGTTGTAGAAGCGCTCACCACGAAGATCGGTCTCGCCGTGGCTTGGGTGCAGGTGTACGGCTCCAAGCGCTGATTAGTCCTCAAGGCTTCCTCAGGCTTTGCTCAAGGTTTTCTAATTGCGGTGCTGAGAATGAATATCGAACGATTGAGCGGCCGGCGGCGCGATTCTCGGCGCTGAATGGGAACCGCGCCGCGCAGGCAGGGTATGATTGCGCGAGGCGATTC
>DATHKV010000004.1:0-17163 GCA_035488895.1 Steroidobacteraceae bacterium
GGTGGAGCGCGAAGCCGCGCAGGCGCTCTCCGAGACTGAATTGCTGACCAGCGAACCCACCACGGTGGTGCTGTCGCGCTTGGGCTGGGTGCGGGCCGCCAAGGGTCACGACATCGACGTGCGCGCCTTGAGCTACAAGGGCGGCGACGAATACCAGGCCTCAGCCAAGGGCCGCAATCTGCAGCAGGCCGTATTCATCGACTCCACCGGCCGCGCCTACAGTCTGGACGCGCACCAGCTTCCCGCGGCGCGCGGCTACGGCGAGCCGTTGTCGGGCACCGTGGATCCGCCCGACGGCGCGACGTTTGCGGCGGTCCTGATCGGCGAACCGGACGACTTATGGCTGCTCGCGAGTGATGCCGGCTACGGATTTGCCGTGCGATTGAAGGAAATCTATGCGCGCAACAAGAAGGGCAAGTCCGTGCTCAAGGTGCCCGAGAATGCGCTGGTGTTGCCCGCGCAGCCCCTGAACAGCAAGGAGGCGCTCGCGATCTTCGTCAACAACGACGGCGAAGTGTTGGCGCTGCCGGTCGGTCAGATCGAAGAAATGACCGCCGGCAAGGGGCAGAATTTTTTCGGCATACCGGGCAAGAAATCCGCCGAGCGCGACGAATATCTGGTCGCCATGGCCGTCGTGGCGCCCGGCGAGGTGCTGACGATCTACAGCGGCAACAGCGCGCCGATGAAGCTCAAATTCGAGGAGCTCAAGCCGTTCCAGGACAGGAAGGGACAGCGCCGGCAGCGCTTCTCCCGCGCCTATAAGCAGATCGACCGACTCGAGGTGGCGCCGGCTTGAGGCGGCGCTCGATGACCCAGCGCCCGCGGCGGCCCTAGCGCTCGCCCGACATGGTCACATCTTCCGGCGCATTCACGAAGTAGCCCTGGATGAATTCGATGCCGAGCTGCCACAGCACCGCCATGGTGTTGGCATCTTCGACGCGCTCGGCCACCGTCTCGATGCTCTTGCGCTTCGCCGCCTCCACCAGGCCCTTGACGCGCTGTTGCTGGATTTGATTGGTCGACAGACCCTGCATGAGGGAACCGTCGACCTTGATGAAATTCATTTCGATGTCGTTGAGGAGCTTTAACGGATCGCGCCCGGTGCCGAAATGCTCCAGAGCGAAACGGAAGCCCAACTTGCGCAAGCTCTCGGCGAGCTCCTTGGTCTGGCGCACGTACTGAGTCGCAAGCTCTTCGGTGACCTGCATGCACAGGCGCTTGGGCTCGATTTTCAGCGACTTCAGCTGCTGGTCGAGCCAGGCCAGCAGGCTCTTGTCGAGCACCGTATCCTTTGAGAGCCGCACGAAGATGCAGGCTGCCTTGCGATTGGCGGCGAATGACATCGACGCGCCGATCACCCAGCGGTCGATGTTCTTCATCAGGTCGTTGCGCTCGGCGGCGGCGATGAACTCCGCCGGCAGGACCTCATTGCCTTGTTCGTCGAGCATGCGCACCAGCACGTCGAACATGCCCTTGTCCTCGCCCAACAAGCTGGCAATGGGCTGTTGCACCAGGCGGAAGCGGTTCTCCATCAAGGCGCTCTTGATGTGCTTCACCCAAATCTTGTCGTAGGCCTGCACGCGGGTATCGGTGTCCGCCTTGTCGACCACGTACATTTGGTTGCCGCCGAGTTCGCGCCCGCGTCGCGTGGCGCTGACCGCGTCGGTAATGGCGGCACCCACGTCCGGATTGGTGGGCGGCAGCAGTCCCAAGCCTGCGGTGACGGTGGCGGACAGGGTCTTGTCCTCGAGCACGAAGACATGGTCATGCACTCGCTTGACCACGTTCTCGGCCCAGGTCTCGACGTCTTTTGCCGTGCCGCGTTCCAGCATCACCAGGATGCCGTTGCCGCCGAAGCGGCCGCACAAATCGGTCGCCGTCAATTGCGAGCGCATCAGCTCGGCCAGCTGCGCCATGAAGTCCTCGCTGGCGGCCACGCCGATGGCGTGCTGGATGTCGATGAAGCGATCGGGCTTCAAGTGCGCGATCTGGCGCACGCCGCCCTTCATGTTTTGCGCGGCGCGCTCGCGCATCGCCGCGAGCACGTAGCGTTGCTGCAGAAACTGCGTGGTGGCGTCGTTTTTGACGGCGTCGGCCAGCTGCAGCTCCAGATTGCTGTCTTTCTTATGCAGCGCGGAGATCGCGATGCGCACGGCGGGCTCGTTCTCATAGTCCGCGCGCGTCAGGATCAACTCCAGCGCCAGGCTCGAGCCGTCTGAAAGCAGGGCCTGCACTTTGAGGCCATGGCCGCTCCACTTGCCCTGCAGGCAGGCGACGAGCGCGCCCTTTAGGGCGGGGTGCGTTTCCTGCTCGAACAAATCCATGAGCGGCGTGCCGTTCAGCGCGTCGTTCTCCGAATAGCCGAAGAGCTCGAGCCACGCGCGGTTGGCGTCCACGATGATGCCTTCCTGCACATGCGTGATGGCATCCGCCGAGCCTTCCAAAAACTTCTGCAGCTGGTCGCGGTATTCGCGGGCGGAGGACAGCGTCGTCGAGAGTGCGCGCTCCAAACGATGCGCGCGCAGTTCGCGGGTTGCGACCGCTTGCAGGCGATCGCGATTCGACAGCGTGACCACGTCCTGGCAGCCCAGACGCATGGCCTCGGCGATCGCCGCCTCATCGACCGTCTCGCGCGCGATCAGCACCGGCATGCCCGGGGCGCTCTGCTGCCTCACCTTCATGATGGAGGCGAGATCCACGCTGAGCTCGTCGACGAAGGCGATCAGCATTTCCGGGTTGAGCTGCGTCAGGGCATCGCCCAAATCGCTGGCGTCGGACAGCCAGGTGCAGTGCACCGGATGGCCTGCTTTGCGCAGAGTGCTATTGATCGCTTCGACGTGGTCCTGCGACCTCGTCAACACGATCATCGGTACGGCTCCCTGTTCACTCAACTGAAAATCCTCATAATCTGGCGCAAAGTGTAGCACCTTGGAATTCGGCGATACTGGGACGGGCGTCTACACCGGGCCAACTAGAGGCTCCCGGCTGGCCACAACCATTGAGTTGCGGCTATGATACGCGCCCTTCAATGCGAGGCCGCGATGGCTACCTACAGCACGAACGAATTCAAAGCCGGAGTGAAGATTCTCATCGACGGCGACCCGTATGCCATCGTCGAGAACGAGATGGTCAAGCCCGGCAAAGGCCAGGCGTTCAACCGGGTGCGCGTCCGCAACTTGAAGACCGGTCGCACCATTGAACGTACCTGGAAGTCAGGCGATACCGTGGAGGCGGCCGATGTGGTCGACACGGATATGCAGTATCTGTACAGCGACGGAGATTTCTTCCATTTCATGGTGCCCGATACCTTCGAGCAGCTGACGGCGTCGAAGCAGGCCGTGGGCGAGGGCGCGCAGTGGCTCAAGGACGGCACCATTTGCGTCGTCACGTTGTGGAACGGGGTGCCGCTGGTGGTCACGCCGCCGGCACACATGGAACTCAAGGTGATCGAAACCGACCCCGGCGTGCGCGGCGATACTGCGACCGGCGGCTCGAAGCCCGCAAAGCTGGAAACCGGCGCCATGGTGCGAGTGCCCCTGTTCATCAATGAGGGCGAGATGCTGCGCATCGATACCCGCACCGGCGAGTATCTATCCCGCGGCAAGGGCTAGGCGCGGGAAGGGCTGGGCGCCCGAAGCGCCATACGCCGGCGCCCTTCATGCCTCATCGACGCTGAATGCCATGGCGTCGGCCAATCGGTCCGCGCCCAGCGCAATCGCGACCACGCGGTCAAAACCCAATGCAACCCCGGCGCAGTCGGGCAGGCCGTGCTCGAGCGCAGCCAGCAAATTCTCATCCAATGGCGGTTGCGACTGGCCGCGCGCGCCGCGCAGCGCCAAGTCACGCGAGAAACGGGCGCGCTGCTCCTTGGGCTGCGCGAGCTCGTGAAAGCCGTTCGCCAACTCCAAGCCGTCGAGATAGAGCTCGAAGCGCGCCGCCACCGGCGGCAGGCCCGGCTTCAGGCGCGCGAGTGCGGCCTGCGAGGCGGGATAGTCGCACACGAAGCAGGGGCGCTCGCGGCCCAATCGCGGCCCGACGATGAGGCCCATGAGAAGATCCAGCTTCGCGTCGCGATCCAGTTCGGCGTCGCAGTGGATGTCATGGCGTCGCGCGGCCTCGAGCAAATCATCGTCACTCGAGTCAAAGGCATCGACACCGGCATGACACCGCAGCGCCGCCGAATAACTCAAGCGCTCCGCGGCACCGAGCGGCCGCATCGGCGCCAACAGTTGGCCGAGCAGCGCTTCGACCTCGTCCATCAGCGCGGCATCGTCTTCCCCTACTCGATACCACTCGATCATGGTGAATTCAGGGTTGTGCCAACGACCGCGCTCGGCATCCCGAAACACCTTGCAAATCTGATAGATATCGCCGCTGCCGGCCGCCAATAGGCGCTTCATCGCGTACTCGGGCGAAGGACACAGATAGCGGCGTTCCGGCAGCCCGGCGATCTGAGTCGCCAGAGATTCGATTTGCGGGTCGCTCACCGCGGCCGCGCTCAAGATCGGCGTCTCAACTTCCAGAACGCCTCGTTGTTCGAAAAAAGCCCGGGCCGTACGCAGCATGTGCGCTCGCTGCACCAGCGCTGCGTGCGTTGCAGTGGGGCGCCAGCTCACTTGAGCAGTCCCAACGATTGACCCAACCTGACCTTGGCGCCAGCGCGCAAGTCGGCATGCCAAGCGGCTCGATCGCGTTGAAACAGCAAAATGATGGTCGAGCCCATGTTGAACCGGCCCAGCTCCTCGCCCTTGTCGAGCGCAACATCCGAGGCCGGCAGCGTGGTCACCGTGCGCCGCGCCGCGGGAGTGATATCGCCGGCCCATACGGTCGCCATGCTGCCCACGTTCAAGGCGCCGACCATGATGAGCGCGACCTCTCCGAATGCCGTGTCGAACAGGGTCAGCACGCGTTCATTGCGCGCGAACAGCCGCGGCACGAGCGAGGCGGTGGCCGCGTTGACGCTGAACAGGCGTCCCGGCACAAACACCGTCTCGCGCAACTGCCCGCGCAGCGGCATGTGCACCCGGTGGTAGTTGTACGGCGCCAGATACAACGTGGCGAAGGAGCCGCCGTCGAAGTCCTTCGCCCAGGCGCGCGCCGCGAGCAACTCGGTGAGGCTGTAGTGGCGGCCCTTGGCCTGCAGCAACCGATCGCCGTCGATTTGGCCCGCCTCGCTGACCGTTCCGTCCACCGGGCAGGCGATTGCGCGCGGATCCGCGGCGATGATGCGCGTATCGGGTTTGAGCGAGCGAGTGAAGAACTCATTGAAGCTGCCGTAGCTCAAAGGGTCGGATTGCGCCGCGTCGGACATGTCGATGGCGTACAGCTTGAAGAAACCTCTAATCAGCGCATTTTTCAGCCATGGTGTCCGCAGCCGAGTTGCGCGCAACACCAGACGCGACAGCGCATGCTGCGGCAGCAGGTACTGAAACCACACGAACAGGCGGCGCAAGATCACCTGCGGGCCGTCACGATGCGCCGAAAATCACCCTGCAAAGCGTCGACCGTGAAGGGGCCGGTCAAAATGGCCGCGAGATTCCCGTCCGGATCGATGACGAAAATGGCCTCCGAGTGATCGACGATGTAATCGCCGTTGGCCGCGGATTGGATGGCCACGGCGATGCCCCATCGCTTGGCGATCGCTTCGATGCCTGTCTGATCGGCGGCCGTCAGGCCGACGAATGCCGGATCGAAGTTCGGCACATAGCGGTTGAGCTGCGCGGGTGTATCGCGTTTGGCATCGACCGAGACGAAAATGACTTGCGGAGGCTCGACCGCTTTTGCGGCCAGCTGCTTTTTCACGGCCGCAAGCGTGGTCAGCGTCGCGGGGCAGTAGTCCGGACACTGGGTATAACCGAAGAACATCAAGGACCAATGGCCGCGCAGATTGGCAGGACCAAAAGACCGGCCATGATTGTCAATCAAGCTAAAATCCGCCAGCGGCCGCGCGGGTGCGAGTAAGGTACCGGTCGCCAGAACGGCCGGCTTGGGCGACAAAAACCGCACCGCGAGCAAACCGCCCGCCACGGCAACACAGAGAAGCAGGAAAGCCAAGAGTTTCGATCGATCAGTCATGCAGCGATTATCCCATACAGCCGCGAAAGCCGTCGGCGCCGTCAGCGGCGGCATCAGCGTCGGCGCGGCCATTGAGCATTGCGCGCGGGCGCTACGCAAAGCGCGCGTGTATTTCGGCCATGGCACCGCCAACGCGCGCGACGAGGCGGCTGAGTTGGTGTTCTTTGTCGCCGGACTCGAGCACGCCCTGGGCGCCGGCGCCTATCCGCGCATCCTGACGCGGCGTCAGGCGGTGCGCATCGATGAACTGCTGCATCGACGTATCGCCGAACGCATGCCGCTTGCCTATCTCACCCATCGCGCCTTTTTTGCAGGCCTTGAACTGTATGTCGATGAACGCGTGCTGGTGCCGCGCTCGCCGATCGCCGAACTCGTACTCAACCGCTTTGAGCCCTGGGTCCGGGCAGCGGGCGTTCGACGCATCTTGGACATCGGTACCGGCTCGGGCGCGATTGCGCTGGCCTGCGCCAAGGCCTTCCCGCGGGCGAGCGTGGATGCCACGGATATCTCCGCCGCCGCCTTGCAGGTTTGCCGGCGCAACGTGCGCCGCCTGGCATTGAGCCGGCGCGTCCGCGCATTGCAGTCGGACTATTTCAGCCGAGTTCCCAAGCGGCGTTACGATATCATCGTGAGCAATCCGCCCTATGTGGGGCGCGCGGAGATGCGGACGTTGCCGCCCGAATACCGGCACGAGCCGAAGTTGGGGCTGGCATCCGGCGTCGATGGCTTGGATTCGGTGCGGGCAATTTTTGCCGACGCGCGGGCTCACCTCGAGGACGATGGCATCCTGGTTGTGGAGGTGGGCAACAGCGAGCGGGAATTGTTGCGCGCGTTTCCGTGTCTGCCGTTTATCTGGCCGCGCATTGCCATGGGCGGCGAGGGCGTATTTTTGTTGCGGGCGCGCGATCTGCAGGCGCTGCCAGGAGAATCAGGGCGTGGCGGGTAATACCTTCGGGCGAATTTTCACGGTGACCAGTTTTGGCGAGAGCCATGGGCCAGCCCTGGGTTGCGTGGTCGACGGCTGCCCGCCGGGACTGGAAATTACCGAAGCGGAGCTGCAGGCCGACGTGGACCGTCGACGCCCTGGAACCTCGAAGTTCACCAGCCAGCGTCATGAACCCGACACGGTGCGAATCCTCTCGGGAGTTTTTGAAGGCAAAACCACGGGTACCCCCATCGCGTTGCTGGTGCAGAACGAAGACCAGCGTTCGCGCGACTATGAAAAAATCAAGGACCGCTTTCGCCCCGGCCATGCGGATTACACCTACCAGCAAAAATACGGTTTCCGCGACTATCGCGGCGGCGGCCGCTCTTCGGCCCGTGAGACCGTGGTGCGCGTCGCGGCCGGCGCGATCGCGAGGAAATATTTGCGCGAACGTCAGTGCGTCGGCATCCACGGCTATCTGGCGCAAATGGGGCCGCTGGTGCTCGAGCCGGTCAATCCATCCGCCGCGTACGAAAACCCCTTCTTTTGCCCGGATCCGTCGCGGGTCCAGGAGCTCGAGGATTTCATTTGGCGGATCCGCGAGGCGGGAGACTCCATCGGCGCACGCGTGACCGTCATCGCCACGGGCGTGCCGCCGGGCTGGGGTGAGCCGGTGTTCGAGCGGCTCGACGCCGATCTGGCGAGCGCCATGATGGGCATCAATGCGGTGAAGGGCGTCGAGATCGGCGCCGGATTCAGGTCCGTCGAACAGCGCGGCTCCGAGCATCGCGACGAAATGACGCCGCAAGGCTTCAAGAGCAATCACGCCGGCGGCGTGCTGGGCGGCATCTCCTCCGGGCAGGACATCGTGGTGAGCCTCGCGCTGAAGCCCACCTCGAGCATTACGCTGCCGGGCCACACCATCAATATCCAGGGCGAGCCGGTCGAGGTGGTCACCACCGGCCGCCACGATCCCTGCGTCGGCATTCGCGCCACGCCGATCGCCGAAGCCATGCTGGCACTGGTGCTGATGGATCACTGTCTGCGGTTTCGTGCGCAGTGCGCCGACGTGGTCTCGCCGACGCCCGTGATCACGCGTCGATGAGCACGCCCGCGGCAAGTGTGCGCATTGCGGTGGTCGGCGTTTCGAGCCTGATAGGCGCCGCGGTGATCGAAGAGCTGCGCGTGCGCAAAATCGCCTCGTCCGAGCTGCACGTACTCGATGATGAACGCAGCGCCGGAACGCCGGTCGGGAATGAGGACGCGAAGCTCACGGTGGGCGATGTCGCCGCCTTCGATTTCTCGCGGGTGGATCTGGCTTTCTTTTGCGGACGGGCGGCGTTGTCGGAGCGCTATGCGCAAGCCGCCGCAGCGCATGCCTGGGTCATCGATGGATCCGCGGCGTTTCGCTCGCGCGAGGATGTGCCGTTGGTGGCCGCCGATGTCAATCCGCAGGTGCTCGAGACGATAGGCGAACACGGTCTGATCGCCCTGCCGGGCAGCGCCAGCGTCGCGCTTGCCACCGCGCTGGCGCCGCTGCACGAGCTTGCCGGTCTCAACCGCGTGGAAGTCGCCACCTATCAGGCAGTGTCGGGCAGCGGGCGCGGCGCCATGGATGAGCTGGCCGGCGAAACCGTCGCCATGCTGAGCGGCAAGAAGGCGCGCGGGAGGGCGTTTGGACGCCAGATCGCCTTTAACGTGATTCCCCAGGTGGACGCGCTGGAGGCCGACGGCGCCTCGCGCGAGGAGCGCCGGTTGTGGGAGGAAACCCGCCGGGTGCTAAATTTGCCGCTGCTTCAAATCAATGCCACGGCGGTTCGCGTGCCGGTGTTCTTTGGCCACAGTTTGGCGGTCCATGCCGCCTTTGAACGTCCGTTGAGCCTGGCAGAAGCTGTAAACGTGCTGCAACGCGGGACGGGCATTAGGGTCATCGATGCCGACTCGGTTGCGGAATTTCCGACGCCTGCCACACTGGCGACAGAGCCCGATCAGGTATATGTAGGCCGTATTAGGGCTGATTTGACTCGTGATCGAGGTCTAAATTTTTGGGTGGTGGCTGATAATGTTCGGAAATGTGCGGCACATAACGCAGTTTCAGTGGGCCAGATTTTGGTAAATAGATGCCAGTAAGATATAGTTATTGGCTTATGTAAAAGGCAAGTGAGAATTCACGTCCAAGCCTTTATTGGACAATGAACTTTGTCCGCTTGCCCGCCAGAATTCCGGGAGTAGAAATGTTTGTGACCCTGCCTCGCCTCATGCTGATGGCGTGCCTGCTATGCCCAACCCTGTCGTGGGCGTTGGGCCTGGGTGAGATTCATCTGAACTCGGCGCTCAATGAGCCGATGAACGCCGAGATCGACCTGATCGCGGCCAGTCCGGATGAATTGGGCGCACTGCGGGCGGCCCTCGCCCCGAAAGAAGCTTTCGCCCGGTACGGCATTGATAAGCCGCCGTTCCTGGCAACGCTGACGTTCAAAGTAGGCAAGAGCAAGGATGGCCGCGACGTATTGTTGGTGCGGTCGACCGAATCGATTCCCGAACCCTTTGTCACGTTTCTGGTTGAGGTGAACTGGGCGCGCGGACGCCTGATGCGCGAATACACCGTGCTGCTTGACCCGCCGGTGTACACACCCGGCGAACGCGCCAGTTCGGCAGCCCCCGTAGCCGCCGCCACCACGCAGTCGCCGGGAGCCGCGGCTACCGCGCGAACGAGGCCAGCCCCGACCGCAGCGAGTCCGACGCCGGACGCGACCACGGCCGCCCCGAAGACCCGCTCGAGCCGAGCCGGCCGATCCGCCGGCCGCTCTTCGAGCGCAAGCAGCGCGACAGCGAGCCCGACTCCGAGCAGCGAGCCGAGTCCCAGCGGCGAGGCCACCGGGCCTGCCGGCGACGGTACGTATCGCGTCGCTCAGGGCGACACGCTCACGAAGATCGCCCGCAGCTTGCATGCAGGAACGCGTACCGACATCGATCAGACCATGATCGCGATGTACCGCGCGAATCCGGACGCCTTCGGCGGCAATATCAATATTCTGCGGCGCGGCTCCGTGCTGCGCGTGCCGGGCGGCGATGAAATCGCTGCGTTGAACCAGTCCGAAGCGACGAGCGAAGTGCATCGCCAGATGGAGGCGTGGCGCGGCAACAGTGGCGCAGAACCCAGCGGCCACCTGCGTCTCGTGACGCCGGGTGCCGGCAGCGGCACCAGCAACAGCAGCAGCGACTCCGCCTCCTCAGGCGAAGCGCAGGCGCTGAAGGGCCGGGTGAAGGATTTGGAGGGACAGCTCGCGGATGCGCACCGTCTGCTTGACCTCAAGAACAACGAATTGAGCGAGCTGCAGCGCAAACTCGGCGGATCGACGCCGCCCGCACCGGCACCCGCACCGCAGGTCGCGACCGCCCCGACGCCCGCGCCGAAGCCCGCTCCGGTGGAAACGCAGCCGAGCACGGCCCAGACGACACCCCCGCCGCCGACGCCTGTGGAAAATGCCACCCCGCCGCCCGCTCCGGCTCCCGCTCTGGCTCCCGCGCCGACTCCGAAGCCGGTAGTTGCGAAGAAGCCGCCGCCCGCCGATACCGGCTCGTGGATCGATTGGTTGCAAGCGAATTGGTGGCTGCCCTTAGGCGTAATCATTGCCTTGATCGCGGGCCTTGCGATCTCCTCCTGGCGCCGCCGACAAGCGGCCGGCGGTGGCGGCAGCGGGGACTTCCCGGGACTGGATTCCACCGACATCACTGAATTCCGCGATCCGAGCGCGAGAATCGCCGGCGGCCGCGGCAGCGACGATTCATTCGTGGTCGAGGAGTCCGGCGAGCATCCCAGACCGGATTTCAACGAACCCGCGGAGCACTACGGAGAGACCACGGCCGATCTCAAGGCGCCCGATGACACCATGTCGAGCGAGAGCGCGGTCAATCTTGATCAGGGGGACCCCCTGGCCGAGGCTGACTTCCACATGGCGTACGGCTTGTACGATCAGGCCGCCGACCTGGTGCGTATTGCGCTCGAGCGCGAACCGGATCGACGCGATCTGCGGCTGAAGCTGCTGGAAATCTATTTCGTGTGGGGCAACAAGGAAGCCTTCCTGCAAACCGCGAAGAGCCTGGAAGCCACCCGCGACCGCGCACCCGCCGGCGAGTGGGACAAGATCGTGATCATGGGCAAGCAGATTTGCCCCGACGAGCCGCTGTTTGCATCGACGGCCGGCGGCGGCCGGGGCGCCGGCGCGCTGGTCGATTTGAACCTCGAGGGCGGCGAGAACCGCGTCGACATCGACCTCTTCGGCGATCCCGAAGGCGAGCGCAGCATCGATCAATCCATCGCGAAAAATGGCGACGACAATGCAACCACCGGCGAATCGCCCGGCATGCATGCCGGTTCCGATCTGGATTTCACGCTGGACCACGCGGAGCGTGGCGCGGATGACTCGCCGACGCGCGAAATGGCGCCACGCGACGAACCGACGGTCGAATCCGAATTGATGAATTTTTCCGACGCGCCCACGGCCGAGTCGCCGACCTTGAAGCCCACGGATGTGCGCGACCGCATTTCATCGAAGCTCGACAAGGTCAACAAGGCGGATCAAACCGCCGAACTTTCGATCGACGATCTGGGATTGGATCTGGATCATCTCGAGGGCGGTGTTTCGGGCGCTTCAGTCAGCATCCCGCGTCTCGAGGAGACCGATCATCCGTCGGACGCTCCGACCATGGTCGCGGGCCTCGACGAGAAATCCCGGCGCATGATGCAGGAAGCGGAAAGCCGCGCGCGCGACAAGGATCTCACCGAACTCGAGCGCGAGCTGGAGGCCTCCTTCGTTGCCGACCTGGGGTCGGACCATGAAGAGATCAAGACGGCGGTACTGGGCCCTGAATCGGCGCCCACGGTACAGATGCCCCGCGGTACACAAGACCCTGCTTCGACGTCGCGCTTGAAGTCGCCTGAATTCTCGGATGTGCATGAGCAGGAACGGCCCGATGTGGATTCCACCTCGCGCCTGCGCGGACTGAATGCCGACAGCATCGATTTGGATCTGGATCGGCTCGCCAATGCCTTGGGATCGGGCGACACGGTCGAGCAGCCGCGCGCCGAAGACGAAGTATTTTCCACCGAGGTGTTCGAGGCCAGCCAGCGCAACCGCAAGGTCGATTTGGATGTCGGCGAAGCGCTCAACGGCTCTGAAGCCGCGGCAACCAACAAGTTGAAGACGATCACCGCGCGCACCAACAAGATCAAGACCGACGAGCTCGCGCTTCCGGAGTTGGAACCGGTAACGATGAGCGAAGTGGGAACCAAGCTGGACCTGGCTCGAGCCTACATGGACATGGGCGATCCGGAAGGCGCGCGCAGCATTCTCGAGGAAGTCGTCAGCGAAGGTTCTGCGAGCCAGAAACAGGAAGCGCAGCGCTTGATCGAGAATCTGCCCGGTTAGCGCGGAATCTGACAGGGTCCGTGTGACCGATCCGGGCCGCCGAGTCGCCGCCATCATCGAGTATGACGGCACCGACTACGCCGGCTGGCAGTCGCAAACGCACTCGGTCTCGATTCAAGACGCTGTACAGGCGGCGCTATCCTTCGTGGCCGGCCATCCGATCATCGCCATCTGCGCCGGGCGCACCGATGCCGGCGTTCACGCGGTCGGCCAGGTCGTGCACTTCGATACCCATGCCAAGCGCACGCCGCGGGCATGGGTCCTGGGCGCCAACACCAAGCTCGCGCCGAGCATCGCGCTGCAGTGGGCGGGCGAGGTGACTCAAGGATTTCACGCGCGGCACAAAGCGGTGCGCCGCATCTATCGCTACGCGATCTTGAATCGCAGCGCACGCTCGGCATTGCATCGCACGCGCGCGGCCTGGATTCACCGGCCGCTCGACGCCAACGCCATGCAGGCGGCTGCGCAGGCGCTCGTCGGTGAGCATGATTTCTCGGCCTTCCGTTCGATCGAATGCCAATCCCAAACCACGATCCGGCGCGTCGATGCCATTGAGGTGACCCGCGAGGGCGACTACGTCTGGGTGCAGATCAGCGCCAACGCCTACTTGCATCATATGGTCCGCAACATCGTCGGTACGCTGATGGACGTGCAGTGCGAATCGGATCCCCGCTCCGCCATGGCCAGGGTGCTGGCGGGCGCCGATCGGCGCTACGCGGGCGCGACCGCGCCGGCGGCGGGCCTGTACCTGTGGCGGGTGGAGTACCCGCAGGATTTTGCCATTCCCGCGCCCCAAGCCCAAATTGGGCTAAACTAAGGCATGTCCTGGTTCGAGCGAATTGTCCCGTCGCGCATCAAAACCGAGCGCCGTACCCGATCGGTGCCCGAAGGGCTGTGGACCAAGTGTCCTGCCTGCGACGCCGTGCTGTACAAAGCCGAGATCGAGCGCAATCTGCATGTCTGTCCGAAGTGCAGCCACCATATGCGGATCAACGGGCGCGAGCGTGTCATGAAGTTTCTCGATACCGGCTCGACCACCGAAATCGCGGCCAAGGTCGAGCCGGAGGATCCGCTCAAATTCAAGGATTCGAAGCGCTACAAGGATCGGCTGATCCAGGCGCAAAAGCAGACCGGGGAGCGCGACGCACTGATCGTCATGGCCGGAAAGCTCGAGGGCCTCGACGTGGTGGCGTGCGCCTTCGAGTTCCGCTTTTTGGGAGGATCCATGGGCGCGGTCGTCGGCGAGAAATTCGTGCGCGCGGTCGAACATTGCCTGGAGCATCGCATGCCCCTGGTGTGCTTCTCGGCGAGCGGCGGCGCGCGCATGCAGGAAGCCTTGTATTCGCTGCTGCAAATGGCCAAGACCAGCGCGGCGCTCAAGCGCCTGTCGGAAGCGCGCCTGCCGTTCATTTCCGTAATGACGGACCCGACCATGGGCGGCGTATCGGCGAGCCTCGCCATGCTCGGCGACATCAATATCGGCGAACCGAAAGCGTTGATCGGTTTCGCCGGACCGCGGGTCATTCAACAGACGGTTCGTGAAACCCTCCCGGAGGGTTTTCAGCGCAGCGAATTTCTGCTCGAACATGGCGCGCTCGACATGATCGTCGATCGGCGCGAGCTGCGCGATCGCATCGGCGCCATGCTGCGTTTGTTGAGCGGCAAAGAACCCGCCGCAGCCTAGGAGCCTGTCTGAATACTCAGGCAGGCTCCTAGGTCATTCGCATGCGGAGTCTCGATCAGTGGTTGGCCTACCAAGCACAGGTTCACCCGCAGACGATCGATCTGGGCTTGGAACGGCTGAGCGTGGTGCTCGATCGGCTGCAATGGCAGCAGCCCCGCGTCCCCGTCATCACCATCGCCGGCACCAACGGCAAGGGATCGGTCAGCGCCTATTGCGCAGCCATCCTGAGCGCGGCGGGCTTCAAGGTCGGGACCTTCACCTCTCCGCACCTGCGCGACTACCGGGAGCGCATTCAAATACACGATCGCTGGGTGCATGCGGCTGAACTGACGGAGGCTTTCGAAAGAATCGAGGTTGCGCGCGGTTCGGTTGCGCTGACTTTTTTCGAATTCAATGCGCTGGCGGCGCTGCTGATCTTCGACGCCGCGGCGCTCGATGCCTGGGTGCTGGAAATCGGCATGGGCGGCCGATTGGACGCGGTCAACGTCGTCGACGGCGATGTGGCCGTGATTACCAGCATCGGCCTCGACCACCAGGAGTACCTGGGCGACACGCTCGAGGCCATCGCCCGCGAGAAAGCAGGGATATTTCGTCCCGGCAAGACCGCCGTGATCGGCGGCCGCGAGCCATCGCTGGTCCTCGAAGAGGCCGCGCGCGGCATGAAGTCGCCCTTGAAGCGGCTGGCCATCGAATACAACTACATTCTCGATGGCGCGGGTTGGCGCTATCGCGGCACCCGCTGGGACTTGCCGCATCTGCCGGCGCCTGCGCTGCCCGGTGCCATCCAATTCACCAATGCCGCAACGGCGATCGCAGCCCTGGAGGAAATCGCGCCGCGCTTGAGCGTACCCGCCGCCGCGGTCGCGCGCGGGCTCATCGAGGTGCGCCTGCCCGGCCGCTTCCAGCTCATCGCGCCGGCGATGGGGGCGCCGCGATGGGTGCTGGATGTCGCCCACAATCCGGATGCCGCGCGCGTCCTGGCGCGCAATTTGAATGCCAACCCGATCGCGGGCAAGACCCTGGCCGTGTGCGGAATTCTCATGGACAAGAATGCCGCGGGAATCGCCGCGATCATGGACGATTGCATCGATGCGTGGTGGTGTGCGTCGATCGACGGGGCGCGGGGTCGCAACGGTGAGGCGCTCGCGAACGTGATCCGTGACCAGGTCGCCATCCCCGTGCGCGCCGCCGACAGCGTCGCGAGCGCATGCCAAGCGGCGTTGAGCGCCGCCGGGCCGCAAGATCGAATCGTCGTGTTCGGGTCCTTTCACACCGTGGGTCCGGCGCTCGATTGGCTCGAGTCGCAAGGATTGCTGCCGCCGATGGCACGTCCCGAATATACTCCGCGGTAATGGATCGTCGCGTCAAAGAACGGCTGATCGGCGCATCGATCTTGGTGGCGCTGATCGTGCTGGTGGTACCGGAATTGCTGTCGGGTCCGAAGCCGGCGGCGGGGCGGCCGGCCGCCACGCTACCCGCAGCAACGCCTGAACCGATTCGAAATGTCACGGTGGATCTCTCCACCAGCAAGCCGGCTGCGAATCCTGATGCCGAGGCGGCAATTGCCGCACCTCCATCCGCGGCGATCGCGGCGCCGACAGTTCACGACGCCGCGAATATGCCGGCAGCGGCAACCAATTCCGCGCCGCCAAGCCCATCCCCGCATGCAGCGCCAAATCTGGTGCCCACGAGCGCGGCCGCCGCAAATCCGCCGGCCCGGCCGGCCGCAGTTGAATCTCCGGCACGTTCCCCCATATCTGCATCGCATGCATGGTCCGTGCAGTTGGGCAGCTTTGCCAGCCGCGCGAACGCCGATAATTTGACCCGCCAGCTGAAGAGCCAGGGTTTTTCGGTGTTTGTCGCGCCCGGAGGATCGGGATCCGGCGTGCGCTACCGCGTCCGCGTGGGACCGCTGTCCGACCGCGAATCAGCCGAACGAATGGCCGCAAAGCTCAAAACACTGGGACATATGTCCAGCCTGGTGAGCCCTGGCCCTTGATGTCTCAATTTCGTAACGCTTTCACGACGGCAGTGGCCTCGCTCCGGTAGAATAGGGGCAGGCAGGGGAGGCCAGAATTTGACCGGAGCCGATGTTCTAATCCTGTTGATTCTATTGGGGTCAACATTGATCGGTGCGTTGCGCGGCTTTATTCGCGAAGCAGTCTCGGTCGCCTTTTGGATCCTCGCCATTTGGGCTGCATGGCAGTTCGGCCCCGTCGTCGAACCGCATCTGGGCGGCCTGCTGGCGGATCCGACGATCGCGCCCTGGGTTGGACGGCTGGTGATTCTGATTCTGGTGCTGCTCGTGGGCTGGCTGGTCGGCATGCTGCTGAGCTACTTCACGCGCACATTGGGCTTGGGTCCCTTGGATCGGGTCATCGGCGTATTTTTCGGCATCGCGCGCGGCATGGTGCTGGTGGGTTTGCTGGTCATCGGCGGCGAATTGCTGCATATGAATCATGAGGAATGGTGGGGCCGCTCAAAGCTGGTTCCTTACGGCGAGACCATCGGCGATTGGCTGCGTGCGATGGTTGGCGAGAAGGGCGAGCCCTGGGCCAAGCTCGAGCGTCTGACCGGCGTCAAGATCAGGCCCAAGTAACGGAGATCCTATGTGCGGAATCGTCGGAATGGTCGGTACCAGCGCGGTCAATCAACGCATCTATGATGCGCTGACGGTTCTGCAGCACCGGGGGCAGGATGCCGCGGGCATCATGACGGCGGAAGACGGCGAGCTGTTCATGCGCAAGGACTCGGGATTGGTTCGCGACGTGTTCCAGCAGAAGCATATGCTGAAGCTCAAGGGCAACATCGGCATCGGCCATGTGCGCTATCCGACCGCCGGCTGCGACAGTGCGCATGACGCACAGCCTTTTTACGTCAACTCTCCGTACGGAATCTGCCTCGGCCACAACGGCAATCTGACCAACGCGCGCGAGCTGACCGAAGTGCTGGTGCGCGAAGATCGCCGGCATTTGAACACCAGTTCGGATTCGGAAGTGCTTCTCAATGTACTGGCGTCCGAACTCGAGCGGGTCGGCACTCCCCGC
>DATHKV010000005.1:0-30804 GCA_035488895.1 Steroidobacteraceae bacterium
TTGCGCCGTCTGGCGCACTCGCGCTTGCGTGATGATGCCGTGGTCGAAAAGTTGTTCGCCGATCTGGGGCCACGCTTCAAAGCGCGCGCCGGCGGCTATACGCGCATCTTAAAGATGGAACCGCGTCCCGGCGACAACGCCGACATGGCGCTCATGCAATTGGTGGATTCCGCTCCCGTCGCGACCGAAAAGAAAGAGGATAAAAAGGCCGCCAAAGCGCCGAAGGCTGAGTCCAAGAAGGGGAAGAAGGCCGCCCCGGCTGCTGAAGAGAGCGAGACTGAGACCAAGCCGAAGCGCCGCAAGAAAGCGGCAGCCTGACCTAAGTAATTAGGCGGCTCCTAAGCCGCCGCGCCTTTCGCGGCAGCGACCCGTGCGAACGCGTCCCGGGTCATGTTCTCAGGCTTACCCGCCGTCGCGGCGACATTGTCTTCAATCCGAATTCCGCCGAAGGGCTTGAGTTCGTCAACGACCGCCCAGTCAATGTGAGCGCGACGTTCGTCCGCGTGTGCCGCGGCGAGCAGCGACTCGATGAAATAGATCCCCGGTTCCACTGTCACGACCACGCCCGGCTCCAGCATGCGCGTGAGGCGCAAATAGGGATGACCTTTCGGACGTTCGCGTTCATGCCCTTTGGCATCGCCCATGACGCCGCCCACGTCGTGGACCTGAAGGCCCAGCAAATGCCCAATTCCATGGGGAAAGAATACGCCGGTGACGCCGGCTTCCAGCGCTGCCTGACCCGGCAGTTTGGTGATCCCGGTCTTGTGCATCACGTCGCCTAAAACGCGGTGGGCGGAAAGATGCACGTCGCGATAATCACGGCCGGCAACGATCTCATCACACAGCGTCAACTGCGCCTTGTCCATGGCCTTGACCAGATCGGCGAATCGCCCCGCGCCGCGGGCGTACGTGCGGGTGATATCCGCGGCATAACCGCGGTATTGGGCGCCGGCATCGATTAAAAAGGAGCGCAAGGGTGAGGGTGCGACCCTGGCCAAATGCTGATAGTGCAGGATCGCCGCATTCTCGTTGAAGGCGACGATGTTGTTATAGGGCATCTCCTCCTCGCGCTGCCGGCAAGCCGCCAAGAAGCTCATGTGCGCGTCGTATTCGGCTTCCCCGCGCTGAAATGCCGCAAAGGCGGCCGTGTGGCCGCGAGCGCCCATTTCGCTCGCCCGCCGCAGACACGCCAACTCATAGGGGGTTTTGACGGCGCGCTCATAGTCCAGCAGCGCCATCAATTCTTTGGGGTTGACGCAGTTCGGATCCGCGCCGGAAGCCGTGCCTTCGGGCCCGAGGAAGGCCACGCGGCCTAGTTTGGACCAGTGCGCAGCAGCCTTTGAGTCATCCTCCATCGCGATCAAATTGATCGCGGCGGTCCACGGGGCTGCGGGTAGCGCGGCGGGTTTATGCCAGTAATCGTTGGGCTGATAGAACAAAACCAACGGCCGCACACCCGGCGTATACACCAGGATGCTGCGTGCATTGTCTACAATGGGCACCCAGGTCTTGAACTGTGGGTTAACTTTGAAGGGGTAGTCTTGGTCATCGAGAAATTGCAGAGGTGGTCGGCCCGCGTGGATCACGAGCGCATCAAAGCCGCTCAGGCTAAGCGCGCGGTCAGTACGGCGCATGAGCAAGCCTAAGTGCGCGGCGTAAAGTTGATCGAGACTGGAATCGCTCACAAGTTCCTCCGGCCGTCAGTGGGCTCCCGAATTATGCGCCAGACGCGCCGTTCGGCTACAGGCCTTTAACCCCGTGCGCGATTTCCCGCGTTAAAGGCGCGCGGGGTTTGGCGAAAGTGATATGAAAATGCGCCAAAACACTCTAAAATCGGCCGGGACGTTTGGGTACAGGCCCAAAAACTACACGCTCGGCCTAAATTTTTTACCTTTAAAATTTCTGGGGTATCGATAGATGAAGACTAAACTTGCTCTGACCGCCCTTGTCGCTGCATTCATGCTGAGTGCCTGCGGCAGCAAGACCGAGGCTCCTGCCCCGGCTGCTCCTCCTCCGGCCGCCGCGCCTGCCGCGGATTCTGCTGCCTCTGCCGCTGCTGATTCGGCTGCTGCTGCGAGCGCCGCCGCCGATGCAGCTGCCAGCGCAGCCTCAGCTGCGAAGCCGTAATAACGCTTCGGAGTTAGCTGATCCACAAGCCCGGGCGGGCTGCCATCAGGCATGTTCGTCCGGGCTGTGTCTTTTTATGACTCGAGGATGAAGTTTCGTTGCTTGTCAGTATCCGCGATGTCAGACATTCGAAGCAGGATCGCCAGTGGATCCAGAGTGTCTACGGCGAGTACATCGAGTCGCTCGCCGACTTAAACACCGGACTATTCTCCGTCATCGGCGCGAACAATCCGCACGAAGCCGAAATATTCGCGAACTGGTTTTCCAACGATCAATCGCACCCGCTGCTGATCCTGAAAGGGACCAATTCCGTCGGATTCGCGCTGGTCACGCGTCCGCGCATACCCAAAGCGGGCGAGAAGGCCGCGGACTATCGGATGTCCGAGTTTTTCGTGCGCATGCAGTACCGGCGCGCCGGCATCGGCCGCGACGCTGCGACGCTCATTTTTGACCGCTTCGCGGGCGATTGGGAAATCGTAGAATACATGCGCCATCCGGGCTCGGTGGCGTTCTGGCGTAATGTAGTTGCGCGCTACAGCGCGGGCCGATTCACCGAAAGCTCGCGCAATGGCGAGGTACAGCAGCGATTCGCAAGCCGGCCCTCGACTGCGAAGAAATAGGGATATTTTTATGCGTTGGCGGGTTATAACCCTCAAGAATCGGGCGTTCGGGCCGATTAATTAACTCCTGTGGAATCTCAATCTACCGTCGCCTTTGCCTTTATCCGCACCCTAGCCGAGGAATTGTCCGGGGGCCACGTCGATCTGCCGTCGTTTCCGGAAATCGCGCTCCAAGTCAGGCGGATTCTTGCCGATCCGAACACCAAGGTGGAACAAATCGTGCGCGTGGTGGGATCGGAACCGGCATTGGCGGCGCGGCTGCTGCGCATAGCGAATTCCGCCGCCATCAACCGCAGCGGCAAAAGCGTCACCGATCTGCGGACCGCCATCGCGCGCATCGGCCACAACATGGTACGCAGCGCCTCGATTTCCTTCTCGATGAATCAAATCCGCAAGGCCAACAAGCTGGCGAGTTTGGCGCCGCATTTGAATGATCTTTGGGAGCGCAGCACCTACGTGGCGGCGTATGCCTACGTGCTGGCGAGAACCTGTACCAGCGTCAATCCCGACGAAGCGATGCTCACCGGAATGATGCATGGCATCGGCAAGCTGTACATCCTGACCCGGGCTACCGGCCATCCTGAGCTGTTCGCCAGCGAGGATGTGCTGAACGACATCATCAACGATTGGTATCCCTCCATCGGCAAGGCGATTCTCGAGAACTGGAAATTCTCCGAGACGATGGCGCGCGCCGTGGGGCAGGAAGACTTCTCCCGCGCGGATCTCGACTCGCCGGATCTGACCGATGTCGTCGGCATCGCCATGTTGATGGTCGCCTACGGCACGGACATCGCGGGACTTGAGCAAACGCTGGAAGAGCTGCCCGCCGCAAAGCGGCTGGGCATGAATCAATCCAGGACCTTGGCGGTCATGCAGGATTCCGCAGCGGAAGTCACCGCCTTGAGTCAGGCGCTGGCGAACTGAAGCTTCAGACCCGGCTTTCCGCCGCGAACGCCGCCGCCACGTAATCCACATTGCCGGGCATGATGCCTGCCAGATTCATGCGGCTGTCGGACGTCATGTAGATGTGATGTTTTTCGCGCAACCGCTCCACGGCATCCGGCGACACGCCGAGCAAAGAAAACATGCCGTGTTGCGTGCGGATGAAATCGAAGGAATTCCCGCCCGTGACCTCCTGAAGCCGGCCGGCGAGCAGGGCGCGCATTTCCAAAATCCGCGTTCGCATGGCATCCAGTTCCCTGATCCACTGCGTTCTGAGCTCCGGTTCCGCAAAAACTCTCGCGGCAATGGCCGCGCCATGATCCGGCGGCATCGAATAGATGCTGCGTGCAATGTGCAGCATGTGGCTGTAGACCGCGTCCGCGCGCGAGGCATTCTCGCTGATCACGATCAGGCCGCCGACGCGCTCGCGGTACAGGCCGAGGTTCTTGGAGAACGACACCGCCACCAGCGACTCGGGGACCCGCTCGACGACGGCCCGAATGGGGGCCGCATCGCCTTCGAGCGAGGAGCCGAAACCCTGGTAGGCCAGATCCAGGAAGGGGACCAGCTTGCGCCGCTCCAAGAGGTCAGTCACCGCCTGCCATTGCGCGGCGCTCAGGTCCGCGCCGGTCGGGTTGTGGCAGCAGGCATGGATCAACACCACATCACCCTCGGCGGCCTCGTTGAGGCGCTGCAGCATGGCCTCGAAGCGCAGTTCGTGGGTGACCGCGTCGTAGTAGGGGTAGCGCGCCAGCTTGAGTCCAGAGCCTCCCATCAAGGGCGTGTGATTGCCCCAGGTCGGGTCGCTCAAGTGCACTACGGCGTTGGGCGAGGCTGCCTTGATGAGTTCCGCCCCCACCCGCAGCGCCCCGCAACCGCCGGGGCATTGCAACGTCCGCGCCCGACGATCGCGTCGCGCCGGATGCGCGCCGCCCAGCACGAGTTCCTCCAATGCCGTGTTGAACTCCTCACGGCCGGCAGCGCTCACGTAGGATTTGGTGGTTTGGGCCGCCAGAACCTCTTTTTCCGCTCTGCGAACGCAATCCAATATAGGGGTATTGCCTGAAAGGTCGCGGAAAACCCCTACCCCCAGGTCGACCTTTTGCTTGAAAGGGTCTGCTCGATATTTAGCCATTAACCCGAGAATCGAATCGGAAACCAGCCGCTCAAGTTGTTGGAACAAAAGTTAGCGCCCCTTCTTGTAGTTGAGGGCATTATATCGTTCACACTGACGCCAGGCCTTGGGAACTCACCGTCTCCAATAAAAGACAGTAGGCCGATGACATTTGCCGGCGTTAGCGTGTACGCTTTAGCCACTCATTAGCGGGAGAGTCATCTTATGGCGCTTTGGAAAGAAAACCCCACGCCCGTCCCTGCGGGTTCATCCGTGCCTTCTTCGGGACTGGCTCCCGAGCGAAGCCCGCCGGAACGCATCGTCAACGACCCGGGACTGGCCGTGTCCCCACGACGTCCCACGCCTAAAACCGCGGTCGAGGGCGGCGAGTCCGTCATCGCCGCCAATCTCTCGATCGAAGGCAAAATCGAGGGCTCCGGAAATGTGCGCATGGCGGGCCGCTTCAAAGGCGACGTGCGCATCGACGGCAATTTCACCATGGATAGCGGCGCACATTTGACCGGTCAAGTGCTGGCCGGCATCGTGGTCGTCGGTGGCGAACTGCAGGGCAATATCGAATCCGCCAAGCGGGTCGATGTGCTCGAGGGCGGCGTCATCGTCGGCGACGTGAAGGCTGGATCCATCACGGTCGCAGCCGGTTCACGCATGCGCGGACATGTGGAGTTTGGTTGGGAAGACGAGAAGGGCAAGATCAAGGGCTTGGTCAGCAACGGCAGCTAGGATGAGCGTCGCTCGCCAGAGCACCCTCGGCGCGACCCGGGTATGTCCGCACTGTAAGGCCACGGTTTTACAAAGTGCGAACATATGCCCGGGCTGCCATCACCACCTGCGTTTCAATACCGTCAACGCAGAGCCGCAGACTCAAGCGGTTTCCGCCATGCGCATCGAGGGTACGATTCATCACCCGGCGCGCGGCGAACAGTGTGAGTATTGCGTGGTGATCGCGATCAGCAACGAAAAGGGTGAAAAAATCACGCGGCAGGTCGTCGGCGTGGGCGCGCTTCAACCCGGAGAGCGGCACAAGTACAGCTTCTCGGTCGAGCTGGTGCCCGTGCGGCCGTTGCCCAAGGTACCGCCGCCGAGAACCTAGTACCGCGGCACTGTGAATTTGAGCGGTGTGGCAGGTTCCAGGGTGATAGAAAGCTTCGAGGCACGGAAGAACGCAGTGCTTCGAAGCTTTCTATCGCCCTAGAGCTCTAAGACGGGTCGCTCAAACTCACACTACCGGGGAACGAGGTTCGTTGTCGCCCAGCACCCGCTGGCAATGCCGGCGTTGTGATATTAATCGGCTCGAGTTCTCGTCAGGAAGGTGAGAAGACTCAAGGCACTGCTGCCTTCGTGCCTTGAGTCTTCTCAGCCTCCCTGGCGCGCTACATCAACCGGTCAATATCACTGGGCCGAAGTATTAGCGCTGGTTGCTGCCTTCAATGGCGATAAAACGCAGGAACTCCGCACGCGTGCTCGCATCCGCGCGAAAGGTGCCGAGCATCTTGCTCGTGACCATGGAGACGCCGCGTTTGTGCACCCCGCGCGTGGTCATGCATTGGTGAACCGCGTCGATGACGACGCCCACGCCCCTCGGCTTCAGCACCTCGTTGATGCATCCGGCAATTTGCGCGGTGAGCTTTTCCTGAACCTGGAAACGGCGTGCGTAGCCGTCGACGACGCGCGCCAGCTTGCTGATACCGACCACTCGGTCGCTGGGCAGATACCCGACGTGCGCCCGGCCGATGATGGGCGCCATGTGGTGCTCACAGAACGATTCGAACGAGATATCGCGCAATACGACCATTTCATCGTAGCCTTCGACTTCTTCGAAGGTGCGGCGCAGGTACGCCCCGGGGTCGATGGAATAGCCTGAAAACCAGTCGCTATAGGCATTCACGATCCGCTTCGGCGTGTCGCGCAGCCCCTCGCGGTCCGGGTCGTCTCCCGCGTAGCGCAGCAGGGTTCGTACAGCAGATTCCGCCGTCGTTCGGCTCACCTTGCGAGTCGTCTTCCTAGCCATTCGCGGTCTCCATCGCCACACGTCCAAACGCCGCATACGATAGCATGGGTCCTAAGGTCCAATTCCTAGGTCCATCGGGGAGAACACCTCTGAAACATCGCATCGCCGTCTGCGGCCTGGCCGCAATCATTTTTGGCTTGTGCGCGCAAGCTGCCGCGCCTGCCTCAGCGGCAGAAGATGCCGTCACGCGCAAGAATGCGCATGACATTTTCAAGCAACTCATCGAGATCAATACCACGGACTCCGTGGGCAGCACGACCGTGGCCGCGCAAGCAATGGCGCAGCGCCTGCTCGACGCTGGATTCTCCAAAGCCGACGTGGTCGTGCTGGGCCCCAACGATCGCAAGGGCAACATGGTTGCGCGCTACCGCGGCAAGCCCGGGTCAAAGCTCAAGCCGGTCCTGATCATCGCGCATACGGACGTCGTCGAGGCAAAACGCGAGGATTGGACCACGGACCCCTTCCAGTTCGTCGAGAAGGATGGCTACTTCTACGGCCGCGGCACACAGGACATGAAGGACAGCGTTGCCATCGCGGTGACTGACTTCATTCGCTTGAGAAAGGAGGGATTTGTTCCCGACCGCGACATCATTCTGGCGCTGACGGCGGACGAAGAGAACGGCAAATCCAATGGCGTCGACTGGCTCCTCAAGAATCATCGCGAGCTCGTCGATGCGGAATTTGCATTGAACCCCGACTCCGGCAGCGTGAGGCCGGACGAGCCGCAGATTGTCGGCTTCGAGGCCACCGAAAAACTCTACGGGGACTTTCAGGTGCTCGCCACAAATCCCGGCGGCCACAGCTCGCTGCCGACGCCTGACAATGCGATCTACCACGTGGCCAATGCGCTCTCGAAGCTGCAGAAGTACTCATTTCCCTTCGAACTCAATGCCGTTTCGCGCGAATACTTCGCGCAAATGGCCAAGATCGAGACCGGCCAGAGAGCTGCTGACCTGCGCGCCATCTTGGGCGAGCCGCCCGATGCGAAGGCGGTCGAGCGGCTGTCGCAGGACACCCACGTGAACTCGGTCATGCGCACCACCTGCGTGGCGACCATGTTGAGCGGCGGTCATGCGCCCAATGCCCTGCCGGGTCGGGCCGAAGCCAACGTGAACTGCCGCATTTTCCCCGGCCACTCGCAGGAGGAAATTCGCGGGCAGCTGGTCAAGCTCTTCGACGACCCGAAACTCACGATTCGGTATCGCAGCGACACCGGCGAAGTGACCGATCATGGCTCGGACCGCAAAGCCATGGCACCGCCGCCGCTGCGCGATGATGTCATGAATTCGCTGCGCAGCGTTGCCGCCAAGTTATGGCCGGGCTTCGTCGTGTTGCCGGTTATGGAAGCCGGCGCATCCGACAGCATCTACACCATGAACGCGGGAATACCGAGCTACGGTATCAATGGAGTGGCGGTCGAACGTGCCGACGACCGGGCGCATGGCAGGGACGAGCGCGTGAAAATGGACGCCTACTATACCGGCGTGGAATTTTACTATCTGTTCCTGAAGGCGCTCACCACACCGGCGGGCTAGCGCCTCACGGCTTGGCGCGCGGTACCGCGTGAGCCGTGGCGCCGTCGCGGCTGAACTCGAACTGCAGCAACCACTCGCGTGGGGACTGATTGTCTGCGGGCGCAAATTTCCACCGCTTCGCGGCCTCCATTGCCACGCGCGCAAAATACCGGCTTGAACCGCGTGCCTCGAGATTCTCGGCGATGACATTTCCCGCACGGTCAACGGTCACTCGAACCACGACCTTGATCTGTCCCCGTACCGATGCGCGTGCACCGCGCGAAACCGCCGGTATCTCTTCGTGCACCACCGCGGAAGCCGTGCTCGGCGGCGTGGTTGGGCTCTGCGCCACTGGCGCCGGGCTCTGCGGCACCGGCAATAGTGCGACAGGGGGCGGTGACGCGGGGTGACTGCGAAATGCCCGGATGCCGATCCATAGCAGGATCACACCGAGGAGCCCGGCCGCCACTGCCCGCGCGATCACGGGCGGCGTGAGCCACGCCGGAAATGACGCAGTCCGGCGCGACGCGGCGGGTGCATTCGGCTCACGAGCCTTCACAGGCGCGGCCGCCGCTGCCGTGGGTGCCGTCGCCATCGGCGGCGCGGGTGCTGTCGGGGACGCCGTCGTTGTCGCGGCCGCCATCGCGGGCGCTGTCGTGTTTGGGACTGCCGGCGCATCAGGCGTAGGGCTGATTTGATTGCGCAAGTCGGCCAGGGTGGGGCGGTCGGCAGGGTCGCGGCTCAGGCATCGCCACACCTTGTCCGCCAGGGCCGCTGGAAAGGTCGCGGGCAACAGTGCAATGTCCAATTGCTTGTCGGTCGAAGGCGGGTGCTGGGTCATGGCCTCGATCAAGGTCGCGCCGAGACTCCAGACGTCTCCTGTGGCAGTGATGCCGCCGCTCTTGGCTTCCGGCGCATCGTACAGCGATGGCCTGGCGAGGGCTGCCGCAGGCTCGCGAAACGCCCTGACGCCATCGCTCGACAATTTGAGCTGATCGTTGACGACCAGGAAGTTGGGAGGTTTCAGCTGGCCATGCACCAAATTCTTGCCGTGCAGGAACCCCAAGGCATCGAGGGTGGGACCCAGCAATTCCCGTACCTCGTCGGCGGTCAGTGCGCGATGCGGAAGAATCTGCGCAAGATTCTGCTCCGCATATTCCGTGACGACAAACAGGAACGGGTGGCCGCCGAGCTTGCAGCGGCCGGAGTCGAGCAACCGGATCAAATATGGGTGGGACAGGGCCGCAGCACTGCGCCATCTCGAAAGCTGGGCCTCCGCCAACGCAGGATCGGCAGGAATGATTTTGATCGCGGCATTGGGCAGGTTTTGCGCGCGGCATTCAGTGAGGAACACGACGCTGTGGTTCGACCTGCCCAAAAAGCGGCGCAGGGGAAAGACTCCGTTGACAATCTGGCTTTCCCACTTCGTCCAGATGTCGGTCTCGGTCATCCTCTGCCTCCAGACCTCAGGACTTGCTTCTATTGCCATCATACGAACATATCATCTGCTCTAGAATCAACAGTCCATGTCCGTGTTTGACGACAATGAACCCCGAAGTCCGGGCGGTCTCAAATGCCATAATGGTCGAATCAACTCTTAAGCTTACGGTCTATGGCAATTTTACACTTGGTCAATGCGCGCCAACGCGATCTGGGCGGCGGTTTCGTCGTCCGCCGAGTCCTGCCCGCTGAAGGCCGCGCCATGGTGGGCCCTTTCATCTTTTTTGACCATATGGGACCCACTCAATTCGATCCGGGACAGGGCATCGACGTTCGGCCGCATCCGCACATTGCACTGGCCACGGTGACGTATCTGTTTTCGGGCTCGCTCGAACATCGCGACAGCCTCGGCAATGTGCGTGAAATCCGTCCCGGCGATGTGAACTGGATGACGGCCGGGCAGGGGATCGCCCATTCGGAGCGCACGCCTCGACTGGCGCGCGCGGCGGGCGAGATGATTCATGGCATCCAGAGTTGGGTGGCGTTGCCGGACGGGCATGAAGACGTCGAGCCGAGTTTCACCCACTATCCGGCCGGTGTCATTCCGCAGCGGGTGCTGGACGGGGTGACGCTGTCGGTGGTGGCGGGCGAGGCGTTGGGGTTGCGTTCTCCCGTTGCAACCGTGTGGCCAACCCTCTATGTTCACGCGCAGTTCGCGCCGGACGCAGTCCTCGAGGTACCCGGCGAGCACGATGAGCGTGCTGTGTATGTGGTGCACGGCGAACTCGCGATCGGCGCTGAAAAATTTACAGAGGGGCAGCTCGCCGTACTCACTCCCGGCGCAAAAGTCAGTCTTCGCGCCCACGGCGAAACCCGCGCCATGCTGCTCGGAGGCAGGCGCTTCCCGACGGCGCGCTTCATTTGGTGGAATTTCGTGGCTTCCTCGCAGGACCGCATCGAACGTGCCAAGGAGCGCTGGGCCAATCGTCAATTTGCGCCGGTACCCGGCGAAACGGAATTCATTCCGCTGCCGCATCAATGATCCATTGCGGAACGATCCGGATCGATAACGTTCACAACTTATTTTGGAGACTTTCATGAGCGACAAAAGCGCGACGGTGCATTGGGAAGGGCGGGGCAAGCAGGGCGTCGGCAAGATCAGCACGCAAACCGAGGCGTTGAAATCTTACCCGTACGGCTTTGCGAGCCGTTTCGAGGATGACAAGCGCGGCACCAATCCCGAGGAGCTGCTGGCGGCGGCGCATGCGGCCTGTTTCACCATGGCCTTCTCTTTCGCCTGCGACGCGGCAGGTTTCTCCACCACCGCTGTCGACACGCAGGCCGCGGTGCGATTGATGCTGAAGGGCGGGGGTTACTCGATCGAGCATATCGGCCTGCGGCTCGAGGCCAGCGTACCGGGCATTGACGAGGCGACTTTCCAAAAGCTCGCCGCCAAGGCAAAACAGGATTGTCCCTTGTCCAAGGCCTTGGCCAGCGTTCCCGAGATTACGCTGACGGCAATCCTAAAAACCTAGGTGATGGTCGGCGGCGTGCGGAAGGCGCGCAGCAGCTTGATGATCCAGACGCCGGTGATCGCGAAAAAAACCAGCAGCCCGACGCCGACCCACCGATTGGACAAATGCGGCGGCATTTCGCGATGTGCCGCCAATTCCAGCCAGTGGACGTAGCAAACCATGGCGACCATGAGACAGCCGAACCACACACCGTGCGACACGAGCAACGATCGCGTCTGCGCGATGCGCTCCGGCGCCAGCCAGTACTCGCGGTTCGGCAGTTTCATGTCGCTGGCTTTGGAGTAGATCAACGTCAACAGCGCCACCATGGCCATCGGAAATCCGACGCCCATCCCAAAAATGAATTTGATGTAGAACTCGTGGGCCATGTGTGCGCTAGGGAATCCCGCACCGTCGAAGTGAGAGGCCACCAGCGCCGGCAGACTCGACACCGTGGTCGAGAAAAAGACCACCGCGAACAGCAGCAGCGAGGCGAATGCAATCCAGGGGGCCTTACTCATGGCTGCGAATTCCATAGGACCGGGAACAGAGGGTGATTCATGGGCGCGCCCGGAGCCAATTCGTCGGCCAGGCCCGGGAAATCCGGCGATGTTTTCCAGCGGCGCGGCGCATGCCGGATATCATCGCCGAGAAACCGCACGGAAAACACCCGGCGCCGCTGCGCGCCGGTGACGCCGCGCGCGCCGTGCAGCATTAGCATGTGAAAGCAGACGGCATCGCCCGGCTGCATCTCCCAGCCGAGAGTGCGATATTTGTCGGGCGACGCATCGATATCGGGCAGCTCGGCCAGCGAGCCCTCCGGAAACCATTTCGCTTCGGCGTCCATGAAGGTGCGCGGCATCAGCCATGGTCCCAAATGCGTTCCGGCCACGAGTTGCAGCGTGGATTCGCGATTCACGGGATCGACCGGAATCCAAAAACTCACGTTCTGCCGGCCCTCGATGTTGTAGTAAGGCTGATCTTGATGCCAAGGGGTCACCTGCCGCGTCCTGGCCTCCTTGGTGAGCATGTGGTCGTGGTACAGACGCGCGGTGGTGCTGCGCATGAGGTTTGCGGCGGTTTCGGCCAGGGGCGAGTCGAAGATAAAGCGGCGGTAGTGCGCATTGTCCTGCCAGTTGCAGAAGTCCTCGACGAAGTGCCCCGGATCGCTCGGCGTGCTGGCGACGATGGCGCGCGGACTCAAGGCGGCAAGGTTTTGGTCGATGCCCATCTGCAGCGTGTCGATTTCCTCCGGCCGGAACAGCCGGCGAATGCACACCGCGCCGTCGCGCTGATACTGCTCGACGGTCTGCGGGTCAATCATGCGGGCAGCGCACGCAAAATTTCGTCCAGCAATGCCGGACCTCGATACGCGAAGCCCGTATAAACCTGCAACAGGTTCGCCCCGGCGCGCAAGGTTTCGCAGGCTTGCTCCCCGGTGACGATACCGCCGACGCCGATGATGGGAAAAGCCGCACCGAGTTCGGCGCGCAATTGCGATATGAGCTTCACGGACAAAGGATGCAGCGGTGCGCCGCTCAACCCGCCGCGCTGCTGCTCGGCGGGCGGCGAATCGAGCAGGCTCAGATCCGTCGAGGTGTTGGTGGCGATGACGCCGTCGAGCTGCACCGAGCGCACTTCTTGCGCGAGCGCGGAGATCTGCTCTGAACTCAAGTCCGGCGCCACTTTGATCAGAAGCGGCACGCGTTTGGCAAAGCGTTGCTGCAGGGTGAGACGCTCCTCGAGCAGCGTGCCGAGAATGCGCTGCAGCCCATCACGGGCTTGCAGTTCGCGCAGGCGCTCGGTATTGGGCGAGGACACATTCACCGCGATGTAATCGGCGTGCTCATAGACCTTGCGCAGACAGGCGAGGTAGTCGTCCTGTGCTTTTTCGATGGGCGTATCAAAATTCTTACCGATACTGATGCCGCGAATGCCGCGGTAGCGGCTGACGGCGAGACGGTCAACCAGATGATCGACGCCTTTATTGTTGAAGCCCATGCGGTTGATCAGCGCGCAACTGCCGGAAATCCTGAACATGCGGGGCTTCGGGTTGCCCGGCTGCGCCCGCGGCGTCACCGTGCCCAATTCAATGTGGCTGAAACCCAGCGCGCCCAGCGCGTCCAAGTAGTCGCCGTTCTTGTCGAATCCCGCTGCCAATCCTACGGGATGGGAAAACTGAAGGCCAAAGCAACTCACCGCGAGCGGTGCCGGGAATTGTATCGGCGGCCACAGCGGCCGGACGGCCTTCAAGGCTGCCAATCCCAAGTCATGGGCGACCTCGGGATCAAGACGCGTCAATATCGGCAGTGCAGCCCGTGCCAGTCCGGCGACCGCACGGCTCATACGTACCTCCAGCTCGCCAACGCGCCCAAATAGAAACAGGCCTCCGTGATCAGCTGCGTCAGATCGAGCGTGTCGTCAGATCCGCTGATTTTCCGGTACCGGAGGAAGGCGATGAGGGTCATCGCGGCGACGATGGCGGCGGCCAACCCCACGAGGCCCGGAACGCCGAGCAGTGCGGCGGGTGCGAACCCAATCAGCAGGGCGAGTGCCAGCGCTCCATGGCCGATTTTCGGCGTGGATTTCCCAGGCCACGTGGCCATGGTGAACACCAACAAGGCGAAGCTGGCGCCGTATCCGCAAATCATGATCAGTGCCAGCGGAACATTGGCGGGGACCGCAAAGGGCAGCTTGGCGGCGGACAGCGCCATGAGCGCGTTGTATTTGATGAGGAGGCACAGCAGGCGGCTCATCACGTCGACCCGCGTCGCCGGCAGCGCGCGAAAATCAGTGGTCAGCGCCGCCGTGGCGGCCATCGACAATATCACCGCCACGCTCGAGGGCCAGATTTGCACCGCCAGCCAATAAATCGCGCCGCCCAATGCCCCGATCAGGATGCCGGGAAGCGGCGCGAGCTGACCGGTCACGCGCACCCAGTCAGGCTCCTGGGATTGGCCCCGGCGTTCATGCGCGTTTGCGCTCGAAACTGCTCGGTGCGGCAAGAGTTGCACGCAGGTAGTGTCCGGTATACGAGGATTTGTTGGCTGCGACTTGTTCCGGTGTGCCCACGGCAATGATGCGGCCGCCGTTATCGCCGCCCTCGGGCCCTAGGTCCACGACCCAATCCGCCGTCTTGATGACATCCAAGTTGTGCTCGATCACGATGACCGTGTTGCCCTCGTCGCGCAGACGCTGCAGCACCACGAGCAGCTGCGCGATATCGGCGAAATGCAAGCCCGTGGTCGGTTCATCGAGAATATACAGCGTGCGTCCGGTGGCGCGCTTCGAGAGTTCCTTCGACAGCTTGACGCGCTGCGCCTCGCCGCCGGACAGCGTGGTCGCGCTTTGACCCAGGCGCACATAGGATAAGCCGACATCGAGCAGCGTCTTGAGCTTGGGCTGCACGGTGGGGACCGCCGAGAAAAACGGCAGCGCATCCTCGACGGTCATGTCCAGGACCTCTTGAATGTTCTTGCCCTTGAAACGAATTTCCAAGGTCTCGCGGTTGTAGCGCTTGCCCTTGCAGACGTCGCAGGGTACGTACACGTCAGCCAGAAAATGCATTTCGACTTTGATGACCCCGTCGCCCTGGCATGCCTCGCAACGGCCACCCTTCACGTTGAAACTGAACCGGCCGGCTTCATACCCGCGCGCGCGGGACTCAGGCACGGCCGCAAAAATCTCACGAATGGGCGCGAACAAGCCGGTATAGGTGGCCGGATTGGAGCGCGGCGTGCGGCCGATCGGACTCTGGTCGATTTCGATCACCCGGTCGATGTGCTCGAGGCCCTCGATCCGGTCGAAGTGCGCGGTACCGGCCGATGCGTGGTTCAATTGCGTTGCGACGGCGCGAAACAGCGTGTCGTTGATCAGGGTTGACTTGCCGGAGCCCGATACGCCCGTGACGCAGGTCATCAACCCCAATGGAAATTCCGCCGTGACTTTTTTCAAGTTGTTCGCGGTCGCGCCGAGCACGCGCAGCATGCGTTTCGGATCCGGAACGTGCCGGAGGCCCGGGATTTCAATGCGGCGGCGGCCGCTCAAGTACTGACCGGTGATGGAATCGGGGTGCGCGGCCACTTCGGCTGCGGTGCCTTGCGCCACGATGTTGCCGCCATGTACGCCGGCGCCGGGTCCCAAATCGACCACGTAGTCGGCCTGGCGTATCGCGTCCTCATCATGCTCGACCACGATCACTGTGTTGCCCAGGTCGCGCAGGTTCACCAGCGTGTCGAGCAGGCGCTGGTTGTCGCGCTGGTGCAAACCAATCGACGGCTCATCGAGAATGTACATCACGCCGACCAATCCGGAACCGATTTGGCTGGCGAGACGGATGCGCTGCGCTTCGCCGCCGGACAGCGTGTCGGCACTGCGATTGAGCGTCAGATATCCCAACCCGACGTTGCCCAGGAATCCCAAGCGGTCATTGATTTCTTTGACGATCTTGACGGCGATTTCGCCGCGCCAGCCCGGCAGTTTGAGCTTGCCGAAGAACTCCAGCGCGCGCAGTACCGAGAAGGCCGAAATATCCGGGACGCTTTTGCCGTCGACGAAAACGTTTCTCGCCGCGCGGTTCAGCCGAGTGCCCAGGCAATCAGGACAGGGCCTGGAGGAGCGGTACTTGGCGAGCTCCTCGCGTACCGCCACCGATTCCGTTTCGTTGTAGCGCCGCTCCAGATTCCTGACGATGCCCTCGAAGGTATGTCTGCGCGACATCGTGCCGCCCTTGCCATCCAGATATTTGAACTCGATCTGTTCATCGGCGCTGCCGAACAGCACCAGATCCTTGATCTTCTGCGGCAGGCTCTCGAAGGGCGCCTCGATGTCAAATTTCGAATAGCGTGCCAGCGACTGGATCAACTGAAAATAATAGGCGTTGCGCCGATCCCAGCCGCGCACCGCGCCGCCCGCCAGCGACAAATGCGGATTCGCGACGATCTTGGCGGGATCAAAGAATTCCTGGGTGCCGAGTCCGTCGCACGTGGGGCAGGCACCGATGGGACTGTTGAACGAGAAGAGCCGCGGTTCGAGCTCGCTCAGGGAATAATTGCAGATCGGGCAGGCGAATTTATCGGAGAACACCAGCTCCGCGCGCTCCGGATCGTCCATGTAGGCGATTCGCGCGACGCCTTGACCCAAACGCAAGGCGGTCTCGAAAGATTCGGCCAAGCGCTGACCCAAGTCGGGCCGCACCTTGAATCGATCGACAATGGCTTCAACGGTGTGTTTGCGGCGCACGTCGAGCTTCGGCGCCTGATCGAGTTCGACCACTTTTCCGTCGATACGAGCGCGCACAAAGCCGCCCGCCTGAAGCTCCTCGATGAGTTCGGCGTGTTCGCCTTTGCGCTCCGCGATCGCCGGCGCCAGCAGCATGAGGGCGGTGCCCTCCGGATGCGCAAGCACGGTGTCCACCATCTGGCTGACCGTCTGCGCGGCCAGGTCGATGTGGTGATCCGGACAGCGGGGCGTACCGGCGCGCGCGAACAGCAGGCGCAAATAGTCATGGATTTCCGTGACCGTACCGACGGTGGAGCGCGGATTGTGGGACGTCGATTTCTGCTCGATGGAAATGGCCGGCGACAGCCCTTCGATGGTGTCGACGTCGGGCTTTTCCATCATCGACAGGAATTGACGTGCGTAGGTGGACAGGGATTCCACATAACGCCGCTGTCCTTCGGCGTAGATGGTGTCGAAGGCCAGGGAGGACTTGCCCGAACCCGAGAGTCCGGTGAACACGATCAATCGATCCCGCGGCAGGTCGAGATCGATATTCTTCAAGTTGTGGGTCCGGGCTCCCCGGATTCGGATATTTTGCATCTAACCGATTACTATACGCGCCGCGTCAAGCGCCGGTAAAACGACCCAAAGGGTCCCCGTCGAGGCGCCTAATTTCTGTGTTATCACGCGCCTCAAGGGCAATATTGGGGCTTGGTTCGCCGTGTACAATGTGCGGCACTGAATAGAGGCGGAGGGAAGGACATGGCACGCGGTGTAAATAAGGTGATTCTGGTCGGAAACCTAGGCGCCGACCCGGAAACCCGGTCCATGCCGAGCGGAATGACGGTGACCAATATTCGGATCGCCACCAGCGAATCCTGGAAGGACAAGGCTTCCGGGGCCCAACAGGAACGTACCGAATGGCACAGCATCGCGCTATTCGGCCGTTTGGGCGAAATCGCCGCCGAGTACCTGCGCAAAGGCTCCCAGGTGTTCGTCGAGGGTAAGTTGCGAACCCGCAAGTGGCAGGACAAGCAGGGCAACGACCGATTTACCACGGAAATCATCGCCGATAACATGCAGATGCTGGGCGGCCGTGCAGGCGGTGGCGGTAGCGGCGGTGGTGGCGGCGGCGCAGGCGGAGGCGAAAGGGCCCCGAGCGCAAGTGCACCGCCGCGGGATGATTATGATCAGTCACCGGCGCCGGCCGGCGGCAAAGAGGAATTCGACGACGATATTCCGTTCTAGGAGCCTTCGTTGAATACTCAGACAGGCTCCTAGCTGTGGGAGGCGACTTGGGCGCGAAAGCAGTGCAGACACCGGCGGCCGATTCGAGCAGCGGCAAGACCACTCTCTGCACCTGGGTCAAGGCTATTTGCCGCGCGCTGGATGCCGCGGGTTGCGATAGCGAGGCGCTGCTTGCCGAAGCGGGATTGGACCGGAAGGCGCTCGACTGCCCGACCGCCCGCTGTCCCGTAACCTACAGCCTGCGGCTGTGGAAAATCGCGCTCGCCGCCACCGGCGATCCGGGCTTCGGACTGAAAGTGGCGAGCTACATCAGGCCCACCAGCTTTCACGCCATGAGCTACGGCATGTCCGCGAGCTCCACGCTGAAAGAGGCGTTCGAAAGGGCACAGCGCTACTGCCATATCGTCAGCGATGCGGTGGACTATCAGTTCTATCTGCGCGGCTCCGAATATCACTTCATCATTTCACCGACCACCGACCTGGGCGACGCGCCCATCGACGCAGTGGTCGGACTGTATTTGCGGATGTGCCGTTCGCTGATCGGGCGGGAATATTCGCCGTTGCGCATTGAATTTCGCCGCTCACAGCCGGCGAAGCTCGACGATTTCGTGAACCTGCTGCGCGCGCCGCTGGTGTTCGATGCGCCGCAAACCCGGTTGGTGTTCGATCGAGAAAGCGTGGAGCGGCGTCTGGACGGCGGTAATCCGGAGCTGGCGCGGCACAACGATGCCATCGCCTTGCAGTATCTGTCGCAACTCGAGCGTGACAACATCGTGGTGCGGGTGCGCGAAGTGTTGACGCAGCGCCTGGCGCACGGCGAACCGTCCCAAGAGGACATCGCCGAAGTCCTCAATGTGAGCCCGCGCACCTTGCAGCGCAAGCTGGGTGAGTGCGGCACGACGTACAAGGAAATTCTCGACGAAACGCGCCACGCACTGGCTCTCGCTTACCTGAGCGCGCCGCGGCACTCCATCAGCGAAGTCACGTACCTGCTGGGGTTCTCCGCTGGTAGCTGCTTTGCCCGAGCCTTTCGCCGCTGGACGGGTCAGTCGCCGTCCGATTGGCGTGCGGGAATCGTCCCCTCGACCGAGACTCTGGCCTAACTCTTCGCCTTAGCGGTGCAGCTCCCAATCCGCAGCGGCGACGCCGCGCTCACACTTGAAATCGAAGAATTCGGCGCGCCCGACAAGGGCACGATCCTGTTGATCATGGGCTTGGGAACACAGCTGATCGCGTGGCCGATGGATTTCTGCCGACGGCTGTCGGTCGCTGGTTACCGGGTGATCCGCTACGACAATCGCGACGTGGGTCTGTCGACAAAATTCGAATCGAGCGGTGTGCCGGACGCGCGCGCCGCCATCCTGCGCCGCCTGCTGCACCTTCCCGTCAAGTCGCCGTACCGTCTCGAGGACATGGCTCAAGATGCGGTGGGCCTGCTGGATGCATTGAAGATCGATCGAGCCCACGTGGTCGGAGCCTCGCTCGGCGGCATGATCGGTCAGCTGCTGGCGTCGCGGCACGCGGCGCGCGTGGCGACGCTGACGACGATCATGTCGAGCCCGGGTGCGCCGCCTCCCTGGGATTCGACCCCGGCGGCGCGCGAGGTTTTGATGGCGCGCGCTCCCGACAATGCCACGGCGGAAGACCTGATCCGCATGCGAATGCACACCTACCGGGTCATCGCCGGTCCCGGTCAACCGTTAGCCGAGTCGACGCTGCACGAAATGGCGAGACTCAGCGTCGAGCGCTCCGCGGATTCTCAAGGCTCGCGCCGTCAAATGCTGGCGGCGCTGGCGACGGGCAGCCTCAAGGCGGACTTGCACCGCATTCACGTGCCGACGTTGATCATTCATGGCAAGAATGATCCGCTCATTCCGCCGCGCCGTTCGGAGCAACTGCATCGCGGCATCGCCGGCAGCAAACTCATGATCCTGGAAGGGATGGGGCACAATTTGCCGCAGAGCCTGATTCCGCAAATCGCCGCGGCCATCATCGACAATTGCGCTCAAGCGCGTTGAGCGATCAGCTTAAGGTCCCGAGCGAGGTTTCCAAATCGTTGGCGAGCGCGATCAATTTCGGCCGCACCTTCTCCAGCAAGAAATCCTTCGAAACCATGTAGGCCGGTGCGCCGCAATTGATCGGCATCGGAGGCAGACCGCCGCCGGGACGCACGGGCACGGCAATGCCGTTGACATCCTTTTGCCATTCGCCGAACGAGCAGCACACGCCGAGTTCCCGGATGTCGCTCATGGCGCGGTCGATACCCGCCTTGATCTCCTGCCAGCGATCATCGGGAACCAGCTCGCGAACCCGATCCATGATTTCGGTTCTTTCCGTTTCGGACACGGCCGTGATGTACGCGCGGCCCATCGCGGAGGTCGCGATTTGAATTCGCGCGCCCATATCCAGGCTCAAGGTAACGGCGCCCGAGCCGCGCACCACATCGATGTACAGCATGGACAACCGATCGCGCGTTCCCAAGCTCACCATGCATTGGCCGAACTCGGCCAACTCTTGCATTCGAGGGTGGGCAAGTTTGCGGATGTCCAAGCGCGCCAGCATGGCGCTGCCCAGACTTAAGGTCGCAATACCCAGGCTGTACTTGGCGCTCTCCTCCACGTAGACCAGGTATCCCAATTTGGTCAGGGTGTTGGTCAGACGCGAGATGGTGGATTTCGGCAGACCGCAGGCGCGGGCGAGATCTTGGTTTCCGAGCATGCGATCGCCGTGTCGGAAGCAGGCCAGCACTTCGAGCCCACGCCCAAGGGCATTGACGAAATGACGGTCGCCTTTGGCGGCCGCGGTGACCGCGGAAATGTTCGGCTTCTTACCCAGCATCATTGACAACCCCCAACCGCCGTCCCCATAATTTTGCATCATTTCAGAACTGAATTCTGTTCTGCAGAACAGAACTTAAACGGAATTTCTCCATGCGTCTAGAATTCACCGAAGCTGAACAGGCCTTTCGCGAGGAAGTGCGAGCCTTTCTTCGGGAGAAGCTGCCGGCGCCTATCCGCGAAAAGGTCCTGAACGGCTTCGAGTTGAGCCGTGATGACCATGTGCTGTGGCAGCGCACGCTGCACGAGCGCGGCTGGGGCGGGGTCAGCTGGCCAAAGGAATTCGGCGGTCCTGGCTGGAATTCCGTGCAGCAATATATTTTCGAGGAAGAGACGGCCCTGGCCGGCGCCCCCCGACTGATTCCCTTCGGGACCAAAATGGTCGCGCCCGTGATCATGGCCTTCGGCAATGCCGCGCAGCAGCAACGATTCCTTCCACCCATCAGCTCAGGTTCGGAATGGTGGTGCCAGGGCTATTCCGAGCCCGGCGCCGGCTCCGACCTGGCCTCGCTCAAGACGCGTGCGGTTCTCGAAGGGAAACATTACGTGGTCAACGGCCAGAAGACCTGGAACACGCTGGGGCAGTACGCCGACTGGATTTTTTGCCTGGTGCGCACCGACATCGCCGCCAAGCAGCAATCGGGCATCAGTTTTCTATTGATCGATATGAAGAGTGCGGGAATCACTGTCCGGCCGATCACGCTGCTGGATGGCGGCCATGAGGTCAACGAGATCTGGTTCGAGAATGTGCAGGTGCCGGTCGAAAATCGCGTCGGCGATGAAAACAAGGGCTGGACCTATGCCAAGTTCTTGCTCGGCCACGAGCGCACCAACATTGCGGGGATCGGCGGCGCGAAGCGCGAATTGGCGCGCTTGAAGCGCATCGCGGGGGCGGAGCGAAAAAACGGCCGGCCCCTCATCGAGGATCCGCTGTTTGCCGCCGACATTGCGCAGGTTGAGGTCGATCTGTGGGCGCTGGAAATCACCAATCTGCGCGTGCTCTCGGGCGAGCGCGGTTCGAAGGCGCCGGGACCCCAGGCATCCATTCTCAAGATCCGCGGCACCGAAATCGCACAGCGGATCTCTGAACTGCTGATGCGCGCTGTCGGCCCGTATGCCCTGCCGTTTCGTCGCGAAGCGATGGAGGCGGGTTGGCAATCGGATCCGACGCGCGAGCCGCCCGGCCCGAGATACGCCTCCACGCTGGCGGCGGCATATATGAATCAGCGCAAGCTGTCGATTTTTGGCGGCACCAACGAAATACAGAAAAACATCATTTCCAAGATGATCGTTGGTCTGTAAGAGAACCGCATGAACTTCGAATTCAGCGAGGAGCAGCAGCAGCTGCACGACACGGTTGATCGCTTTCTGGGCGATCAATACACGTTTGAGAAATTCCGGGCGCTCGTCGCCTCCGCCGCGGGTTGGGACAAAGCGGCCTGGAAAGGACTGGCGGACTTAGGGCTGCTCGCACTCAACGTGCCCGTGGAACAGGGTGGACTGGGATTTGGTCCGCTCGAAACCTTGAGCGTCATGGGTACCTGCGGTCGCAGCCTGTTACTCGAGCCATTCTTGAGCAGCGCCGTGATTGCGACGGCGGTGCTTCGCTCATTCCCGGCGGACCTTAAGGCCGCGGAGCTCTTGACCCAGATGGCGACCGGCGATGCGATCAGCGTGCTGGCGCACTACGAGCCGGATTCACGTTTCGAGTCTCAGTGGGTCACGACACAGGCGGGCAAGTCCGGCGACGGCTACACGCTGAACGGCCACAAGGCCGTGGTGATGCATGCCGCCGCCGCCGACACATTGTTGGTCTCGGCGCGCACGTCCGGGAAGTCCAACGACGCCGAAGGTGTGTCCCTGTTTCGGATTTCCCGCGACGCCCAAGGCCTCACCCTCGATTCCTATCCGACCATCGACGGCCAGCGTGCCGCCGAGGTGTACTTGAAGGACGTGAAAGTGCCGGCGAGCGGCCGGCTCGGCGACGAAGGCGCAGCACTGGCACCGATCGAGGCCGCGCTCGATATCGGGCTTGCTGCGCTCTGCGCTGAAGCGGTCGGCGTCATGCAGGCTCTGGTCGACGCCACGGTTGCCTACGTGCAGTCGCGCCGGCAATTCGGTGTCCCCATCGGCCAATTTCAAGCACTTCAGCATCGCATCGCCGACATGCTGATTCATTTGGAGCAGGCCCGATCCATGAGCTACCTGGCCGCTCTGCGCTGCACCGACGACCATCTGGCCGAGCGACGGCGCGCGCTGTCGGCGGCCAAAGCCGTCGTCGGCCAATCTTCGCGCTTCGTGGCGCAACAGGCCGTGCAGCTGCACGGCGGGATGGGAATGACCGATGAACTCATCGTCAGCCATTGGTTCAAACGTCTCACGGCAGCCGAGTTGATGTTCGGCGACAGCGATACGCATTTGCAGCGCTATGCTGCGCTCACCCGCGAATAGGAAACACTCAATGGCTCAATTGGCGAAAGCAGTTCTGGCGCGCGAAATCGGCAAGCCAGTCCTGGTCGAAGAAATTGAAATTGCCGAGCCGCGGCACGGCGAGGTGATGGTGCGCATAGCGGCTTGCGGCGTTTGCCACAGCGATCTGTCGGCAACAAACGGCACGATTCAATATCCGCTGCCGCTGATCTTAGGTCACGAGGGCGCGGGCGTGATCGTGGCCGTCGGCGACGGCGTTGATAATTACGCCGTCGGCGATCATGTGGTCAGCTCGTTTGTGAGCATGTGCGGGCACTGCCACTATTGCCAGACCGGCCGGCCGCAACTTTGCACGCAGTCGATCAAATCGCTGTTTACCTTGCCGGACGGCAGCGTGCGCACGCGCGATTCAGCAGGCAAGGACCTCAATGTATTCTGCGGCTGCGGCGTCATGGCTGAATACGCCACCGTGCACATGGGCAATGTCGTCAAGATCGACCGCAGCATGCCATTGGACCGCGCGGCGCTGATCGCCTGCGGCGTGATGACGGGAGTCGGCGCCGCCGTCAATACAGCCAAGGTCCAGGCCGGCTCCATCGCGGTGGTCTTCGGCTGCGGCGGCGTCGGCCTGAACGCGATTCAGGGCTGCGCGATTGCCGGTGCCGGGATGATCGTCGCCGTCGACACGAGCGATGAGAAGCTCGAGATGGCCAAGCAGTTCGGTGCGACTCACGGCTACAACGTCACCGGGCAGGCGAATGCCGCCAAGGACTTGTACAAACTGACCGGCGGCGGCGCCGACTATGCGTTTGATTGCGTGGGGGTCGGCAAAATTTCGGAAATGGCGTGGGGCGTCTTGCGCCGCGGCGGCACCGCGGTGATCGTGGGTATTTCAAACCCCAAGGACCAAATCGTCTTGAATGCTCAACAGGTCGCCACCACGGAGAAGACCCTGACGGGCAGCATGTACGGCGGGGCGCGCCCACAGCTGGATTTTCCCCGGCTGATCGGCTTGTACCGCAGCGGACGCCTGAAGCTCGATGAACTGATCACGCGGACCTATTCCATCGATGAAGCACCGCAGGCATTTGCCGATTTGAACGCCGGCAAGCAGGGACGAGGCGTCATTCTTTTCGAGGCCGGTACTTCGGCACTGTGAAATTGAGCGTCTCGCAGGTCCTACGGGCATAGGGAGTTTCAAGGCACGGAAGAGGGCAGTGCCTTGAAACTCCCTATCCCCGTAGGACGTTCAATTGGGCGCTCAATGTCACGGTGCTGTAGGACGGGTCTCGAATGGCCACCATCGGTCGATTGGCAGCGCGGCATGTGATGTTGATCGGCTCGAGTCTCGTCAGGAAGGGTGAGAAGACTCAAGGCACTGGTGGTTTCGTGCCTTGAGTCTTCTCACCGTCCCTGAAGCGGTTCTAGTCGTCCTGCAATACTTCCCCGGGAAACAACGCGTCATTGAAGCCGAATTGCGTGAGGTCGCGAATTCGGCGCGGATACAGAATCCCGTCCAGATGATCGACTTCGTGCTGCACCACGCGGGCGTGAAAGTCCCTGACGCTGCGATCGATCGGCGTTCCTGCAGCGTCGAAGCCGCGGTAGCGCAGCTCGCGATAGCGCGGCACCAAACCGCGCATGCCGGGGACCGAGAGGCAGCCTTCCCAGTCCTCGTCCTGCGCCTCGCCGATGGGCGTCAGGACGGGGTTGATCAGCACGGTAAAGGGCACCGGATCCGCCTGCGGATAGCGCGGATTCGCTTCGAAACCGAATATCACCACCCTTAACCCGACGCCGATTTGCGGCGCCGCGAGCCCCGCCCCATTGAGATTTCGCATGGTGTCCTGCATATCCTGCAGCAGATTTTCAAGCTCGGGGGTGCCGAATTCGGCCACCGGCTCCGCCACCGCCAAGAGGCGGGGGTCGCCCATTTTGAGAACTTCGCGTATTGCCATGGTTCCTAGTATCTTAGCGGCCTTTTCCTCGTGAGCCCATGTTCTAAATGCCCGGTCTTTTATACATAAAAACGTTCGGCTGTCAGATGAACGAATACGATTCCGGCAAGATGCGGGATGTACTCGAGGCCGCGCACGGCATGCAGAGCACCGACGACCCGGCCGCAGCGGATGTCCTGCTGGTCAACACCTGCTCGGTGCGCGAAAAGGCGCAAGAGAAGGTGTTCTCGTTGTTGGGCGAATGGCGGTTGCTCAAGCAGCAGCGGCCTCACGTGGTGATCGGCGTCGGGGGTTGCGTCGCCAGCCAGGAAGGCGAGGGGATCACGGCGCGCGCACCGTTCGTGGATCTGGTGTTCGGACCCCAGACATTGCACCGCCTGCCCGCCATGATTCAAGGGCTCAAAGAGTCGGGCCGATCGCAAATCGACGTCAGTTTTCCGGAAATCGAGAAATTCGATCGGTTGCCCGCGGCACGCACCACGGGCGCCACCGCCTTCGTTTCCATCATGGAAGGCTGCAGCAAGTACTGCACGTTTTGCGTCGTGCCCTACACGCGCGGCGAGGAAATCAGCCGCCCTTTCGATCAAGTGCTGGCGGAAGTCGAACGCTTGGCGGCGCAGGGCGTGCGCGAAATAACGCTGCTCGGGCAGAACGTCAACGCCTACGCCGGGCCGATGTCGGACGGCACGCCGGCGGATCTGTCGACATTGATCCATTTTGTCGCCGCGATCGAGGGCGTCGAGCGCATTCGCTTCACGACATCGCATCCCTTGGAATTCAACGACAGCCTGATCGAGGCGTATGCGAACGTTGCGCAGCTCAACAACTACCTGCACCTGCCGGTGCAAAGCGGATCGGACCGCATCCTTGCCGCCATGAAGCGCGGCCATACCGTGCTCGAGTACAAGCAGAAACTGCGCAAGCTTCGAGCCGTGCGGCCGGATATCTGCATTTCAACCGACTTGATCGTCGGTTTCCCGGGGGAGACGGATGAGGATTTTCTGGCGACCATGAATCTGGTCGCGGAAGTCGGTTTCGACCAGTCGTTCAGCTTTCTCTACAGCCGCAGACCCGGCACGCCGGCGGCGGCGTTGCCAGACGAGGTGCCGCACGAGGTCAAGCAAGGGCGGCTCGAACTGCTGCAGCAGCGCTTGAACGGTCAGGCGCGCGCGATTTCTCAGGCCATGGTGGGAAGCCGGCAGCGCGTGCTGGTCGAGCGCCCCGCCAAGCGAAATCCGGCGCAGTTGGCGGGACGCACGGACAACAATCGCTGGGTCAATTTCGATGGACCGGGTGATAATCCCTCCTCGCTCATGAATCATTTTGCTGACGTCATCATTACCGAGGCCATGCCCAACTCCCTTCGCGGGCGTCTCGCCTCCACGGGCCCTTCGTGAGTTCGGTGCCGATGACCCGGGACGTGCTGCTCGCTCCGGCTGACAATGTCCGCCTGGTCGAGCTGTGCGGACCCCTGGACGAACATCTGCGTCTCATCGAGTCGAGATTGGGCGTGGAAGTGAGGCGGCGCGGCAACCGGTTTCAATTGGTCGGCATGGAACCGGCGATCGAGCGCGCCGAAGCGGTGCTGCAGGACCTGTACGCGCGCGCGCAGCGTGAACCGGTGGATTCGGAGCGGGTGCATATCGCGCTGCAGGCGCTCGACATGGGCGACAACGGCGCCGATACGAAGCCGGAACCGGAGGAGTTGAAAGTCCGCACGGCACGCGGCGCGGTGCGCGCCCGCGGCGCCAATCAAACCGAATATCTCACCAATGTCCGCACGCATGACCTGACCTTCGGCATCGGTCCCGCCGGAACGGGCAAAACCTATCTTGCCGTGGCGTGCGCGGTCGAGGCTTTGCAGTCGGAAAACGTGCGGCGCATCGTACTGGTTCGGCCGGCGGTCGAGGCAGGCGAGCGGCTCGGTTTTCTTCCCGGCGATCTTTCGCAAAAAGTCGATCCCTATCTGCGGCCGATGTATGACGCGCTCTATGAAATGCTGGGCTTCGAACGAGTTGCCAAGCTGATCGAGCGCAACGTGATTGAAGTTGCGCCGCTGGCCTTCATGCGCGGCAGGTCGCTGAACGATTCCTTCGTGATCCTGGATGAAGCACAGAACACCACCAACGAACAAATGAAAATGTTTCTGACACGCATCGGATTCGGTTCGAAGGCGGTGGTTACCGGAGACATCACCCAGGTCGACCTGCCGAATTCCAAACAGTCCGGCTTGCGCACCGTGATTGAAATCCTGCGCGGCGTACGCGGCATCGCCTTCACGATGTTCACCTCGCGCGATGTCGTGCGCCATCCGCTGGTGCAACGGATCGTGCAAGCCTATGAGGCAAGCGCCCCCAAAGACGGCAACTAAGGTGCGGCGGCGGCTGGACCTCGATGTCAGCTACGACTCGCGACGTCCTTGGGTGCCCAGTGCGAGCCTCTTGATCCGGTGGGCCACCGCAGCGCTCCCTTCCGCCAAGCCCTTCGTTCTGTCGGTGCGCATTGTCGGCAGGGCGCGCAGCCGCAGCCTGAACGCGCACTATCGGCATAAGGACCGATCCACCAACGTGCTGTCGTTTGCCGGCGCTGGAGCGGCTCCCGACGGCCGATTCTTCTTGGGCGAGCTGGTGATCTGTGCGCCTGTGGTCGCGCAGGAGGCGCGCGTCCAGGACAAGGCTCTGGCGGCACATTGGGCGCACATGACGGTCCACGGCGTCCTGCACTTGCTCGGATTCGACCACGAACGCGCGTCCGAGGCCAGAAAAATGGCCGCGAGAGAGATTCAAATCCTTGATCGGATTGGGTTTTCAGATCCCTACCACTGAATCCGGTATGCTCTGCCCCCATGTCCGAACAGCCTCAGGGCGGCAGCACCGGCCGCTGGTTAAAGCGCATTACGCAGTCGATGACCGGCGAACCGCGCGATTTGGCCGAACTGGTTGAGAATCTACGCGAGGCGAGTGAGCGCGGACTGTTCGACGGCGATGCGCTGGTCATGCTCGAAGGCGTGCTGGCCGTCGCGGACATGCAAGTACGCGACATCATGGTGCCGCGCTCGCAAATGGTCTTTGTCGAACGCGATGAGTCACCCGAGAGACTGGTCGAATTGGTGGTCGAATCGGGACACTCGCGCTTTCCGGTGATCGGCGAGGACCGCGATCAGATCCTGGGCATCCTGCTCGCCAAGGATTTGCTGCGGCTGCAGGCCTCGGAGGACGAGGACTTCGAGATCCGCGAATACATGCGCCCGGTCATATTCGTCCCGGAGAGCAAGCGTCTCAACGTTTTGCTCAAGGAATTTCGCCGCAACCACAATCACATTGCCATGGTGGTCGATGAATACGGCGGCGTCTGCGGCTTGGTGACCATCGAAGATGTCATCGAGCAAATTGTCGGCGAGATCGATGATGAGCACGACGTGGAGGATGACCAAACCATCCGCAAGGAGCGTCCGCGCGAATTCACCGTCCGAGCCCTGACGCCAATCGACGATTTCAACCAGTATTTTTCCACGAAGTTTTCCGACGAGGAATACGACACCATCGGCGGCCTGCTGATGCAGGAGTTCGGCCGTCTGCCACGCCGCGGCGAAACCATCAAGATCGGCGATCTTGAGTTTCGGATCGTGCGCGCAGATCGGCGCCGCATCGATCTGTTGCGCGTCACCATTCCCTTCGATATCGAGCCGCCGGCGCACGAGTCGAGCGCTTGAACGTCGTCCTGCGCGGGCCTCAGTCCGCGCAATGGCAGATCCTGGCGCGCCTGGCAGCCTCTTTTGCCGTCGGCGCGAGCTTCAATCTCGGCTTTGCACCCTTCGGCTGGTGGCCGCTCGCGATCATCGCGCCGGCCGCGCTATTCGCGCTGATCCGCGGTTTGCCGCCGCGCCGTGCGGCCGCGACGGGCATGGCATTCGGTGTGGGCCTGTTCGGATTCGGCACCTACTGGCTCTACACCTGCCTCCACGTGTTCGGCCTGGTGCCGGTCTGGCTCACACTGGTGCTGCAGACCGTGCTGGTCGCCGCGATGGCGCTTTATTTTGCGGCATTGTGCTACGTGTCGAACCGTTTCTGGCTCAAGCCCGGCGCGACGCGAGACTGGCTGGTGCTGCCGGCGCTGTGGGTGCTGCTGGAATGGTTGCGCGGCTGGCTCTTGAGCGGGTTCCCGTGGCTCTCGACCGGCTACGCGCTGATTGATTCGCCCTTGTCCGGTTGGGCGCCGATCTTCGGTGTGTATGCAGTGACCTGGGCTGCGGCCGCGGTTTCGGTGGCGATCAACGTCACGTTCATGCCGGATGTGCTTTTCTCGCGCCGCTGCCTTGCATTCGCCGTTGCCGTCATGCTGTTTGCCTTCCCTGAGTTGCTGGCGCGACACGCCTGGACACAGGCGGACGGCGCGCCTGTCGCGATTGCCGCCGCGCAAGGCGCCGTGCCGCAGGATCAGAAGTGGCAGGTGAAAAATCGCGAGCTCACGATGCAGCGGTATTTGCGCCTTACCGGCGATGCGTGGGGCTCCCGCCTGATCATCTGGCCGGAAGCCGCGTTGCCTGCGTTGGCGCCCAATATTCAGGACTATTTGATGAACCTGCACGAGCAGGGACGCGCTCACGATGCCGATTTTGCAATTGGGCTCGTGAACTATCTGCCGGAAACCAAGCAGTACTTCAATGGGATCCTGGTGCTCAACAAACCCGGCAATGGCTGGTACTACAAGCGCCACTTGGTGCCCTTCGGCGAGTACTTTCCCGTGCCCGCCTTCGTGCGCGCCTGGCTGCGGCTGATGAGTTTGCCCTATGACGATTTCACCGCGGGCGGCTCGCATCAGGCGCTGCTGAGCGCGGCCGGGCAAAAGCTCGGCTTGACGATTTGCTATGAAGACGCGTTCGGCAGCCAACAGCTCAAAGTTCTGCGCCAGGCGGCATTACTGATCAATGTGACCAACGATGCCTGGTTCGGGGACTCCACGGCGCGGCATCAGCATCTGCAAATTGCGCGCATGCGCGCGCTCGAAGCGGGACGCTTCTTGATACGTGCCGCGAACGACGGCATCACCGCGGCGATCGATCCTCGAGGAAAAGTCGTCGCACAGCTGCCGCAATTCCAAGAGGGCGTGCTGCGCACCGATGTGCAGCCCATGATGGGTCTGACGCCTTACGCGCGGGTCGGCAATTATCCCGTTGTCCTGGTAGCTTTGAGCTTGCTGGCTATCGCGGCTTGGCGACGCCGCGGCGGCTGACACCGCCGCGGTTACCTCCTCTCAGCGCTTATCGACAACGACCTTGCCGCCCTTCATGACCCACTTGACCTTGAGGACCGCTGCAATGTCCTTAAGGGGATCGCCGTCGATCGCCACCAGATCGGCAAAGGCGCCCGACGCGACGATGCCAAGTTCATTCGCCCGGCCGAGCAATTCGGCCCCGACATTGGTTGCCGAATCGAGCGCCTGTGCCGGAGTCATGCCGGCCTTGACGAACCAGCTGAGATCGCCGGTATTTTCGCCGAAGCCCGTGAAGACCGCATCCGAGCCCATCGCGATCTTGACGTGAAACTTGACGGCGCGGCGCAGCGTCTCCGCATTTCTCAAGATGTAACCGTTCAGCCTGTCGACGGCGGCTTGGTCGTACCCGAATTCGTCCTTGTGATCGATGTAATAGCGATTGTGATCCACCGTCGGCACGTAGACCGTCCCGCGTTTGACCATTTCGGCGAAGGTCGCATCGTCAATGTCGACGGCATGCTCGACAGAATCTGCACCGGCCTTGACCGCATCTCGTGCGCCATCGGGTCCGTATGAATGAATGGCGATGCGCTTACC
>DATHKV010000006.1:0-3199 GCA_035488895.1 Steroidobacteraceae bacterium
AGCCGCGCCGGCCCTAAAGGCCGGAAAGATCTTGGAATAAGCGGATGGCAGTGCACTGTGTGCGAAGCGGTCCATGATCGTAACGTCAATGCAGCTCACATGATCCTCGCGGCGGGACATCGCCGTCTTGCAGAAGGAATCCTCGGCCCTTGAGGGCGAGGAGGATGTCAAACGGAACTCCGCGACACCAGAACGACGCCTGCGCAGATGAGCGCAATGCCCAGCACCTTGGCGGGCGTCAGGCTCTCTCCCAGCCAGGCCACCGAGACCGCCGCGACCACGACATAGCCCAACGACAACATGGGATAGGCGGTACTCACCGGCGCCTTGGACAGGGCCGCGACCCATACGCAAACGCTGGCCGCGTAGCACACCATGCCGCTCCAAAACGGCATGCTCTTGAAGAGAATCAGGACGCTGCTGTTCAAAGTGTCGGCATTGAACACGTCGAAATGCGCCAACGGCCGCGTGGCGACCTTCAGCAGCAATTGCGCCGCTGCATTCAAGCCCACGCCCGTCAATATCAACAACCAAGTCACCCAGCTCATTGCCGTGCGACCATCACTTGATTCACCGTTTCACCGATTGACCGCATGGGCACGCCCCGCTCCTTGAATTTATCAAACGTCCGCCTGTCCATGACCGCGTAGGCTCGCGTCTGCGAGTCCCACTCCTTGAGGAACGCGTCGATATCCGTGATCTCGCGGTCGGACTCCTTGCGCAATCCATATTCAAGCTCGCCACGATACTCGACCAGCATGACGGTACGCTGTAAATAAAATGCCAGCGATTGATTGTAGGTGCGAACACTGTACAGCGGCGCATCGCGCACATCCGCAGGCAACGCGGCCGCCAGATCGATTCCGGAATAAATCGGCGCGACCAGGGATGCGGCCCGGATCAGCAGCAGGACCGCCAGGCTCCAGCCCACGCCGAGCACGACGCCGCATCGGGTCACCTCGCGCGCCCCCTGAACCCAGACAAACAGGCCGGTCACCAGCAGCACCGCGGCAACTTCGCGTGCGGGTTTCGCCAGCAGCAAGAAGTAGGGACGGCCGCCGGAGGCTGGGATGAGCGCGGGCAGGCGGAAAGAGGCTACGCCCAATGCCAGCGCCGCCGCCGTCGTCAGGATGCTCGTCATCAGAAAATCCCGCTTCAATCCGGCAACGGGCTGCGCCGCGATCAGAATCGCCAACGCCGGTATCGCCGGCAAAATGTACGGCATGAGCTTCGAGTCGGACAAGGAAAAGAATACGCAGATGAATATGACCCAGATCCATAGAAACAGCGTCGGGCGGAACTCACCCCGCGGCGCAGACGCACCCCAGCCGCCCCACACGACCCGCAGCGCCGGAACAGTCCAGGGCACCGTGCCCGCCAGGAACACCCAGCCGAAAAACCACCAGGGCTCCTGGCGATCCGAGATCGGCGTCAAATAGCGCGCAAAGTGTTCATGCACGAAAAAGAACTGCAGGAAATCGTCGAGACGCCGCGCCGCCAGCCAATGCCAGGGCACGGTAATGGCTAAAAATAGGGGCAAGCCCAGCGCCAGATGGAGCCTGCGCCAGGGGGCGAAATCCCGCGACCAGAGACTGTAAAAGACCAGCACCGCGGCGGGAATCGCCGCGGCTACCAAACCCTTGGTCAGTACCGCGAAAGCGGCGGCAACCCAGGCCAAGAGCATCCAGCGACGCTGCCCCTGCTCGGCGCGCTGCGCCAGCAAAAACCCCGCCAGGCTCGCGGTCATCCAAAACGTCAGACTCATGTCCAGCGTCATGAGCTGACCCAAGACCACGAACATGAACATGCCGGACAAAATCGCCGCGGCGCGCCAGCCGGCCTCCAACCCGAAGAAGCGGGCCGCGAGAAATCCTGCGAGCGCCATGCTCGCGAGCGCGGTGAGCGCCGTGTACAGGCGCGCCGAAAACTCGTTGACGCCGAAGAGTTGATAGGTCACGGCCGTCGCCCAATACTGCAGCGGCGGCTTTTCAATGTAGGCAAGACCGTTCAGATGCGGCACCACCCAGTCGCCGCCGCTGAGCATTTCGCGCGGAATCTCCGCATAGCGCCCTTCGTCCGGATTGAACAGCGGCCGCCCGGACAGGGTCGCCAGCCACACGAGGCTCAGGAGCGCCGCGAGCCCGATGTACAGCCAACGGTCGCGAAGGCTCAACGCCGCGCGTTGATTCACGCCGCCTCCGCGCTCACCGGCTGAATCGCAAGCAACCCCGAGCGCCCCGGCACTTCGCCCATGATGACGGTCTGATCCGGGAGCGTGTCCTGGATTGCCGATTCATGAATGCCCGCCATCCTCGAGAGCTGCGCTCCCGCGGCCTGCCACTTCGTGAGCAGCGACTCGAAGGCATTGATCAGCAGCATTCCTTCCAATTCGGCGTGCAGCGTGAATACCTGCAAACGGCCGGCGGCGGCCGGGGCGTTCCTTTCCGACAATTGATACACCGCCTCGGCGAGGCCCGACTCCTCGATGCCGTCGCGGCCGAGCAACTCGTCAAAGGTCGGCAGTGTCGTCGGCAATTGCGGGCAGGAACTGCGCGCGCCGCCAACCAGGGGCCAGAACGGCGTCCGGCCGCGCGTGTCGCTGGCATAGGTCAATCCGTATTCGCGCTCCAATTCCAGCGCGTGCGCGTTGATTTGCCACCCGGCGGCGGCATGCGATTTGGGATAGAAGCCGAAAACCTGCTTGAACGCATTCATGCCGCGCTCGAATTCGATCCGCGTCCACGCCGCCGAAGCGCCGGCCACGTAGTCTTGCCAACGCACATGATCGTAGGTGTGCAGTCCCACTTCGAAACCGGCATCCCGCACACCCCGCATGATGGCGCCGGCTTCGCGCCCGATATCCGGTCCCGGGAGCAACACGCCATATAGCAAGGTTTTCAGCCCATAGTGCTTCAGCACCGATGTGCGCGCGACCTTTTGCGCAAAGCCCTTGCGAAACACGCGGCGCATGGCGCGCCCGGTGTGATCGGGGCCCACCGAGAAATAAAACGTGGCATCCACATTGAGTTTCTTGAACAGCGCGGTGAGCCGCGGCACGCCTTCGCGCGTGCCCCTCAAGGTATCGACATCGACCTTCAGGCCGATGCGCGTGTTCTTAAGCATCGCGCGACAGCAGCGCCGAGGCGGACGGCAGGGCATGCGCATAGGAATCGAAGATCGCATTCAGCGCGGTGGGCAT
>DATHKV010000007.1:0-3482 GCA_035488895.1 Steroidobacteraceae bacterium
CATTTGCCGCTTCGCAAGCTGCCGCGTCGCCGCAATGGCCAGATTTGTGGCTTCATTCAAACCGATTTGTCCCGCCAAATATCGCCACAGTTGCCGATATCCGACCGCACGCATGGATGGATGTTCCGGGCTCAACCCGCCTCTTTCGTATAGGTTCCTGACTTCTTCGACGAAACCGGCGTCGAGCATTGCCTTAAATCGCGATTCGATCTTGGTGTGTAACTCGGCGCGTTCAAGGGGGGCAAGAGCAATTTCTATGAGATTGACGTCGGCAAACGCCGACACTCGGGCCTGCTGCAGGGCCGTGATGGGCTTGCCCGTGATGCGATGGACCTCGAGGGCCCTCTGAATGCGTTGCTGGTCATTCATGTGAATGCGCGCCGCGGCCTGCGGATCGACCTGGGCGAGTTCCTCGTGCACCGCCGCCCAGCCCGCCTGCGCCGCCTTGGCATCGATGGCGGCTCGCACGGCCAGGTCCGCTTCCGGCAGATCGGCTATCCCTTCAGTGAGCGCATGGAAGTACATCATGGTGCCCCCTACCAGGAGCGGCTGACGCCCCCGCGACCAAATGTCGTCCATGGCCCGCTGCACGTCGAGTGTGAACTCGCCGACCGAATAGCCTTGGGCCGGCTCGCGGATATCGATCAGGTGATGCGGAATCCGCGCGCGAACGCTCGAGGACGGTTTGGCCGTGCCGATGTCCATGCCGCGATACACCAGGGCCGAATCGACGCTGATGATCTCCAGCGGCAGCTGCTCGGCGAGCCGAACCGCCGCCTCGGTCTTGCCCGAGCCCGTGGGACCCATCAACAACACCGCAGAGCGGCGCTTCGACACCTAGGAGCCTGCCTGAGTATTCATTCACCGACCGCGCAAGAACAGGCGATCCAGCTCAGTCATCGACAAACGCACCCAGGTGGGTCGGCCATGGTTGCACTGGTCGGCGCGCTCCGTGCCCTCCATTTCACGCAGCAACGCATTCATTTCCGGCACGCTCAACGTTCGCTGGGCACGCACGGCGGCGTGACAGGCCATGGTGGCGAGCAGGTGATTGATCGACTCCTCCACGCGCCGCGAATGACCCGACTCCAAGAGGTCCGACAGAACGTCGCGAACAATACCCGCCGGATCGCGCCGTGCCAGCAGCGTCGGGATGGCACGCAGCGCAAGTTCCGCGGGCCCCAAGCGGGTTACCCCGAATCCCAACACGGAAAATTCTTGGGCGTGGCTCTCCGCCATGTCCGCCTGTGCCGGCGTGACGTGAAGAATTTCCGGCATGAGCAGCTGCTGTTGCGCCGTGTGCCCCGCCAGCAGTTTCTTCATCCCTTCGTACATGATTCGTTCATGCGCGGCGTGCATGTCCACCAGCACCATGCCGTCCGCGGACTGCGCCAGGATATAGACGCCATGCAGCTGCGCGATGGCGTATCCCAAGGGCGCGGAAGTGCCGGGCGCCTCCACTCCATTCCCCGCTTCCAACGCCGTCGGCGGCGGCGCGTCGCGCACTTCCATCGCGGGGCTCAAGAAGGACCGATAGGCATCCGCCGATGCGCGGTGCTGCGGGTCCGGCAGCGAGAACCGGGCTTGTGACGGACCTGTGGCGGCAAACCCCGCCGCCGCGCCCGTCAGCCAATCGGCCGGCGCGCTGCCGCGGGACTCCCCGGAGGGCCGCGTGTCGGCCAGCACTTTTTCCAGCGTTCGGAAGACGAAATCATGCACGCGCCGCGAGTCGCGGAATCGAATTTCGAGCTTTTGCGGATGCGCATTGACGTCAACCTGGGCGGGATCCAACCCCAGGTACAAGACGTACGCGCAAAATCGGCCGTGAAACAGCACGTCCCGGTACGCCAGGCGTGCGGCACCGACCAGCAGCTTATCGCGCACGAAGCGCCCATTCAGAAAGGTGAATTGCAGGTCCGCCTGGCTGCGCGAGAAGGTCGGCAATGCCAGCCAGCCTGACAGCTTCAGGGATTCGGTTTCATGCTGCAATTCGATGACATGCGCCGCAAATTCCTCGCCGCAGATCTTCGCGACGCGCTCCAACCGCTCAGCGCTGCTCTGCGCCGCCGCGAGGCTCCAGACACTCTTGCCGTTGTGAGCCAGCGCGAAAGCCACGTCGAAGCGCGACAGCGCCAGGCGCTCCAGCATGCGCACGATGTGCTGATATTCGGTGCCTTCGGTGCGCAGGAATTTGCGCCGCGCCGGGACATTGAAAAACAGGTCGCGCACTTCGACGCTGGTGCCGAACCCGTGCGAGGCCGGGGCCGGCGCACTGAGCTCGCCGTCACGCGCGTTCACCACCCAGCCATGCTCCGCGCCCGCGCAGCGCGATACCAGCGACAGGCGTGCCACGGAGGCGATGCTCGGCAATGCTTCACCCCTGAAGCCTAAGGTCGAGACGTGCTCGAGATCGCCGAGCGAGGCGATCTTGCTGGTGGCATGCCGCGCCAACGCCAGGCTGATTTCAGAAGGGTCGATGCCGCTGCCATCGTCGCGGACGCGAATCAGCCCGCAACCGCCGCGTTCCAATTCGACGTCGATGCGCCGCGCCCCGGCGTCCAACGCGTTTTCCACCAGTTCCTTGACGACGGAGGCCGGGCGCTCAATGACCTCGCCGGCAGCGATTTGACTGATGAGGGAGTCGGACAGTAATTGAATGGGCAATGGCGACCTCGGGTCGCGCATTTTCGCACAAGCGTCAGTAAGGCGCGCGATCGCGCGCCGGTTGGCTAGTCGCCCGCGCCGCCCGTGTTGGCCGTTGCGAGCACCTGCCGCGGCGAGGCGGCGGCCGCCAGCTGCGCGATCCGCGTGCCCATCGGCGGATTGGCGTAAAAATAGTCGTGCACGCCCTGATGGATTGCGGCGGCGAGCCTTGCCTGATGCGTGAAGGTCCGCAGCCGCAGCTCCTCCTGCGGGTTTGAAATATAGGCGGTCTCAACCAGCATCGAGGGAATGTCGGGGGACTTCAAGACGACGAATCGCGCCTGCTGCACGTCATGCTTGCGAACTTCGCCGGCTTGCGTCAATTGGCGCAGCACGCGCTCGGCCGCCACCTGGCTTGCATTCAACGACGCCGACTGCGACAGATCGAGCAGCACGGAAGCCAGGACATCATCTTTGTCATCCAAAGATACGCCGCCGATCAGGTCCGACGCATTCTCCCGTTCTGCGAGCCAACGCGAGGCTTCGTCCGTGGCGCCCCGCGGCGACAAGATGTAGACGGAAGACCCGTCGATGCTGCGGTCGCGAATCGAATCGGCGTGAATGGATACGAAGAGATCGGCCTGCTGAGCTCGGGCGCGGCGCATCCGGTCGCGCAGCGGAACGAAGTAATCGCCGCCGCGCGTCAGCACGGCCTTCATGCCCGGCTCGGCATTGATCTTCGCCGCCAGTTCCCGCGCGATCGCGAGCACCACGTCCTTTTCGCGGGTGCCATTCTTGCCGATGGCGCCGGGATCCTCGCCGCCATGACCGGCATCGAC
>DATHKV010000008.1:0-19277 GCA_035488895.1 Steroidobacteraceae bacterium
GAAATCATGGTCGAACGTCTCGAAGACGGCGGCCGCCACGTGATTCACGATTTGGAGCGTTTCCTCAACACGCTCGGCACGATTGCGGCTGTGGCGCCCCTGCTGGGCCTGCTGGGTACGGTTGCCGGCATCATGCACGCATTCAATGCCATCACCGCCACCGGACTCGGGGACCCCAGAACGCTCTCCGGCGGTATCGGCGAAGCGCTCATCACGACTGCCGCGGGTCTGACCGTGGCGATTCCGTCCTTGATTGCCTACCGTTTCCTGCGCGGCAAGGTCGAGCGCCTGGTCATTCGCATGGAAAAGGAAGCCATGAAGCTCGTCGATGCGATCGATGAGCGCGGAGGCTTCGCCCGGCGATGAACCTGCGTCCGCGCCGCCAGGAGGATCCGGAGATCAATCTGATCAACATGATTGACGTGCTGCTGGTCTTGTTGATCTTTTTCATGGTTTCCACGACGTTCAACCAGGAGGGCAGGGTCAAGGTTCAGCTGCCGCAGTCGAGCGATCTGCCGATACCACGCGGCTCGCACGAACCGCTGGTGATCACAGTCACCGCGGAGGGCGCTTACCGCGTCAATGAGCGAACCCTGATCAATTCGAGTCCCGATACGCTGCGCGCGGCCTTGGTCAAGGAGGCCGGCACCGACCGCGGGCCGATCACGATACGCGCGGATGCGCGCACCACGCATCAGGCGGTGGTGACTGCCATGGACGTCGCGGGAAAACTGGGGTTTGCGCAGCTCAACATCGCCACAGTGCACGAGGAAGCAGCCCCTTGAGCACGGCGCCGGGTGCAGGCGACAAACCTGCGGCCGATGCGTGGGTGATTTATCGCCGGCTGCTCAAATATGCCAAGCCGTATTCCTGGGTGTTCTTCATCGGGGTGCTCGGCGCCATCCTCTTCGCGGCGGCGAATGCCTCGCTGGTCATATTGGTGCGCAATTTTCTCGACGGCGCCTTCATTCAGAAGAATCCCGACGTACTGTGGCAGGTGCCGCTGGGCGTGATTGTGCTGTTCACCGTGCGCGGCATCGGCGACTACATCGCGAACTACTATCCGAGTTGGGTCGGGCGACAGGTCGTCAAGGGCCTGAGGCACGATGTGTTTGCGCATTACATGCGGCTGCCCACGGCCTATCTCGACCGGCAGCAGTCCGGGCACCTGCTCTCCAAGCTCACCAACAATGTAGAACTGGTCGCCGCGGCCGCGACCAATGCGGCCATCTCAATCGTGACCGACACCTTAAGCATCCTATTCCTGCTGGGATTGCTGTTCTACTACAACTGGCGATTGGCGACTTTTTGCATCGTCGCCGCGCCGGTGATCGCGTGGCTCATGCAGATCGCAAACCGCAGCTTCCGGCGCTACAGCGAACGCATACAAAATTCCATGGGCGATATCACGCGCGTCGCCAAGGAGGCGATCGACGCGCATCGGTTGATCAAGATCTTCAATGCCGAAGATCATCAGACTGAGCGCTTCGAGCTGGTCAATGAGCATAACCGTCGCTCCAACATGAAATTGATCCGCGCCAAGTCGATCAGCAATCCGGTGGTGCAGATCATCGCCGCCATCGCCCTGGCCAGCGTCTTGTTCGTCTCCATCAAGCAGATCCTGGGCGGCCTGCAGTTCGCGGATTTTTTTGGATTTCTGACTGCACTGTTTCAAATCCCGGCGCCCCTGCGCAGCCTGGTCAACATGAGCGGTCCGCTGCAGCAGGGCATCGCCGCGGGGCAGAGCGTGTTCGAGATTCTGGATCAGCCGACGGAGGGCAGCGGCGGTTCGCTGGCGCTGAAGCGCGCCCGCGGGGAGGTCGAGTTTCGCAATGTGTCTTTTGCATATGGGACCGAGAAGGGCGATGTGCTGCGCGATGTGAGTTTTCACGTTCACCCCGGCGAAACGGTCGCGATTGTCGGCCGTTCCGGCAGCGGCAAGACCACGTTGGTGGGTTTGGTGCCGCGCTTTTACGATGCGCAGCAAGGTTCGGTGCTGCTGGACGGTGTCGATGTCCGCGAATACCGATTGACCGACTTGCGCTCGCAGGTGAGCCTCGTGAGCCAGGATGTGGTGCTGTTCAACGATACCATTCGCAACAACATCGCCTTCAATGCGGTCGGCAAGACGGAGACGCAAGTGGAGGAGGCGTCGCGCGCCGCCAATGTCATCGAGTTCGTCACCCAGCAGGCCCAGGGCTTCGACACCATGCTGACGGATCGCGGCCAGAACTTTTCGGGCGGCCAGCGCCAGCGCATTTCCATTGCGCGGGCGCTCCTCAAGGACTCGCCGGTGCTGATTCTCGATGAAGCGACCGCCGCGCTTGATAATGAATCGGAGCGCAAGGTGCAACAAGAATTGGCCCTGCTCATGCAAGGACGCACCACGCTGGTGATTGCGCATCGGCTTTCGACCGTCGAAAATGCGGATCGAATCATCGTGCTCGATCAAGGCCGCATCGTGGAGATGGGAAGTCACCGGGACCTGCTGGCAGGCGCCGGCCTTTATGCCGCCCTGCACGGGATGCAGTTCAACGCTTGAGCCGCTCTTCCCGAATGTCGGCGCAGTCCTGGTTCAATCGAATCTGGTATGGCGCAATGCCGCCGCCCTGGTGGCTCAAGCCGCTGTCCACCCTGTACGGTACGGTGTCCGCAGTCCGGCGCTTCGCCTATGGGCGAAAGCTGGCGCGCTCGACGCGACTGACCTGTCCGGTGATTGTCGTCGGCAACTTGACTGCCGGGGGAACAGGCAAGACCCCGTTGGTGTGTTGGCTGGCCGAGCATCTGACCGAGCGCGGTTTTCGGCCGGGCGTGGTGACGCGGGGCTACGGCGGATCTTCTCGCGCGGCGCGGCTGGTTCTATCCACCGATGTACCCGATGTCGTCGGCGATGAGGCCGTACTGCTGGCGCGCCGAGCCCGGGCGCCGATTGCGATCGGCCGCGACCGTCCGGCGGCCGCTCAGTTGCTGATCAACGCCGGCTGCGACGTCATCCTGAGCGACGATGGCTTGCAACACTATGCGCTGGCCCGCGACTGCGAGATCATCGTTGTCGACGGGGATCGCCGCTTCGGCAATGGACGCCTGCTGCCCGCGGGACCGCTGCGCGAAGCCCCGAAACGACTCAAGGGCGCGGATGCCGTTGTGATCAATGGCGGCGCGGTGCAGGGCGACGAGGCGCTGCATATGCGCTTGCTGGCAACCGGCGCCGTTGCCATGAAGTACGGCACGATCAAGCCATTGCGCGAGTTTTCCGGCCAGCCGGTGCACGCGATCGCCGCCATCGGCAACCCGCAGCGATTCTTTGCGATGTTGCGTGCCGTGGGAATCGACATCATTGAACACCCGCTGCCGGACCACGCGCGGCTTAAGCTGGAGGATATATCCTTCCCGGACGATCTTGCGGTACTCATGACCGAGAAGGATGCCGTAAAATGCCGGGAGATCGCCGGCCCTCATCATTGGTACGTTCCCGTCAGCGTGGCTTTTGCCGCTGGCGACGGCGAGAGACTGCGAGACATCGTCAACAGGTCGGTCGCGAGTCGCGCTGCCGGCGCGTGAGGATATATGGATAAGCGTTTGCTTGATTTGTTGGTCTGTCCGATCTGCAAGGGTCCGCTGCGCAGCGTGGGCGCGGGCGATTCGCAGGAACTCGTATGCCGGCCGGACCGGCTGGCTTATGCCGTGCGCGACGGCATCCCGCTGATGCTGCCGGAAGAGGCACGCGCATTGAACGCGGACGATCCTCTCTTGGAATCGTAGCGGGACAAAGTGTTTCACGTCATCATACCGGCGCGCTTTGGATCGACGCGGTTGCCCGGCAAGCCGCTGCTGCAAATCGAAGGCCGGCCGCTCATCCAATGGGTGTGGCAGAGCGCGGTTGCCAGCGGCGCAGCCTCGGTGCTCGTGGCCACGGACGATGAGCGAATTCGCGATGCCGCCGCGAAGTTCGCCGCCGATTGCGTGATGACCTCCGCGGATCACGCCTCCGGCACCGATCGGATCGCAGAGGCGGTGCGCGCACGAGGACTGCCGGCCGATGCCATTGTGGTGAATCTGCAAGGGGACGAACCCGCGATGCCGGCGGGAGTGATTTCCAGTGTGGCGCAGGCGCTGCGCGAGGTCGCGGGTCGCGATATTGGCACCGCCGTCGCACCCATCCAATCGCTCGAGGAGTTTCTTGATCCTAACTGCGTGAAGGCGCTGCGTGCGCGCGATGGACGAGCGCTCTATTTCAGCCGGGCGCCGGTGCCCTGGCCGCGCGATGACATTTCGGCCGGGCGGCCGACCTCGTATGCGGGCGCTTGGCGGCATATCGGTATTTATGCCTATAGCGTGCGCAGCCTGCTGCAATTCGCGGCGTGGCCGCCGACGCCGCTCGAGACCACGGAGAAGCTCGAGCAGCTGCGCGCGCTGGAGCATGGCATGCACATCCATCTGGTGGCACTGGCACAGGCGCCGCCCGCGGGCGTCGACACTGCGGCGGATCTGGTGCGGGTGAGGGCCGCGCTTACAGCCCCATAGCCTTGCGCAGAAAGGCGTCGCTCTTGCGCAGCATCTCGGCTCGCGCCGCCGAGTCCTCGAGTTGATGATCGAGATCAGGCCACGTGACCAGTTCGTGCGGCACGCCCGCGGCGGCCAAACGGTCAGCCATTTCCTTCGATTGGCGAATCAGCACGTTGCGGTCCAGCTCGCCGTGAAACAACAACACCGGTACTTTGATCTTCGCCGCGTTCAGCGCCGGCGATCCCTCGCGTACATGCGGTCCATCGCCGACTTCCCGATTCACTACCAGGAAATTTGACCAGTGGCGGTATTGTTCCTTGAGCTCAGGGAGGTCCGTCACGGGCGCAATCGCAACGACTGCTTTATACACACTGGAGTCAACCACCGCCGACTGCAGCGCCGCGTAGCCGCCGTAGGACCAGCCGACGATGGCGAGCTTGCCGGGGTTTGCAATACCTTGCGAAACCAGCCACCGGCCGGCATCCAGCACATCGCCAATGGCCGTCGGCCAGGAGCGAAAGCCATTTTGTTTGAAAAACTCATCGCCATAGCCCGTCGAACCCCGAAAGTTCGGCTGCAGCACCACGTATCCGCGCGACGCATAGAATTGCGCCAGCCAATCGAAGCGCCAGTAGTCGCGGGCGTCCGGGCCGCCGTGCGGCATGACGATGGCGGGCAAATCCTTCGGCGTATCGACGCCCGGCGGCAGCGTCAGGTAGCCCGGGATCATGGTGCCGTCGGCGGCCTGATAGTGGATCGGCTTGACGCTGGCCAGCTTGACGCCTTCAAGCTCGCCTCTGGCGACCAACAGCGTTTGCAGCTGCCGCAGCTTCTTGTCGAACAGATAATAAACGCCCGGATCGTTGTCGCTGCCTGCGCGTATCAACAGCTTGCTTTCGTCCGTGTTCGAATCAGTGATACGAAGCGAGGGCTGCCCGGGCAATGCTTTTGCCAGCGACACCAACAATTTTTCAAAATCGGGATCCAAAAAATGGTAGTGCGAGAATTCATCGGAGTAGCTCACACCCACCACGCGATGGCGTCGGCCGATGCGGCTCAAACCGCCGACGTCCACGTCGGGTCGCGCATACACGAGTTCTTCTTTCAACGATCCGTCGAGTGCGACCGTGTAGAGCGCGCGGCGGCCGTCTAATTTCTTGTAGCCGTAGGCCAGATTCGCGTCATGATCGATCGCAATAGGCTCGAAGCCGTTGTGCTCCTCGCCGACCACTTCGCCGAGCGGCAGCCAGTCGCGCGAATCCGTCCTGCGGTAGTAGTAGGCGATGTTGCCTGAATCCAGGTCCCCGAGCGCGCCGTGCCTCGATTTGACGCCCACGATGCGGATGGAGCCGCGGCCGTCACTGATGTAAGTGACGGCCTCGTCGCGCGGCTGCTCAAGGGTTCGCGACGCCAGAGTCAGCGTGTCGACCCGATCGACCGCAACTCCCTGCTTTGCGGATCCTATGTGGCTGCCGGTGTGGTCATCCGGCAGGTACATTCGGGTCATCAGAACGGCGCCGTCCTCATCCGGCAGCCAATCGACGATGCCGCCGCCGGCGAGTAAAAGGCCTCGGGTGTACTGATTACTGGTGTTGCTCAGCATTTTCAATTGAGAGCCATCGGTATTCACCGCTATCAAGCGCGTGAAATGCACCGGTTCCAGCAGGATGCTGGAGACGACACCATAAACGATGCAAACCAGGCGCTGATTCGACACCCAGTCGCAGCCGCCGAGCCGGTCGGGTTTGCCGCTGGCGCCAAGGATGGGCTTGGAAGGCGGGGGTGAGCCTTTGGCAAGACTTTGGACGTACACCACCGATCCCTGGCCTCTCGTGGGCGCGACAACTGCGACGCTCATCCCGTCGGGCGAAAGGCTCATGTCCTCGACGCTGGGGCGGGCACCGAAAGCCTTTGCCGCATCAAAGGCCGGCTCCGCGGCTGAAAAAAGCGGAAGTGACGCAAGCAGCAAACTGCCCGCCACTGTGGCTCGTAACGACATCCCGCCTCCTTGCCTGTTTTTATTGCCCGTTCGAATCATAATGATTGTGCTGCTGCAATCAAGGTCAGACGATTGAAACGCGTACCGCATCACGTGCTTTTTGTGTGTCTCGGCAACATCTGCCGAAGTCCGACAGCGGAGGGCGTGCTGCGGCATCTGGCCGCCCAAGAGGCGGCGGGCCTTGGCTTGGAAATCGATTCGGCGGGAACCGCGGATTATCACATCGGCGCGCCGCCGGATCTGCGCAGCCAGCGCGCGGCGCTACGACGGGGCATCGATATCAGCGGCCTGCGGGCACGGCAGGTGACGGCGGCTGATTTCGACCGCTTTGATCTCATCCTGGCGATGGATGGGGAGAACTTGCGCGAGCTTCAGGCGCTGAAGCCGCGCGGCTCCCGCGCCGTGGTGAAGTTATTTCTCGAGTACGCGCCGCAGACAAAGGTCGGCAGCGTGCCGGACCCGTACTACGGCGGCGACAGCGACTTCGAGCAAGTGCTCGACCTCACCACGGCCGCCTCGCGCGGTTTGCTCGCTACCTTAAAGGAAGGTGCGTAGCAGCCAGTACAGTCCGCCTGACAGCGCGATCGATACCGGCAGCGTGAGTACCCAGGCCATGAGCAGAGCGCGTACCGTGGCCCATTGCAGTCCGGAACCATTCGCGACCATTGTGCCCGCCACGCCGGACGACAGCACATGCGTGGTGCTGACCGGCAGGCCGTACATTTCGGCGGCGCCAATGGTCGCCATCGCCACGATTTCCGCCGACGCGCCTTGCGCATAGGTCAAGTGCGTCTTGCCGATTCGCTCCCCGACCGTCACCACAATGCGCTTCCAGCCGATCATCGTGCCCAAGCCCAGAGCGATCGCGACGGCCACCTTGACCCAGGTCGGGATGAACTTCGTGGAGTGATCCAGCTGCTTCTTATAGGCATCGAGCGCGGCCTGGTCGCCGGCCGACACGTTCAAACCCTTGTTCTTGGACATGAAGCGCAGGCCCTCGCTGACCAGGTACATCTCGTTGCGGATGTTGACCATGGAGCCCGGCGGAACCTTGTCCATCGAACGAGACTCGCCCACTTGAGAACCGATCCTGTCGGTGAGCGCGCCCAAGGCGGCGACGCCCTCGGGCGTGGCTTTGCGATCGCGCACGAGTTGTACGGCGGCGGCGCGCGGATCGGTGGGCACGGAGCTTGCCGCGTAATGCGACAGCGCGGTATGAGCCTGCGCCGAGGCCGCCATGAAGGTGTTCACGTCGGCTTCGTGCATGGTGCGATTGAGCGCATAGGCGGTCGGCACCGTGCCGATGAGGATCAGCATGATCAGCCCCATGCCTTTTTGACCGTCATTGCCGCCGTGAAAGAAGCTCACGCCCGTGCAGGTCAAGATCAACAAACCGCGGATCCAGAAAGGAGGCGGCTTGTTGCCCTCAGGTTCCTTGTAAAGCGCCGGGATTTTGATCAAGGACTTGAGTATGGTGAGCAGCAGCCACGCCGCGCTGAATCCAATCAACGGCGAGACCAACAAGGTTTGGCCGATCTTGGTCGCCTGCGCCCAATCGACACCGCTGGTGCCTGTACCGCTCGCCGCCATGAGCTGATTCATGAGGCCGACGCCGATGATGGATCCGATGAGGGTGTGGGAGCTCGACGAGGGAAGACCGAAATACCAGGTACCCAAATTCCACAAGATCGCGGCGATCAGCAACGCGAACACCATGGCGAACCCTGCGCCGCTGCTGACCTGCAATATCAATTCGACCGGCAGCAGCGAGATGATTCCGAATGCGACGGCACCGGTGGAGACCAGGACTCCCAGGAAATTGAAGGCCCCGGACCAGATGACGGCGAGATTCGGCGACATGGAATTCGTATAGATCACCGTGGCCACCGCGTTGGCCGTGTCGTGAAATCCATTGACGAACTCGAACCCCAGCGCGATCACCAGGGCGATGCCGAGCAGGATGTAGGGATACGCTCGGGTGTCTTGCACGACCGATAAGTCGTCCGCCAGATGATAGCCGGCGTATATGATCCCCGTGATGACGACCACAATGGCCAGAATGTTGAACCATGGATTGGACTTGTGCGACGCCAGTTTCGAGGAGGCCGGCTTGTCAATCGCTAAGGAGGTCGGGGCAGTGGCCATTAGGTATCCTGTTATAGAGTGGCGCAGCTCCTGAGTTATAGATCCGTACTGTGACGATTACATGACACTCTAGTTCCCCGATGCCCTTTACCATTTCCCACACCGCGGTCGTGCTGCCGTTCGCGCGCTTGCTGGCCCGCTGGCAGCTATTATCTGCCGCAGTTATCGGCGCTATGGTCCCGGATTTTCGAATATTTTTTCCAGGCCTGCCGCGCGTGGAATCGCATAGCGCCGTCGCTCTGCTGACATTTTGCCTGCCGGTCGGCTTGAGCACTTACTGGATGTTTCAATTGTTGATCAAGACGCCCATGGTGGAAGTGCTGCCCGAGGGCCCGTATGCCCGCTGGCGGTCCTTCGCCGCCGAAGCGAATGTCCGCTCACCGCGGCAATGGCTGTTGGCAGCGGGCGGGATCCTGGCCGGCGCGTTGACGCATCTGATCTGGGATGCATTCACCCATGACGGGGGGAGGGGTGTTCGCATGTTTCCCGTGCTCGACGATTCCATTATCGACATCGGCAGCCGGCACGTGCCTGCCATCTACGTGATGCAGGATCTGGGCTCGCTCATTGGTTTGGCGGCGGTGCTGGCCATGGTTGGTTACAGCCTGCGCCGCGGGCCTCAAGCGGCGGTACCCAACCGGCTGATGCGAAGTCGCGAACGGTTGGTGTGGCTGCTGGTCTACGGGCTCGCGGGTCTCATCTTCAGCGCCACATTTTATGTTTGGGCGATGTTCGGCCAGCCGCCTATGCACTCGATTGTCGCACACGCATCCGTGAGCGCGATCGCCAGTTTGCGCGGCCTCACGGCCGCGCTTCTGAGCGTTAGCCTGGCGCTCGATTTTAGACTACGCGCCCTTCATCGCCACTCAATGCTCATCCGGCCCTGAGCGCTGGACGTCCGTCGGTGCGGAAGACCAGACAACGTATTTATTGTCTGTTGCCGCATTCGATGGCGCCGGCTCCGTTGCTCGCGGCGGGGAGGGAGGCGGTACCGGAGCCGGATCGCGCGAAGGCATGGGTTCAGGGGCCGAATTCGTCGGCGCCGGTTCGCGTGTCGGCTCAGCCGCCGGGCGTTCGAAGGCGGGCGCCGGCGACGGCGCGGACTCGGCAGGGCCTCCGGTGAAGCTTCCTGAAGTTGTGCCGGGTGCGCCGGTCTGGCCGGTCGATGCACCGTTTGCGGAGCCTTCGCCGCTCTCGCGCCGGCCGCGTCCTCGGCGGCGACGGCTGCGGCCGCCCCGTTCATTTCGATCACCACGCTCGCCGCGCTCGTTCGCAGCACGCTCGGCCTCATTGGCAGGGGCCGAAGCTTGGTCGGGGCGGGGTGCTTGATCTTGTCGTGGCGCTTGTTCCTGGCGAGGCGCGTGTTCCTGGCGAGGCGGCTCGTTGCGCTGTCCGCCGGCATTGCGCTCGGGCTGGCCCGCGCTCTCGGGCCGACGTGGCGCGCCTTCATTACGGTCGCGCGGATTATCGCCGCGCGGGCGTCCGTCGCGGCGCGGATCGCGCGGTCCGTCACGCCGCACGTCGCGGTTGCGATCGCGATCTCCGCGATCACGGTCTCCCCGATCGCGGTTTCTATCGCGGTCGCCGCCGGCGCGGTAGCGGTCATGGCGAACGTCGCGATGCGGCGGCCGATCGCGCTGCGGCTGCGAAGGCGCAGCGGCAACTTTCGCCGCGGCCCGCGCCGCCGGATCTCCGAATAGCCAGCGCCAAAATCTTACCAGCGCGCCGACTTGTGGAGCCGGTGGGAGGGCCTTTGCCGCAACTGGTTCCGGTATGGGAATAATGGGCGCGGTGGAGGCCGGCAGGATGCTCGGAACCAGCGGAATGTCGCCGGGCGGTTTTTTGTCCCGTTCGCCGATGTTCGAATCATCAACCGTGGGTTGATCCGCCAATTGATAGCTGACGGTCGTGTTTTCCGGCAGTTCCTTTTCGTCATCGCGCACGCGCCGCAGCGTATAAGCCGGCGTCTGCATATGCGGATTCGGCACGATCACCAGCGATACCTTGTCGCGCGATTCGATTTGATTCAGCTGCTCCCGCTTCTCGTTCATGAGATAGGTCGCGATATCCACCGGTACCTGTGCAACGACGCGGCCGGTGCGCTCCTTGCGGGCCTCTTCGCCGATCAACCGGAGCAACGCCAGCGACATCGATTCGACGCCGCGGATCGTTCCCATGCCGCCGCACCGCGGGCAATTGATGTGGGTCGTCTCGCTCAAGGCCGGCCGCAGGCGCTGGCGCGACAATTCGAGCAATCCAAAGCGAGAGAGTCTGCCGAGTTGGATTCGCGCCCGGTCCATCTTGACCGAGTCGCGCAGCATGTCTTCCACGGCGCGTTGATTCGCCGTCGACTCCATGTCGATGAAGTCGATGACGATCAGGCCGCCGATATCGCGCAGCCGCAATTGGCGGGCGATTTCCTCGGCCGCTTCCAGGTTGGTGTTGCGCGCGGTCGCTTCGATATCGCCGCCGCGCGTGCTGCGTGCCGAGTTGATGTCGATCGACACCAGCGCTTCGGTATGGTCGATCACCAGGCTGCCGCCCGATGGGAGGGTAACCTTGTGCGCATAAGCCGATTCAATCTGGCTCTCGATCTGATAGCGCGTGAACAGCGGTACCGGATCCGTGTAGAGCTTCAGCTTGCGCTGCGCGTCCGGGGGCATGAAGCGCTGCATATATTCCTGCGCCTTTTGAAAGGCCTCAGGCTGGTCGATGAGGCACTCGCCCACGTCATCGGAAAAGTAGTCGCGCAGTCCGCGCGTGACCGCGTCGCTTTCCTGGAAAATCAGGAAAGGCGCCGGCCTGCCGTCATTGGCCGCAACGATGGCGTCCCAGGCAGTTTTGAGGTTGTTCAAATCCCACTGCAGCTCTTCGGTGCCGCGGCCCACACCGGCGGTGCGCACGATCGCGCCCATGCCGTCGGGAATGACCAGTCCATTCATGGCATCGCGCATCTGCTCGCGATCCTCGCCCTCGATGCGGCGCGACACCCCGCCTGCGCGCGGATTGTTCGGCATCAGTACCAGGAAACGGCCGGCGAGACTGATGAAGGTCGTAAGAGCCGCGCCTTTGTTGCCGCGCTCCTCTTTTTCGACCTGCACGATCAGTTCCTGGCCTTCCTGCAGCAGGTCCTTGATATTGAGGCGGCCGCCATTTGCGGGCTGCGCGCGGAAGTATTCCTTCGAAACTTCTTTGAGCGGCAGGAAGCCATGGCGCTGCGCGCCATATTCGACGAATGCCGCTTCGAGACTGGGCTCTACGCGGGTGATTCGACCTTTATAGATGTTAGATTTTTTTTGTTCCCGAGACGGGATCTCAATCGATAAGTCGTATAGTTTTTGACCGTCGACGAGTGCAACTCGCAGTTCTTCTTCTTGAACTGCGTTGACGAGCATTCTTTTCATGTGCCCCAACTAAAATGGTAGGGGCCGAGGAGAGCTTGAGAATAAAAGGCGGGATCGTAAGCCGGGGTGCGGCAAGGAACAGGGATGCGCCGAACGCGAAGTACGCGACCGGTAACAACTCCATCACTTTAAGCCAAAACGTATACGTCAAGCCCGGGGCCTTGTTCTCGGTTAACCGCTTATCAAAGGCCTAAGCCCAAGTTTTGAGCTTTCGCGCCTCTGTCTCATCGGCCGAGCGATGGTCTGGAGTTCCAGAACCAACTAATATGCGGCTCCCCATCGGATGGGGGACCACTGGAAACCGGTGTCTATATGCGTCACCTAGAGTGGGGCGTTGGCCCTTAAAGGTATCGCGCCTGACACGGTTTTAAGACATTATCACGACATGGCGCCAGGGTCAATGTAATCAATACCTTAGATCAACGCCGATATAATTTAAGCGAAACTATGAACAGCCCTGCCGCCGAATTGTTGCAACCGCGAGGGCCGAAAAGTCCCCTGACCATGCGCACCGTGACCGCCGATGAGGCCGGCCAGCGCATCGATAATTTCCTGATGCGGCATTTCAAATCCGTGCCCCGCAGCCGCGTTTACCGCCTGTTGCGCAAGGGAGAGGTGCGCGTGAATCGCAAGCGCGTGGACGCCGAGTACCGGATCCAGGAGGGCGACGAAGTCCGCCTGCCGCCGGTGCGGATCGAGGCCGATGCGCAGCCTGGCCGTCCCACCAGCAGCCTGATGGAATTGATCGAGCGGGCGGTCATTTTTCAAGACAAGCACTTGCTCATCGTCAACAAGCCCGCGGGTGTTGCAGTGCACGGCGGTAGCGGCATGAGCTTCGGCGTCATCGAGACGCTTCGAGCATCGCGTCCACGCGAAACGCTCGAACTGGTGCACCGTTTGGATCGCGACACCAGCGGCTGTCTGGCCGTTGCGCGCGATCGCAGTACGCTCGTCGCGCTGCACGCCTTGATTCGCAGCGGCGGCATGCACAAGACCTATCTTGCGCTGGTGGCGGGCAGCTGGCAGCTGGGCACGAAGCGGGTTGATGCCCCGTTGGCGACGGATAACCGGCAGCACGGCGAGCGGCATGTTCGGGTGGCGCCCGCCGGCAAGGATTCGGTCAGTGTTTTTAAGCCCGTGCAGTTCTTCGGATCCTTGGCGACGCTCATGGAGGTCGACATTCCCACCGGACGCACGCATCAAATTCGCGTCCACGCATCCTTCGCCGGACATCCGCTCTTGGGCGACGACAAGTATGGCGACCGCGCGCGCAACGCGGATCTGAAGTCGCATGGATTGAAGCGAACATTTTTACATGCGCAATCGATCGCCTTTGAGTGGCCTGGTTCCGGTGTTCCGTTTCACGTGAGCGCACCCTTGCCCGAGGAATTGGCCGCGGTGCTCGATGCGATCACGCCGATGAAACGCTCCGGCGCAAAAGGTGCCCGCCGCCCCAAGCCCGCGAAGCGCTAGGAGCCTGTCTGATTTAGGGCAGCTCGAAGCCCGCCTCGCGGAGCGCCGCACTCAGTCGAATCAAGGGCAGCCCGATCAGTCCCGTAGGATCGGTGCTGTCGATCGATTCGCACAGTGAGATGCCGAGGCCTTCGCTTTTGAATGCGCCCGCGCAGTCCACAGGCCGCTCCATGGCCACGTAGCGATCAATGGCCGCCTCGTCCAGGGTGCGAAATTTCACGCACGTTCTGTCCATGAATTCGCTCACCGAGTTGCTTTCCTGCCGCATCACGGCCACCGCGGTCAAAAATTCGACGCTGCGGCCGGAGCAACTTTGCAGCTGCGATTGGCAGCGCTCCTCGGATCCGGGCTTCCCGAGTATCGTTGGCGCGCCAGCCGCGTCGAGGACGGCGACCTGGTCCGATCCGATCACCCAGGCCTCGGGCTTCAGGGCTGCCACGGCCGCCGCTTTCGCCCTGGCCAGCCGCGCAACCAATGCAATGGGCGCCTCTCCGGGCGCAGGCGTTTCGTCCACACCGGGGGCCATGCAAGAGAAATCCAACCCAAGCCTCGCCAAGAGCTCCTTCCGGTAGCGGGACGTCGAGGCCAAAATAAGCAGGGGCGGGGACTTCAAAAACAACGACTTGCACCGGATTCATTTTGACAGTGGGGTACCCTCACACTATTATACGCGGCCCATGGCATCGGGCCTGTCTGACCGGGTAGATTGTGTGCGCCTGGCGGAAGACGCGACGGTGCTGGAGCGCGTCTACCCGTTGAGTGAGCTGTCGCGCTTGAAGGATTTGTTGGCGGATACGCGCGGGTCGGTCAAGGCGCGATTCGCTTTCTCGCGTTTGGAGGCGGGACGCGTCGGCGCCAACGTCGCTGTGCAGGCAATTCCGCGGCTGGTTTGCCAGCGTTGCTTGCAGAGCTTCGAATTGCCGGTGGCCGGCGACAGTGAAATTGAATTTGCCACGAGCGAAGCGGAGGCGCCAGCGGGGTCGCCGCGAGAGATTTATCTGATGGATGAAGGCTCCGTCAGCTTGCGTGACTTGGCCGAGGAAGAATTATTGCTGGCTTTGCCTGTCATAGCCTCCTGCAGCACGCCGGAAGCATGCGGCCAAGCGCCGGCGCCAGAGGAGCGGCAACGGCCGTTCGCAGTTTTGCAGGATTTATTGAAGAAAACTTAAGTTAGGACAGACAACCCATGGCAGTTCAAAAAAGTAGAAAGACCCCCTCCAAGCGCGGCATGCATCGTTCCCATTCGGCGCTTGCGGCCCCTGCGGTGTCGATCGACGCCAAAAGCGGGGAGACGCATTCGCGACATCGCATTTCCCGCGATGGGTTCTATCGCGGCAAGAAAGTCTTGCAGACCAAGGCGGATGCGGCAGCAGCCGAAGAATAAGCCGTCAAGCTAGCCGTCGGCGAATTGCGCACCGTGACTGCGCCGCTCCATATTGCCATCGACGCCATGAGCGGCGATCGAGGACCGTCGGTTTCCGTTCCGGCGGCGCTTGCGGCAGCCCGCGAATTCGCCGATGTGCGGTTTACGCTCACCGGACGGCAGGCGGATCTAGAGCGTGAACTCTCGGGAAACGCCCCGCCCAACGTAGCGTGCTTGTTCGCAACGGAAGTCGTGGAGATGACCGACCATCCGCGCGAGGCGCTGCGCCGCAAAAAAGACTCATCCATGCGCCGCGCGATCGATCTGGTCAAATCCGGCGACGCGCACGCCTGCGTCAGCGCCGGCAATACCGGCGCATTGATGGCCACAGCGCACTTCGTCTTGAAAATGCTGCCGGGAGTTGAGCGGCCGGCGATCGTGTCCATCATTCCCTCGCGCGGCGGCCATACTTACATGCTGGACTTGGGCGCCAACGCATCGTGCACGCCGGTGCAATTGGTGCAATTTGCGGTCATGGGCTCGGTGCTCGCCGCAGACCTCGAGGGAGCGCACGCCCGGCCGCGGGTCGGATTGCTCAACATCGGCGAGGAAGAGGTCAAGGGCAACGACACCGTGCAGGCGGCGAATAACTTGATGGCCGCTGCGGACATCAACTACGTCGGCTTTGTCGAGGGCCACGATATTTTTTCCGACAAGGTCGATGTGGTCGTCACGGACGGATTCACCGGCAATATCGCGTTGAAAGTCATGGAAGGCGCCTCGCGCCTGATCACCAATGCCATGCGGGAAGAATTCGAGCGCTCGCCGCTGCGCAAACTGGGTTATCTCGCGGCGCGCCCGACCTTGAATGCCTTGCGCGCGCGCATAGACCCGCGCCGCTATAATGGTGCAGCGATGGTCGGCTTGAACGGCATCGTCATCAAGAGTCATGGCGGCACCGATCTGTTCGGCTTCCAGCGCGCCATCGAGGTTGCAGTACTGGAGGCACGCAACGGTGTGCCGGCGCGAATCGCGCAGCGATTGGGCGTTTCACGCGGTGGCTGAAGGACTGTAATGTACTCACGAATCGCCGGCACCGGCAGCTATCTGCCGAAAAAAATTCTCACCAACCACGATCTCGAAAAACTAGTCGACACCAGCGACGAATGGATCCGAACGCGCACGGGAATTTCACAACGGCATGTGGCGGCGGAAGGCGAGACCACCACCGATCTGGCGGAGATCGCTGCGCGCCGCGCCATTGATGCCGCCGGCATCACGGCGGCTGATATCGACCTCATTTGCGTCGGCACGACCACGCCGGATCTGGTATTTCCCAATGTCGGCACATTGCTGCAGGACCGATTGGGGATTCATGGCTGTCCCGCATTCAGCATGGAGGCGGCCTGCACCGGGTTTGTCTACGCGTTGAGCGTGGCAGATAAGTTCGTGCGCCTGGGGGAATCCAAGTGCGCGCTGGTCGTCGGGGCCGAGACCCTCACCCGAATCATCGACTGGAACGATCGGGGCACCTGCGTGCTGTTCGCGGACGGCGCAGGGGCCGTGGTTCTACAGCCCTCGAGCAAGCCGGGAATCATCAGCACACGGCTGCATTCGGACGGCAGGTACAAAGACCTGCTGAGCTATCCCGATGGCGTGTCGATGGGCTTCAAACTGGTGCGCGAAGGCAAGGCCAGCGTGCAGATGAAGGGCAACGAGGTCTACAAGGTGGCGGTGAATACCCTGGGACAATTGGTCACCGAGACCCTGAATGCCAACAACATCTCCAAAACAGAACTTGATTGGCTGATTCCGCATCAAGCGAACATTCGAATCATCGAGGCGATCGCGAAACGCCTCGAACTGCCCATGGAGCGGGTCATCGTGACGATTGACACGCAGGGCAATACCTCGGCCGCCTCGGTGCCCCTGGCCCTCGACACCGGTATTCGCGACGGACGCGTGAAGCGCGGGCAGCTGCTGCTGCTCGAGGCGTTCGGCGGCGGATTTACCTGGGGTTCGGCGCTGGTCCGCTACTGAGCCGGCATCACAGCGCGCAAACTCCCGTTTTCGAAGCGCTGCCGCTCCAATAGGTCATGTCGATCACGCCCGAAGGGATGCCGGAGGGTCCATAGATCTGCACGCCCCCTTGAAAAGAAAACACCTCTGCCTCGTCGCGCGACAGCGCAAATAGCGGAATGCCGGGCTGCGTCGGAATCATGAACGAGGTGAGGCCGGCGGGCGCATCATGCGTGTAGGTCTGGCCGCCGATGGTGATTTTGAGCACGCCTGGGGCGGTCAGGAAGGCGAGCAGTTCGATCTTGTCGTCGGCCACACTGCCTTGCACCGTCACCCCTTCGCTTTGTCTGGGTCCCGCGGAGTTGCTGGGCTCGCGCCGGTAAAAGTAGTACAGCACGTCGTGCGTGATCTTCGGTTGCACACGGCTGCCGAGCCATGCAGCGTAGTAGCCGGTCAGGTCGTAGTACCCGGTGCCGATGTCGCGTCGCACCGTTGCGTCCGAGTAGGGCTGTACCTGGCTGCTCTCGGAGAAATCGTTCCAGGTCACCAGCAGTACCCAGCTGCTGCGCCCGGTGATGGCGCTGTTCCAGCCGCTGCGAAAGGCGGCACTGTTGCCGGCTTCGTAGTAAAAATAATTTTTGGGCCTGTATTGCTGCGGATCAACCGGCATCACGAAGAATTTGCCGTATTCGCTCAGTGCGAAGGCCGGCTGGTTGACCATGAAGGCCTCCTTGAACGGCGTTGCCGTCCCCCAATCCCCGAAGCCGGAACTGATGGGATCAAAGCTCGGCGCATTTGGCATCCATCCGAGGAAAGTCGGGACGAAAGCCACGCGGATGTTCTTGGCGGCCAGCTGGCTGAACACAGACTTCCACCAGGCAGCGCTGTTCAGCCCCGCGTCGTAAGCACCGATTATCAATCGGCCGTCGGCGGTGTGATATGCCGCCGGTTTGGTTGCGGCCGCTTCGTAGATTTTGATCACCGAGGCCGGGTCCGATTTGAACACCGTCATATCGGGCGTCACGATGATCTTGAAGCGCGAGTCGATGGCTGATGCGGCCGCCAGCATCGTCTGCAGCGGGCCCTCAGGATCCGTGGCTTGAGTCACGCTCATGATATCGAAGGCAAAGCCCTGGATGCCGCGGGCCATTGCCAGGCTGACTTCGTGTTGCATGTTCAGCTGCTTCCATTTGGGATTGCTCTGCACGGGCACACCGCTCGGCCGCTGGCGCAGAAATCCGCCCTGAGCTTCGAATTTGCCGTTTTCCCCGGCCGGATTCAGGTACTGAACATTGTAGTAATCGCTCGCCGACGGCCTGTTGTCTATGGACGCGGGAAACGTCGGCAGGTAATGCGCGAAGATACGCTGCGGCGTATTGAACAGCGCATCCCGGGTGGGCATGGTGATCGGCATGCAGGCATCACCGCTGTTCTGAGCGGTGACCAGGGCCGCGTGCGCCGGCATGAGGGCGGCCGAGGCGCCTAGGACCGCGAAGGCCGTGATAGTGCAGACAAACAGGGATTGACAAACCCGAGACATTGAGGACATCAGCTGCTTCCTGGAGGTAAAAGGGTACACACCGGAAAGCAAGTGATTGGAAACAACGGAGGGTCACGTCGATACAGTTGCTATCGTTCGGTAACTCCGCTGTCTGCCGCTCGCAGACCGGAAGCTTTGCGTCGCCGCCTCTCGACGGGTTTGCCTTTTCGCGGGCGCAGTGAATCACGGATGCGGTGGTCTACGAAGTGTCGGCGTTCGGATACGACTTGTTAAAGTGCGGTGCAGATCCGCAGAAAGAAAAACGCCGCGGGGTTGCCGCGGCGTTTGAGGTCAAACAATTGCTGTTTGATTACTTGGAGACAGACTTCTTGAACATGCGATCGATCTTCTCGTTGATCGCTTCAATGGCTGTCGAATTTGCCTGCGCCGTCGACAGGGCTTGATTCGCCGTGCTCTGCGCGCCCGAGGCCGCCGACTGAGCGCTATTCGCCGCCGCATGAGCCGCCGCCGCCTCACTCGAGGCCCGCGCCGTGTCGCCCTGCAGCTTACTGACCTGTGACTTCAGGTCATCGATCTGCGCCTGGATCGGCTTCAGGTCAGTGCACCCCGCGAATGCGATGACGCAAGCCGCGGCGAGAGAGACCTTTAGTGTGGTTGTCAGATTCATAAAAATATTCCCCTAGGGTTAATTCATTTGTCTCGGAAAACTCCGATGTGTTGCCACAGCAGGCACAGGCACGCTATCGAGCCCGCCCGCGTCGCAGCACAGTCCTACATAAAGCCAAATTCGAGCCTCGAATGCAACTGAAAATATCGATTTGTCGGTATACCAAGACGCTTTTAAGCGTAGTTCATTTCTGACAAGTA
>DATHKV010000009.1:0-2174 GCA_035488895.1 Steroidobacteraceae bacterium
CCAACCCGAACCGATGATGGAACCTAAACCGGTGAACATCAGCGCAATGGCGCCGACGTCGCGACGGATCGCGCTTTCGTTGGACATTTATGATCTCCTTGCCGGACTGTAGCGGCTTTGCACCGTTCCGCGCTACGCCCGAAGCGCGCAAGAATGGATTTGGACCGCTGAAATCCACCCCGCGGCTCCGGCCGAATAGCATAAGGAGGCCCAATGTCCGCAGAAAACACCGTTCGAATAGCCTTTTGCGGCATTTTTGTTGTCTTGGTCGGCAACCATAGATGACAGCCTTGAAGCATTGGCTGAATCGCCGGCTTCTCGAACCGCTGCTCGCGTTGTTGCGCGCAGGGCTTTCCCCGCGGCGGCTCGCGCTGTGCGTTGCCATCGCCATCGTCGTCGGCAACATTCCCATCCTGGGCGTATCGACCATTCTCTGCGCCGGCATCGCCCTGATATTCCGTTTAAATCTGCCGGCCATTCAGCTGGTGCAGGCATCGATGGCGCCCACGCAGCTGCTGCTGATCATTCCCTTCGTTCGGCTCGGCGAATGGATGCTTCACGTGCCGCCGCAGGTCGTTTCGGTCAGGGGCGCATTCGCCCTCATGTCGCATGGGATCTGGCAGGCCGTTGTGGTATTGCGGGACGCCATTTTTCACGCCGCATTCGCCTGGGCGTTGCTGGCGCCATTTTGCGTCTATTTGCTGCACCGATTGCTCACGCCGTTATTCGAGCGCATGGCGGCGCAAATGCGCCGACCGCCGTGCGACTAGGTATTTGCTATATTTGGCGCAACTTTTGCGACGGCGCGCAGCAATGAGAGAAACATGATCGGCCGAAAACGAACAGCTTCAATCGGCGTAGGCTCATTCGCGATTGCCTGCCTTGCCTGGAATGTTGCGGCGATGGCCGCGCCGCCGAAATCAACGTTTGTGCTGTCGGGCTCCGACCCGCAGCTCACGATCAGTGTTCCCTTGGTCTACACCGCGAAGGCTTTTGGTTGTTCGGGCGGAAACTTGTCGCCGGAGCTGCACTGGTCGGGTGCTCCGGCGGGCACTCAGAGCTTCGTCCTGACGCTGTTCGATCGCGACGAGCGCAGCACGCCGTCAGGATGGTGGCACTGGGTGGTCTACGATTTACCGAAGACCACGACCAGCCTGCCCAAGGGCGCCGGTGCCGAACACAGCAGCGCACTGCCGCCGGAGACTCTGCAAGGCCGAACGGATCTCGGAGAGGATGCCTATCACGGACCCTGTCCGGCACAGGGCGATCCGCCGCACCGCTATGTATTTACGATCTACGCTTTGAATGTCGCGAAACTGCCGGTGCCGCCGGATTCGAGCGGCGCGATGGTCACGTCGATCGTGCAGGAGCACCTGCTCGGCAAGGCCGTGTTCGTGGCGCACTACGGCCGGCCCAAGACTTAGGCAGCAGCCTCGTCCTCGCAACCGTGCGCGCAGCGGTCGCGTTCGATTTGCAGCGTGGCGTGCTGAATTTGAAAGCGGCGCTTTAAATCCGGCGTCAGCGAAGTCAGGAGCGCGTCTTCCGCTCCGCGGTCCGGCACGACCAGGTGTGCGGTGAGGGCTACACTCGTCGTACTCAACGCCCAGATGTGCAAGTCGTGCACATCGGTAACCCCCCTTTGATCGGCGAGGTAGGACATCACCGCGGAAGAATTGACGCTGGAGGGAACTCCGTCCAGGGATAACGTCAGCGAATCGCGCAGCAGCTGCCACGTGCTGACCAAAATCACCGCGACGATCACCAGACTGACGATCGGATCGAGCAGGCTCCACCCAGTTAACATAATCAGCAGGCCCGAGACCAGAACGCCGCCCGACACCACGGCATCGCTGAGCATGTGCAGGTAGGCACTGCGCCGATTGAGGTCGCCGTGGCTGCCCGCGTGCAGCATCCAAGCACTGATGCCGTTGAGCACAATGCCCACGGCGGCGACCGCCATGACGGTCCGGCCCATGACCGCCGGGGGCGACCCAAGGCGGCTTGCCGCCTCCCAGGCAATGGCGCCGCAGGCCAACAACAGCAGCACCCCATTCATCAAGGCCGCGAGCACCGATGAGCGCCCCAGGCCGTAGGTAAATTTGGCGCCGGGCGGCCGGCGTCCGAGCAGCAACGCACCCCAGGCGCAGACCAAGCCCAGCACATCGCTCAGGTTA
>DATHKV010000010.1:0-26575 GCA_035488895.1 Steroidobacteraceae bacterium
CCGGCAGCCTGGATATCGGCGGCGCCCTCAACGCGCCCGGCGTCCCGCTGACGCTGAATGGCGGCGGCGGTATTACCGAAAGCGGTGGCCCGGTTGTTTCGGGAGCGCTTACGCTGTATGCCGCGGGCAACGGCATTGCACTCAACAACGGCACGAACGCAGTCGGCGCCATCGGCATCAACGGTACGCCATCGGCGCTGAGCGTCGTCAACACCCTCGCGATTACTCAGCTCGGTACGGCCGGGTGGAACCTGGGGAACGCGCCCGTCACACTCACGGCCGGCACGCAGGACATCATCCTCAACAATGCGGGCAACACGTTCGGCACGCTCGTGCTGAATGGCGGCAACGCGCAGGTGACGGAAGCCGCAGCCACCGACCTTGGCGCATCGACTCTGACCAAGAACCTCACCCTCGTTTCGAGCGGCGGCATCAACTTCAGCGGCGCACTGGCGACGCAGGGCAACGTATCCTTGAGTTCGACCGGCGTCATTACGCAATCGGCGCCGCTGACCATTGGCGGCAATCTCACGGTGGCCACAACGGTCAACGCCGGCGATGTGGTGTTCGACAATTCCGGTGCCGCTGCGACCAGCATCGGCAACACGCTCGTGGGCGGAGACTTCACGCTCACGGCGAGCAACGCTCCGATCTCACAGGCGCCAGGCGCCTCCATGGAAGTGGCCGGCCATCTAACCTTGACGGGTGCCAGCATTCTGCTGAGCGGCGCCGGCAATCTCGTCGGCAACGGCGAAACCCTGTCGCACACGAGCACAGTGGGCACGAACGTCATCGACTTGTCCGGCGTGATCATGCTCGACAGCCTCGTCGAATTTGGCAATCTGACCGTGATCAGCGAGGCCAGCAGCCGCACATTCAGCGGCGCGCCGGTGCACGGCGCCGCCATCACTCTGAACAACGCTGCCAATAACATCGGCGGCATCATCTCGACGAGCGCCAGCATACCCACCGTCGTATCCGGCGGCGCCGATGTACAGACCGGGATATTGCAAAAGCCCGGTACGACGCTTTCAGTGAGCGGCGTTGCAAGTTTCACGGCGCAACCCTCGAGCGTCGCCGGTTCGGGAATCATCGCGTTGACGAATTCGGGCAATACCTTCGGCACGCTGTTGCTCAGCGGCGGCGCGGTTGCCGTAGCCAACTCGGCTCTCGGACTGACCAGCATCGGCGGCGCGTTGGCGACCGCCAACTTTGTGCTGACGACCGCAGGCGGTATCGGGCAATCCGGCGCCATCGTGACGCCGACGCTCAACATCAACGCAGCGGGCGCGGTGACGCTGAACAACGCCAACAACACTGTGGCCGCGCTCAACGTGACATCCGGCGGCAACATCGGCTTCGTGAATTCGACCGGCCTCGCCATCGCGGGCATCAATGCCGGCGGCGCGAATGTCAGCCTGGCGGCCGGCGGTACGGGAAACCTCACGCAAACCGGAGCCCTGCTCGATGTGGGCTCCTTGACCGTGAACGCCGGCGGCGGCGTGACTCTCGTCAACGCGGGCAATTCGTTCGACTCGCTCGCGGCCTCCGCGGCGGGCACCGGACTGCAGATCCTCGACTCGAATGGCTTGGCGGTAACCGGCATTGTGCAGAGTGCAGCGGGTGATTTGATTGTGCGGGCGGTGGGAGACCTCACCTTGAGTGCCGGCGGTCAGCTGAAAGCGCTCACGGGCAACGTCATCGCCTCGACGGAGGGCGCTGGAAATTTCATCAACAATTCGACCTCCCTGGGTGCCGCACTCGTGGTCGGCGCCGGTGATCGCTGGCTGGTCTACAGCGACACACCGGACCTTGTCGGCACTGCGCATACGGTCAAGGGCGGCTTGGTGTCGAACTTCCGACACTACAATAGCTCCACCCTGGCTAACTACCCGGTCGTGAGCGAGAGCGGCAATGGATTCATTTATGACTACGCCACGCCAACGCTGACCGTGGCCGCCGTCATCGTCGGTGCAGCCTCGAAAGTGTATGGCGATGCGCCGACCGGCACGCTGGGCTATACCATCAGCTCTGGTTTGGTGGACAGCGATGACAACGTCGGTAACGTCATCAGCGGCGGCACGGCCACCTATGACCACTCGCTTGCGTCGTTCGTGAATGCCGGCGCTTACTCCGTCAAGTACGTCAACGGTCTGATCTCGAATTATGCTCTGCAGGCCTCCAGCACCGGCGCAACTTATACCGTGACGCCGGCGGTTCTCACCTACAACGCCACCCCCGCTGCACGGGTGTACGGGGCAGCCAACCCGACGCTCGGCGGCACGCTCACCGGCTACAAGCTCACCGATACCTCGTCGGTGCTCGCCGGAACCGCGGTCTGGACGACCCCGGCAGTTACCGGCAGCAACGTCGGCGCTTACGCCGTCGTCGGCAGCGGCTACGCACTGGCCACGGGTTCGAACTACACCTTCGCACAGGCTGTGGGAAATGCCACTGCATTCACCATCAATCAGGCTGCTCTCACCGTCACCGCGACCGGCGCAAGCAAGACCTACGACAGCCTCACCTACAGCGGCGGCAACGGCGTGACCTACAGCGGTTTTGCCCCCGGCGAAAATGCAAGCGCACTCGGCGGCACGCTCGTCTACGGCGGCAATTCGCAGACCGCACGCAATGCCGGTAATTACAACATCACGCCCTCAGGCCTCACCGATGGCAACTATGCGATCAACTTTGTGAGCGGCAGCCTGGTGGTGAACAAAGCCAACCTCGTGCTCACGACCTCGGACGTGACCAAGACCTACAACGGCACGTTTGCCGCGCTGGGTACGGCCGCGGCAACCACGACCTCTCCTTTGCTCGGCACCGACACCGTGAGCGGCGGCACATTTGCCTTCGCCAACGCGAATGCCGGCAGCGGCAACAAGGTCGTCACCGTGTCGGGCGCCACGGTGAACGACACCAACGGCGGCGGCAATTACAACGTCAGCTACATCAACAACACCACGAGCACCATCACGCCTGCGAGCCTCACGGTGGGCAGCAGCAATGTGACGAAGACCTACGACGGCACAGTGACCGCGAGCGGCACGGCGGCCGTGATTGCCGGCACCTTGTTCCATAACGCCAGCCAGGGCGGGGCGCTCGATTCCCTGAGCGGCGGTAGCTTCGCCTTTACGGATGCCAACGCCGGCGCCGGCAACAAGACGGTTACTGCCGGCGGGGTCGCGCTGAATGACGGCAATTCCGGCGGCAACTACCTGGTGACCTATGCCAACAACACGACCAGTACCATCAACCAGGCGCAACTCGTGTTCGCGGGCACTGTCAACGAGAAGACCTATGACGGCACCACCCTGGCGACGCTGTCCGGAAACACGCTGACCGGCTTCATCGGCACGCAAACGGTGACGGCGAGCGCCGGAGGCGGCAATTTTGCCGACAAGAACGCCGGCACTTCGAAGAGCGTGACCATCAGCGGAATCACGCTTTCGGATGGCACCAACGGCGGCCTGGCTTCGAATTACAAGGTCAATGCCACCGCAGCTGCCACCGGCACCATCGATCCGAAGGTGCTGACTGCGAACGCCGCCGTCGCGAACAAAGTCTACGACGGGACCAAATCAGCGACCTTGACGTCCTACGGGCTTTCGGGCTTCGTCGGTACTGAAACGGTAGTCGGCGTCAACACCGGCACCGCAGCCTTTGCGAACAAGGACGTGGGCAATAACAAACCGGTCACCATCAGCGGCATCACGCTGGTGAACGGCGCAAACGGTGGACTTGCCACCAACTACGTCGTGTCCACCGCCGGCACCAGCAATGCCGATATCACGCCTGCAACGCTGCGCGTCGCCGGTATTGTCGCGCTCGACACGGTCTACGACGGCACGGTCGCCGCGAACGTCAATACTCAAGGCGCATTGCTGACGGGTGTCATCGGCGCGGACAACGTGCAGGTTGGATCCATCAGCGGAACGTATGCGACAAAGGACGTTGGAATTGCCAAGCCGATCACCACCAGTGCCTTCGTACTCACGGGTACCGATGCGGTGGACTACACCCTGGTGCAGCCGACCGGCCTGACGGCGACCGTCACCCCGCGCACGCTCACGGTGACTGCCGCGGGCCTTGACAAGATCTACGATACGACCACGGCTGCATCGGTTACGCTCACGGACAATCCAGTCGCCGGGGACGTGCTCACAATTAACTCGACGGCCGCTTTCCTCGACAAGAATGCGGGCACGGGCAAGTACATCAGCGTCTCGGGCATCACCCTGAGCGGTGCCAGTGCTGCGAATTACACGGTGGCCGGCAGCATCAGCGCCTTCGCGAACATCACACCGGCCACGCTCATCGTGAGTGTCGCGGGCGTGAACAAAACCTATGACGCGACGACCGCTGCCACCGTAAACCTGACCGATACTCCGCTCGGCAACGACGCGGTGACATTGACCTACGGTTCGGCGTCGTACGCCGACAAGAATGCGGGTCTGGGCAAAGTCGTCAGCGTAAGCGGCATCAGCGCCGGCGGCGCCGCGGCCACCAACTACATCATCGGCACCACGGCGAGCACCGCCGCCGACATCACGCCCGCCACCATCACACAGGTGACCGGGGTCACCGCGGCCAACAAGGTCTACGACGGCAATACCACAGCGACGCTGGTCAGCGGCTCCCTGGGCTTCGTCGGCATGATGGCCGGCGACAATCTCACCGCGACAGCCACCGATGCCACCTTCAACGACAAGAATGCGGGAGCAGCCAAGACCGTTTCCATCGGTGGTCTGGTTTTAGGCGGCGGCGATGCCGGCAACTACACCCTGGCGCCGGGCGGTGCCATGACGAGCACAGCCAGCATCACACCGGCTGCCTTGTTGGTGAGCGCGGCGGCACAGAACAAGGTCTACGACGGCAGCACCGCGGCGACGGTGAGTCTCACGGACAACCGCATTGCGGGAGATAGTTTGGCGGTCGCTTCGAACGATGCGTTCCTGGACAAGAATGCCGGGGTCGGCAAATACGTGAGCATCTCCAATATCTCGCTCAGCGGTCCTGACGCCGGCAATTACACTGTCAATCCTTCGACTGCCTCCTACGCCACGATCACTCAGGCGCCTCTTTTGGTCAGCGCCGTCGGCAGCAACCGGACCTACAATGCGGGCACCGGCGCCACGGTTACCTTGACCGACACCGCGCTTGGGAACGACGCGGTGACCGCATCCTATGAGGGTGCATCGTTTGCCAACAAGAATGTCGGCAGCGGCAAGCCCATCAGCGTCAGCGGAATTACGCTGTCGGGCGCCGATGCCGGAAACTATAACGCCAACGTCAGCGCAACCACCACGGCCGACGTGACTCCGGCGACTCTGTTGGTCGGAGCCATCGGCAGCAACAAGCCGTACGACACGACGACGGCGGCCACGGTGGTGCTGACGGACAATCCCTTCGCGGGCGACCAGGTGCAGCTCACGCATGCACCTGCGACCTTTGCGAATCCCGCCGTCGGCAACGGCAAAGTCATCAGCGTCGGCGGAATTGCGATCAACGGCGGCGCGGACGCCGGCAACTATGTGTTGGCGGACAGCAGCGCGACCGCCACCGCCGACATCGATGTCGTAGTCTCCGCCGCTCTGGCGAGCACCTGGGCGTTGGTGCCCGTGATGCCGCAGCAAGTCGCGCAGACACTGCTGGCCGCGGCGCTGGCGCCATCGGTAACGACGCCGCCGGTTTCACCGCTCGATGCATCGCTTCCGGCCGGCTTCACGGGCGCTTCGTCGGCCGCCGGCGACGCTCAGGTCACGGTGACGCTGGCGCAGCCTTGGACAGCCTTGGCCGGTCCGGGCATCGTGTCGGTTTCTGTGCCCGAGGAGCTTCTCATTGCCGGGCGGGGATTCCGGTTCCAGCTGCCGGCGGCGTTGATCGGATCCGCCGGCAACGACGATTTGCAAATGAGCGAGTCGGGCGGTAACGCACCTTCCTGGCTGCGATGCAATCGCCAGACCGGACAGTGTTTGGTTCAGACGATGCCGGCCGAGGCCTTGCCGATTGAGTTGCGGGTCCGCAGCGGCGAGCAGCGGTGGACCCTGTCGATCAGCGAAAAGGCGAAACGCTGAAGCCGCGTCAGTCGCGACGCTTGAGAAGCAGATAGTACGCGAGCAGACCGGTGATGATCGACAATGCGAAGACGATCAGCAGAAATCCCTGCGGATGCTGCGAAAGTGGAATGCCGCCGACGTTCATGCCGAGCAGGCCCGCGACCATATTGATCGGCAATGCCAATACCGTCACCAGCGTGAGTATGAACAGGGTGCGGTTGGTATGTTCGCTGACCAACGCAGCCAGTTCTTCTTGCAGCAGTTTCAGCCGCTCCGACAGCGCGCCCGAATCCACCACCGCCGCCGCGAATTCCTCGGTGGCCTGCCGCAGATCCTGCAGGTCGATCTCACTCAGCCACGAGGGTGGCCGGCTCAGCAGCCGAAAGAGCGCCGCGGGTTCGGGCGCGAGCAGCCGTTGCAGACGCACCAGGGAGCGGCGCAACGAGCTCAGTTCATTGCGGCTGATGGAGGCGCGATTCTGCAGCAATGTGTCTTCGACGGCGTCGGCTCGCTCAGTTGACTGTCGAGCGATGTCGGCAAGCACGGCCGCCTGATCACGCAGCAATTCTGCAAGCAGTTCGGCCGATGAACGAAAACTTTGGCCCGTCTTGACTGCAGCTCGAAGACGATCAATCGAGCGCAACGGTCGCAGCCTGGCGCTCACAACCAGGCGACGATTCATGCACAGCGTTACCGTGGAAATGCTGGATGCATCGAAGGTGCTTTTGAACAAAACGTCGTGCATGACCGCGACCAACACGTCGTCCTCCAACTCGAGGCGGGTCGACCCTACGCTTTCGCGCAAAGAATCATAAAATGCGTCGGTCAGTTGCAGCGACTGGCGCATCCAGCGCTCCGCGCCGGCGTTGGAAAGCGAAAAGTGCAGCCACACGAACTCCGAAGATCCCTCTTTGGGTTCGGCGAGCCAGCGCACGGCGGCTTCGCAATCAAGTTCCTTCGGCGCCTGTTCCGGCGCCAGCAGGTAGCCCCAGACCAGTCCATTCTTGTCGGAGCCGTAGCCGGCATCGGCGGAGGCTACGGCCATACGGACTGTCCGGTTGAATCGTGAACCGTTCGCCATAGTGCAGGTAGTTGCTCAATCCACAGTTTGGGCAAAGAGGCATATTCCATATCAAGTGCGATTGCCTCTCCGTGATGCAGGGCCCAATCGAAAAATCGCAAGACCCCGCGCGTCGCGCCGCTGTTTTCGGATGATCGGGGAATCAAGATGAAACTGGCTCCCGTGATCGGCCAACTCTCGGTTCCCGGCAGGTCGGTTGCAAGCTGTTGCATGGGGTTCACTCCGCTCCCAATCGCAGCCATGGCCGCAGCTGTGAATGCATCCCGTCCGGCGTGCACGAAGGTGCCGCTGCGGTTGCGAAGCGCGACATCACTGAGGTGATGATTTTTTGCATAGATATACTCCACGTAGCCTATCGCAAACCGTGTGCGTTGTACGAAAGTCGCCACGCCTTCATTGCCCTTTCCGCCGACCCCGATCGGCCAGCGAGGTGCGAGCGCAGCACCAAGTCCCACGTCGCGCGAACCGGCACTCGAACGAGACAGATAGTCGGTCCACAATAGTGTGGTGCCGGAAGGGTCGCTGCGATGCACGACCGTTATATTAACGTTCGGGAGCGCCAGAGTCGGATTGAGTGCGCGGATGGATACATCGTTCCACTTCCTGATCCTGCCTTGGTAAATGTCCGCGAGCACCGAGCCGCTCAGCTTGAGTTGGCCCGGTTTGATGCCGCGGATATTGATTACCGGCACCACACCGCCAATGACGACAGCAAACTGCAGGAGCCCCGAAGCGGCAAGATCCTCCGGCGTCAGCGCCGCATCCGAGGCGCCAAAATCGACCTGACGGCGGCGTATCCGTTCGATGCCCTCTCCGGATCCGACTGCGTCGAACGTCAGCCGAACGCCGGTCGATCGTTGATATTCGGCTGACCATGCGGCGTACACCGGCGCGGGAAATGTGGCGCCTGCACCGTGAATTTCCTGGCCCGCGAAGGCTGCCTGGCCACAGGCTCCCGCAGCCAGGATCGCCGCCGTGCGAATGACAAAACCGCATATTTTACTGTCCATGCCAATCCCGCGATTTCAAGGTCGGAAATACTGTACGCAGTCGCCCCGTTCGAAGCATGACAGACTGGCCAGCGTCATCGGATCGTATTATTTGGGAGATAGACTGCGCGTTTATTTCAACCGCGCATGGCGCAAGAAACGCTATTGTCCCGGCGACCCTTCATAGTCTCATCGGCGGGCGGCGCAATCTTGGGCATCATGGCGACCTCGGCATTTGCCGGCCACCCGATGCTGAGCGAAGACACGGGTACCCAGGGCAAAAACAATTGGGAACTCGAGTTGGGGTATGCGTGGATCCGGTCGGGCGCGGATCGTTCCTTTCTATTTCAGCCCCAACTCTCCTACGGCGCATCGGCCACATTCGACCTCATTGTACAGCCATCGTGGACGACGGTCGGGGGAACTCCCGGCAGGGGCGTGCACGGTTTAGGCGATACGAACTTGGACGCGAAATGGCGTTTCTATGGCGCCGCCCCCTGGTCAATCGGCGTTCGCGCCGGCCTCGGTCTGCCCACGGCCCAACACGGCCTCGGACTGCCGAACGGCAATGTCTCGCCGCACGCGATCCTGGTCGCAACGGCCGACCTCACGCCCTTCGCATTCGATGCGAACCTAGGGCTTTCGTACCTTCCCGGCGATGCGCGCCAGCGTCCCGACCAATACCACTTCTCGGCTGCCGCGACCTACGCTGCCAACGAGCGCTTGTTCCTGGTACTGGACGCCGCGGCCGATTCCAATCCAGATCCCATTCCGGGCTCCTATCAGGCGGTTGCGTTGCTCGGTGTCATTTATACCGTCCGGGCGGGACTTGACGTCGATGTTGGATACCGGGGTCGTCTCGGCGCCGTTGGACCGGTACACCAATGGCTGCTCGGAATCACCTTTCGCGGCGCGAAGTAAATTGATGGCATCTATCGATGCAATCGAAAAGATTGATGGCGTGATATGTAACCAGGGAATATATTCGATCCAGGCCCCCCCCAAGCAGGAGAGATCTACGTGAGCAACACGACTGAAGCAAAGTGTCCTTTCAATCACACTGTCGGCGGCGGCACTTCCAACAAGGACTGGTGGCCAAAGCACCTGCCCCTCGACCTTTTGCACCAACATTCTTCAAAGTCCGACCCGATGGACGCGGACTTCGACTATGCCAAGGAGTTCAACAGCCTCGACTTTGCAGCGCTGAAAAAGGATCTCGCCGCGCTGATGACGAACTCTCAGGACTGGTGGCCGGCGGACTTCGGCCACTATGGCCCGTTGTTTATCCGAATGGCGTGGCATAGCGCCGGCACGTATCGCATAGGTGACGGACGCGGCGGCGGCGGCCGCGGTCAGCAGCGCTATGCGCCGCTCAATAGCTGGCCGGACAATACGAACCTCGAGAAGGCGCGGCGCTTGCTCTGGCCGATCAAGCAGAAGTATGGCCGGAAAATTTCCTGGGCCGACCTCATGATCCTCACCGGCAACGTCGCCCTCGAGACGATGGGATTCAAAACCTTCGGATTTGCCGGCGGCCGCGAGGATGTGTGGGAGCCCGATCATGACGTCTCGTGGGGTACTGAGAAGACATGGCTCGGCGGGGATACGCGCTATTCAGGAGAACGGGACCTCGCCCATCCGCTGGGAGCCGTGCAGATGGGACTCATCTACGTCAACCCGGAAGGTCCGAACGGTAATCCAGACCCCGTGGCCGCGGCCCGCGACATTCGCGAGACCTTTGCCCGCATGGCGATGAATGACGAAGAGACGGTTGCGCTGATTGCCGGCGGCCACAGCTTTGGCAAGACTCACGGTGCGGGCCCCGCGACCCACGTCGGCTCCGAACCGGAAGGCGGCGACATCGAGGCGCAGGGCCTCGGCTGGAAGAGCACGTTCGGCACGGGCTGGGCGGGAGATGCGATCACCAGCGGCCTCGAAGTCACCTGGACCACCACGCCGACCAAGTGGAACAACGACTTCTTCAAGAATCTGTTTGGCTACGAATGGGAGCTGACCAAGAGCCCGGCCGGCGCAAACCAATGGAGACCGAAGAACGGGGCGGGAGCGGGCACGGTGCCTGACGCACACGACAAGTCGAAGCGCAAAGCGCCTTCGATGTTGACGACGGATCTTTCGCTGCGCCTCGATCCTGCCTATGAAAAAATCTCGCGTCGCTTCCTCGAACACCCTGATCAGTTCGCGAATGCCTTCGCACGCGCCTGGTACAAGCTGACTCACCGCGACATGGGCCCGCGCCCCCGATATCTCGGCCCTGAAGTGCCGAAGGAAGATTTGATTTGGCAGGACCCGATTCCGGCACTGAACCACGAACTCATCGACGCGAAGGACGTGGCCACCCTCAAGAGCAAGATCCTGGCGTCAGGGTTGACTGTCTCGCAGCTCGTTTCCACCGCCTGGGCCTCGGCGTCCACGTTCCGCGGCTCCGACAAGCGCGGCGGAGCCAACGGCGCGCGCATTCGACTCGCACCGCAAAAGGATTGGGAAAGCAATCAACCGGCCCAGCTGGCAAAGGTGCTCAAGACGCTGGAAGAGATCCGCAGCGGGTTCAACAAGGCGCAGACCGGCGGCAAGCGGGTGTCTCTCGCGGACCTGATTGTTCTCGGCGGATGTGCCGGTCTAGAGCAGGCGGCCAAGAATGGCGGTCAAAGTGTGACCGTTCCCTTCGCGCCCGGACGCATGGACGCTTCGCAGGAACAGACTGACGTGGAATCCTTCGCCGTGCTCGAGCCGGCAGCGGACGGTTTCCGCAACTATCAGAAAACCCGCTCCGGCGTTGCCGCCGAAGCGCTGCTGCTCGACAAGGCTCAACTGCTGACGCTGACCGCGCCCGAGATGGCGGTGCTGATCGGTGGTCTGCGTGTGTTGAACACCAACGTCGGACAAAGCAAGCACGGCGTTTTCACGAAGAAGCCGGAGGCGCTGACCAACGATTTCTTCAAGAACCTGCTCGACATGAGCACGCAATGGACGGCGACGTCGGAGGCGAAGGAAGTGTACGAAGGTCGCGATCGCAAGAGCGGCGAGGTCAAGTGGACAGCCACACGCGCCGATCTCGTGTTCGGCTCCAACTCACAGCTGCGCGCCCTCGCCGAGGTCTACGCAAGTTCCGATGCGCAGGAGCAATTCGTCCGTGCCTTCGTGGCGGCTTGGAACAAGGTGATGAATTTGGACCGGTTTGATCTGAAACAGGGCCAAGCTCACTGAGCGAGGTTTTCGCCAGCGGCACGGTACGGTGACCTGCCGCTGGCGATGCCGAGGGCGGCGCATCGCTACTGAAATTGCCACGCCACCAGTCCGTGTGCCGTCAGAAAGACTAGGAGGTTTTCGCCCGCGGCGGGTCCGGCCGGAGGCATGGGTCCGCCGCTCTCGCTGTCCACGTTGATCGGCTGCGGCGATACGCCGACCCAGACCTGAGAGCCGGTTCCGGCATCCACTCCATAGACGTTGCCGCTGCCCGAGCCGATGAGTACCGTGTTGTTGACCACGATCGGCGCTGTTTGGAGGTGCCCATCGCCGACGAAGGTCCACGTCTGCGCGAGATCGGTCAGACGTGTCGAGGAAAGCGTTCCCGCATTGAGTGTGATCACGGCTGTGCTCGTAACTGCTGGTGCGCTCGCCGACGCGATCTGCCCCTTCTGATTGCCGGTCGTGGAATCGAATAGATTGAGGGAAGCGCCCGTGCGGCCGAAGAGAGTGTCATTCTTGATGATCGATGCGAAACCAAAGGAAGCACTACACTGACTCTGCACCAACCAGAGCTGGGTGCCGACCGACGGGTCGTAGGCGCCGGCCACGCAGTTGCCGGATTGTGTGTAGGCTCCTTCAGATGAAATGCCGGGCGAGTTCCAGTCGGTCGACGCCGATGAGATCGTCGTCCAGAGGATGTTCCCGCTGGCTTCGTCCACCGCGGATAGGCCGCCGTTGCCGATGATAAAGACGCTGCCGCCGTAGGCATTGGGCGATGCTTCGTACCAGTAACCGGGCAACTGGGTCGTCCAAAGCGCCGCTCCGTTCGAGGCATTGAACGCGCGAATGCCGCCGTCGAACATAAGGAGGAAGACCCGCCCGTTGTCATAGGTCAAGCCGGATCCGAAGTAAACGCCCGGGATCGCGACCGGCCCCCAGACCGTCGCACCCGTGGTCGCGTTCAATCCGTAGAGTCTGTTCCCGTACGAACCATCCGGATTCGCGGTCGCGACAAAAACCATGCCGCCCGCAATCAGCGGATATGAGGGGGCCGCCCCAAGGTCCACCGTCCAAGTTGGCGCGGTGTTCGCGGGGTAACTGATGCCGTTTGATGTGATCAGAACACCGTCATGCCGCTCGGTCACTCGATATGCGGTGGCCGGCGGGGAGGCAGGCGCGGCGAGAACCGTCACCGAAGCGTCCGCAGGTACGGACAACGCCGCGTTCGCGCACGCGAGGTGGAAGTTCTCGGTGCCTTGAGTGGCTGGGGTCAGCGTCATCTTCCCGGTGGACGACAATGACCCGCTCCACGCGCCAGATGCGACGCAGCTGTCCGCGTACTGACCGTTCCAGCGCAATGTCACGGTCTTGCCTTGGGCGACACTGGTCGGGAACGCGGACAGGGTGACGACCGGGATTGATCCCGTCACTACGACACTCGCCTGGGCGGGGGCGCCCGGGTTGCCGCAGGTCAGCGAGTAGGAGTGGCTGCCCACGCTGCCCGGCTTCACGACTTGCGAACCCGAACTCGCTAGCGCGCCTGACCACTCGCCCGAAGCCGTGCACGAGTTCGCTTGTGTGGAGCTCCAGGTCAGCGTCGTGGGTTGCCCAACACCGGTTGTGGTTGGACTGGCGGTGAGACTGACGGTGGCCACCACGCCTTGAACCGCTGCCTGTGCGCTGCCATCCCCGGTGGCGCTGGCGCACTGCAGAAAGTAGTAATTGCTTCCGGGCGCTGACACGCTCACCGATTGCGAACCCGACGCGGGAAGCGTACCGCTCCAAGCGCCGGACGCCACGCAAGTGTCCGCGCCGTCCGATGTCCACGTGAGGATGGTGGATTGTCCGACCGCTATGGATGTCGGGTTCGCCGTGAGGGCAGTTGTCAGTTGCTGCGGGAACACGACCGTCAGAACTGTGGAATTACCGGCGGTCTGCTGCGGGCCGTTCGAGCAGGATAGCGCGTAGGTATAGTTTCCCGGTATCAGCTGTCCGACCGTAGTCGAACCGGTCACGGGTTGGAGCCCAGACCAGGCACCGCTGGCAGCACAGCTGCTCGCGTTGGAGGCCGACCAGGTCAGCGTCGCCGTGTGGTCCGTCGAAATGGTGGACGGCGATAGGGAAATCGAGACGATTGGGGTCGGTGCGCTCACAGTGAGTGTCGCCGAATTGGCAGTCGACCCGCCCGCGCCGCTGCATGTCAGGGTGTAACTGTAAAGGCCCGCCGCGACTTGCGTAACATTCTGGCTACCGGCTGCAGCGACGGTACCTGTCCACGCGCCGCTGCTAGAACATTGGCTGGCGCCCGACGACGACCAGGTGAGCACAGAACTCTCGCCGGCGGCAATGGCGGACGGCACAAGCGAAATCGTCGTGACCGGCGGTGCGGGCGGCGCTGACGAACCACCGCCACCGCCGCAACCTGGCACCAGTCCCAAGGACAGCAGCGCAAGCGTGCACCCAGCCATCCGCATAAACCATCCGTGGAGCTTTCGCATCGAAATCCCTTTCTGTTCGACCCAAACTCAACTGCGACCTATTAGAGCAGGCGCGCACTCGAGTTGTCCACAAACGTCCGCACGCTTTCAGTTACAGCTTATGTTTAAAACATGAGCTCCTCAGTCACCCGGGGAACTGAAAGCTAGAAAGTTATCCCGACATCGAACAGATATGATCGGCCGTAGACCTGGTAGCCGCCGTCGTTGGCCAGGTTTTGCGGATTGTTGTCCGTGGTAAACCGCGCTCTTTCATTGGTGAGATTGCGTCCCTGCAATCGAACGCTCCAATTCTTCAAGAAAGAATAGGACACGCTGGCATCGAGAGTGGTCTCGGGTGCCAGCATCTTGAGCGTGGTTCCGACCCACGTGGGTGCGACGGTGAATGCCGTGTGGTGCTTCACTGCAACGCGCGACTCGAATCCGGCCTTGTTGTAAAACAAATCGACTTCCGACGTCGCCCGTGCGAAGCCGACCATCGGGTAGGGATTGCCCACGGGAGCTGCCTCGTGGATATTCGAGGTCACCTGCGCGTGATTGGCGTAGATGCCGAAGTCCTCCAGGAATCCGGGCAAGAAAAAGAATCGCGTCTGCAGTGTCACCTCGACGCCGGCAATATTGCCGCCCTTGGTGTTTTGTTCCGACGTGACGATGTACGTCGTACCCCCGATTGTCTGCGTGGATTGGCCGGCGCCTATGTAGGTCTTGACGTCCTTGTAGTACGGTGCAATGGCCAGCAAGGATTCTTCGTGGAAATACCACTCGTACGAGAAGTCGATTTGATCGGCCTTGAAGGGGTCCAGTTTCGGGTTGCCGCCGCCGCCTGTCGGCGGAGTCCCCGTGGGATTCAAGCTGAAGCCGGTAACCAGCGCATCGAGCGGCGGCCGTGAGATGGCAATCGCAGCGCCGAATCGCAGCAGCTGATTGTCCGTCAAATGCAAGGTGGCATTGAGGCTCGGCAGGGCATCCGTGTAGTTGTTGTCGATGGACACGGGCACGAACCCCGAGCCGGAACCAGACTCGTACCCCGAACTGGTTGTTTTGGTGTGAACAACTCTGACGCCGACATTTCCCGTCAGCGGCATGTCGCCAACGGAGGTTTTGAAATCCAGTTGGACGTATCCCTCATAGGACTTCTCTTCGACATCGGTTCGGACCAGCGGCATGTCAGAACCCGCCGGCGCCGCTGAATTGGGGTAAACCAATGGGAATAAACTGTCCCAATTGCCGTAGACCATGGGCGGGGCATGAATCGAGGGCGCGCTGAATTCCGACAGTCCCGCATTGGCCAGCGAGAGGTTTGGAACGCCTCCCTGTCCCGCCGTACCGGCGGGGCAGACCTGAGAAAATTGATCTCCCGGATTTGGGAATGACGTTGAGCCGGTCCCTGCGCATAGCCCCCACCGATTTGAATGGTGTGTCTTCTCGCGGTCCGAAATTCGACCGCCGAATTTCAGCGCATCGACAAAGGATTGATCGAATTTTCTCGAAAAGTTCAATGCGAGCGCGGACAGGCGATCCCGGGTTTCCTCCGGCCCGTCGCTTTGGCCGGTGCCGTTGACGTTCGATCCGTTATTGCTGCGGCCGCCGCCCGCACTTTGCAGCGAGGGGTCCGCGGGATCGAATCCTGGGAACGCACCGTACGGCACCTGGCCGTTGGTGACGTTGAAGGCAAGATTCGGCGGAAATAAATCCGTCAGGTAAATCGCCTGCCATTGATTGCGGCGCCAGGCGTCCGAAAAAGACAGATCCGCCTGGCTGTCCCAATCTCCGGTTTTCCAATCGACATTGAGTCCGATAACCGCCAGCGTGTGGTTCTCGCTATAGCGGGCAATCTCACTCTCATAGTTGGGGAACGCGTTATTCAGCTGGGCCGCGACCACCGATCCGTTGACGATTTGATATGAATTCCCCGGGGCGTTATAGATGCCGGCGTTGGAGTTCTGCCAGTTGCCGGTGATGTTATTGCCATACCAGGTCTGGAACTGGTTTTCCCTGATGGTGTACTTGGACCACAACGCATCAGCCTTGATGGTCAGATCGTCGCTCGCGCGCCAGCCTGCGCCGCCCGCAATCGCGTAACGATCCTGAGTGACCTCTTTGACCTCGGTGTTCAGCCCCCAGGTCGTATTGTCCGGAATGCCGTCGCCGTTCAGGTCGCCGGTGGCACCGGCGCTGGTCGAGGGCGTATTCCATCCGAAGGTGCGAAAATCCGGGAAGCCATTCTTTTCGCGTTGCACGCTCGCGGCAATCGATACCGCGAAGTCATCATTGATGTGCTTGATAAAGCCGCCGCTGCCGCGATAGCCAACCGCGTTGTAGCCCGGTAGATCCTTCCCCTCGTCGTTGTAAGTCGGTCCGGCTCGGAAGCTGAATTCCGGGCCCTTGTAGTCGAGCGGAGAGATGGTCTTGATATCAACCGTTGCGGCAATGCCGCCGGGCACCAATGAGGCGCGTTGGGTCTTGTCGACCTGCGCGCCCGACAAGACTTCAGAGGGATAAATCTCCCAACGCAGATCTTGCGAGGGTTCCGACGAGGCGACTTCGCGGCCATTCACCAATCCCAGGACGAGGCGCGGTCCCAATCCGCGCACCGATGCCTGACTGGCATTTCCGCGATCCCGCGTGGTGTTGACGCCGGGCAGTCGGTTGAGTTCTTCGGCGATCGTGACGTCCGGCAACTGGCCGATCTCGGCCGTCGTGATGTTGTCGCCGATCAAGTCGGAACCCTTCTTGGTATCGATGGAATCCTTCAGCGCCTGTCTTACGCCTGTGACCACGATTTCAGACAGATTGTCGCTGGAGGAGTCGGGCGCTGCGTCCGCGGCTCGCGCGGCGTCGACGTAAGCCTGCCAGCCGAAAGAGGTGAAAATAGCCAGCGCGCCGCTGCCGTAGGCAGGCAATCTCTTTTTCGATTTCACTGAATCTCCCCCCATTTACTGAGCGTAGCGCTCCATTTCTAATAGTTCTGCCCGAGCCAATAGTAGTATTATACGATAAATAGGATGATAGCTGTCAATGGAGCGGCAAAGTGGCAAGCTGCGGCAGTAATGCAGCCGCAAAAAACAGAATCTCAGTGGGAGCATTAGCGGGTTGACCGCAGAACACGTTCGAAGCATTGCGATAGCGGGGGGCGGTCCGGAGGCCTGGCTGGCCGCGGCTAGCCTTGCGCGCCTATTGAAATCAAGCTTTTGCGATGTTTGTGTAATCGACTCTCCGAGCCGCACGGCCGAAAGGTTTGGCGAAACGGCGCTGCCGTCCTTTCACCGCCTGAACGGACTGCTCGGCATCGATGAAAGCGATCTGATTCAAAAGACCCGCGGGACTTTTCGGCTCGGGGCCCAGTTTGCAGACTGGGGTCGGATGGGGGATCGGTATTTCCACACTTTCGGCCCGCTCGGAGCCAAGCTGGATGCCGTACCCTTTCAACACTATTGGTTCAAATTGCGCCAGGCGGGAGACGACACCCACATCGAGTGTTATTCCACAGCAACCGTGGCAGCCAAGATGCACCGCTTCGCACACCCCACGTCCGACCGCCAATCGGTCCTGTCATTTTATTCGTACGGCTACCACTTTCATGCCGGATTGCTGACCGCCTACTTAATGGAATACGCCCAGGCGCACGGCGTCAGGCGCATTGATCGAAACGTGGTCGACGTGTCTTTGCGAAGCGCAGACGGCTTTGTGGATGGCCTGCGGCTCGACGATGGATCGCAGCTGCGCGCCGACCTATACATCGACTGTACCGGTATCGAGAGCACGTTGGCACGGCATGTGCTCGAGGAGGGTTACCGGGACGAACGTCACTGGTTGCCGTGCGATCGCGCCGTGACCCTCCTTTGCAAAGAAGCGACCGACCTTGCACCCTGCGCCGAGTCGACGGCACTCCCGTGCGGCTGGCGATGGCGAACTCCCTTGCAGGGCTGTATGGATGTCGGCTACGCGTATTCCAGCGCGCATCTGGGAGATGACCAGGCCGTGTCCGCTTTGCTGGCGCAGTTTCCCGGTGCAGCCCTTGGCGAGCCGCGCTTTCTGCGATTCCTGCCGGGGCGACCCGCGAAATTCTGGGAAAAGAACTGCCTGGTGCTGCCGGGCGGCGACCTCGAGCCGCTGGAGTCGACGGGTTTGCATCTCGTGCAGACCGGCATTGCGCGGCTGCTCACGTTGTTTCCCGCCCGCCGGTACAGCCCCAACGATATCGAGGAATACAATCGTCTGACCGGGATGGAATACGAGCGCATCCGGGATTTTCAGATTCTGCATTTCAAGGCGACCCAACGCAGCGATTCGCCATTCTGGGAGCAGTGCCGGGACATGGCGATTCCGGACACCTTGCGCGCCAAGATTGAGCTCTATAGTCAATGCGGCCGTATCGCCATGTTCGAGGAGGAGCACTTTCTGGAGGACAGTTGGCTGGCAGTGTTCATTGGTCAAAACTGCCTGCCACGGGACTACGACCCCCTCGCGGACGTTCTCGAAATCGACGACGTGAAGGCCGCGTTGCTGCGCATGCGCTCCATGATCCGCGAGAGCGTGGAGACGCTGCCGACACACGCGCAGTTCGTCGAGGCGCATTGCTCAGCCACGCCATCGCAAGTTCATGCGTGACCCGTCGGGCAATCGTATCCGGGACATCGCCGTCGTCGGCGGAGGAACCGCGGGTTGGATGGCGGCGGCCATTCTGGCGCGGCGCCTCATCCCGGGCGGCGTTACCGTTCGAGTCATAGAATCCCCGGAAATCGGCATCATCGGCGTGGGGGAGGCCACGATTCCGCCGATTCGCCTGTTCAATAAGGCGCTCGGAATCGATGAGGACGAGTTCCTACGAAAGACCCGCGGCACCATCAAGCTTGGAATTGAATTCAAGGATTGGCAGGGCCCCGGGCACCGGTACTTCCATCCCTTCGGTGTTTACGGCAGCAATTCCGAACAGGTCTCCATTCATCAAGAATGGCTCAAGCTGCGTGAGCTCGGCGACAAAAGCAGCCTTGAAGAGTTTTCCCTCAACAGCGTTGCCGCGCGGCTCGGCCGAATTCCCGGGGCTAGCGCGAGCGGCGATCCACTCGCACCCGTGTTCGGTTATGCCTTTCACTTTGATGCCGGTCTCTACGCTGAATATTTGCGCGGCTATGCTTTGGCGCACGGCGCCTTGAGACTCGAGCGCAGGATTGTGGAGGTCGATCTTCGCAGCGAAGACGGTTTCATTCGCGCGCTGCAGCTGGATGACGGTCAGCGAGTCGAGGCAGATCTGTTCATCGACTGTTCCGGATTTCGCGGACTGCTGATTGAGCAAGCGCTGAAAACCGGATACGAGGATTGGAGCCATTGGCTGCCGTGCGATCGAGCGGTCGCCGTGCCTTGCGACAGCGCGAGTCCCTTGACGCCGTTCACCCGCTCCACCGCGCGCATCGCCGGCTGGCAATGGCGGATTCCCTTGCAGCATCGCATCGGCAATGGCTACGTGTACTGCAGCCGCTTCATCAGCGACGATGAGGCGGCGGCCATGCTATTGGCCAATCTCGACGGCAAGCCGCAGGCCGAGCCGCGGTTCCTGCGGTTCAGCACGGGCCGGCGTAAAAAATTCTGGAACAAGAATTGCATTGCGCTGGGACTCGCAGGCGGCTTTCTCGAGCCGCTGGAATCCACCAGCATTCACTTGATTCAAAAAGGCCTGACGCACCTGCTGAATTTCTTTCCAGACCGCAACTGCGCGCCGGTGGTGGAGGAGGAGTTTAACCGGATCGCCATCAACGAATACGAGCGCATCCGCGATTTCATCATTCTTCACTACAAGGCCAACGCCCGAGACGCGCCGCTGTGGAATGATTGCCGCAACATGACAATCCCCGATGAGCTGGCTTATAAGATTCGTCAGTTCAGAAGCAGCGGGCGCGTGGTCAAGTACGGTGGCGATTTGTTTGCCGCGACGAGTTGGATCGCCGTGCTTCTTGGCCAGGATGTCTGGCCCGAGCGCTACGACAGGCTCGTGGATCAGCGCGATGCCGCGGCCATGCGCGCTCATTTACAGCAGCTGCGGTCGTTCATAGGCGCGGCCGCCAACGCGGCGCCGCTGCACGAGGAGTACCTGGCGCGGCGTTGTCAGGACTCGTCGGTGCCGCAGGCCGGAATTGTCCATGGATAATCGTATCCGCAGTATTCTCATTGCTGGCGGCGGCACCGCCGGTTGGATGGCCGCCGCGACGCTGGCGCGCATTCTCAAGAACGGCTACAGCAAGATTATGGTGGTCGAGTCGCCGGAAATCGGCACCATCGGCGTGGGGGAGGCGACGATTCCTCCCATCCGGGCCTTTAATGCGCTGCTCGGCATCGACGAAAACGAGTTCATCCGCAAGACCCAGGCGACGTTCAAGCTCGGCATCGAATTTCGCAACTGGGCGCAGCTCGGCCACCGGTACTTCCATCCCTTCGGCAAGTACGGCAGGCCGATCGATCAGGTCGCTCTCCACCACTACTGGCTGCGTTTGCGCCGGGCGGGCCAGGAGGAGCCGCTGCTGGATTATTCGCTGTCCGGAACCGCGGCGCGACTGGGCAGATTTATCCGCCCCGTCGAAGATCCGCGGCTCATTCTGTCCAGCCTGGCCTACGCCTTTCAATTCGATGCCGGCTTGTACGCGGAGTACCTGCGCGGTTACGCGCAGGCGCGCGGCGTCATGCGCATCGAGCGCAAGATCGTGGATGTGGAATTACGCAGCGAAGACGGCTTCATTCGCGCCGTGCGCCTGGACGATGGTCAGCAGTTGGAGGCGGATTTGTTCATCGATTGTTCCGGGTTTCGCGGACTGCTGATTGAGCAAGCACTGAAAACCGGGTACGAGGATTGGAGCCACTGGCTGCCGTGCGATCGGGCCGTGGCCGTGCCCTGCGAGATCGCGGGGGAGCTTACACCCGTGACGCGTTCCACGGCCCGCGAGGCCGGTTGGCAATGGCGCATCCCTCTGCAGCACCGCATCGGCAACGGTTACGTGTACTGCAGCCGGTTTATCAGCGACGATGAGGCTGCGGCGACACTAATGGCCAATTTGGACGGCAAGCCGAAAGCGGAACCGCGTTTCTTGAGGTTTACGACCGGCCGGCGCAAGAAACTCTGGAACAAGAACTGCATCGCACTGGGACTGGCCAGCGGTTTTCTGGAGCCCTTGGAATCCACCAGCATTCATCTCATTCAGAGCGGCATTACCCAGCTGGCGGCCATATTCCCGGATCGCAGCTTCGATCCCAGCGACGCCGCTGAGTACAACCGCCTGCAAATCGACGAGTACGACAAGGTGCGGGACTTCATCATCCTTCACTACAAGGCGAGCGGCCGCAACGACACGCCGCTCTGGAAGTATTGCGCAGCGATGGACATACCGCAGAGCCTGGCGCATCGCATCGACGTATTTCGAGGCAGCGGGCGTGTGGTTTTCGAGAGCCAGGAACTCTTCACCGAGCCCAACTGGTTGTCGGTTTTCATCGGCCAAGGTATTTGGCCGCGGCGCTACGATCCGCTCGCGAACATTCTGCCGCTAGAGTCGGTGAGAGAGCATATGCAGCGCCTGCGGCACCTGATTCGTCAAACTTCGGAAGCCATGCCCACTCAAGCTCAGTTCATCAACGAGCATTGCCGGGCGCAGGAGATCGTTGCATGAGTAGCCTGAAGGTCGCGTTGGTCACGGGTGCGGGAAGCGGTATTGGGCGAGCCACGGCGCTGGCCTTGCTCAACGCGGGATTTGCAGTCGTGCTGGCCGGACGGCGCCGAGAGGCTCTGGATCACACGATCTCGCAGTCGCCAAAAGACTCCGTCACTCTGGCTGTGCCGACCGATGTGCGTGACGAAGCCTCGGTGGCTGCCTTGTTCCGTGCGATACGCGACACCTACGGCCGCTTGGACCTGCTCTTCAACAATGCCGGCGTGGGTGCGCCGCAAATTCCGATCGACGAATTGAGTCTGGCGCAATGGAACGACATTGTGGCCGTCAATCTGACCGGCGTGTTTCTGTGCGCGCGGGCGGCGTTTGCGCTCATGAAGGAACAACGGCCGCAGGGCGGGCGCATCATCAACAACGGATCGATATCGGCGCAGGTTCCGAGGCCGATGTCGGCGCCCTACACGGCGACCAAGCACGCGATTACCGGTCTCACCAGATCGCTGTCGCTCGACGGACGAATTCACGGCATCGCCTGCGGACAAATTGACATCGGCAACGCGACCACCGCCATGACCTTGCGCATGCCGCATGGCGCGCTGCAGGCGGACGGATCGACGCGTGAAGAGCCGACGATGAACGTACAGCATGTCGCGGATGCAATCGTTCAGATGGCCAAGCTGCCGCTCGACGCCAACATTCAATTCATGACCATCATGGCCACGCAAATGCCCTTCATAGGACGTGGTTGATGAGGACCTTAGGCCCTCCAGGACTTTGGCCGGCAATCCTGATCGGCTTAAGCATGGCTGCGGTGGCGGCGGCACAGGCGACGGATGGCGCAGCTACTCGAGCGGTATACCTCGATCCCACCGGCACGATTCGTTGGTCCGATTCCAAGCAGGAAGTGGGTTTGTACGGTGCCAACTATTGCATCATGTCAGGTTCGGATTATCGCATGGCGGGCCTGGTCTCCACCGATCGCAAGGCGATGATCGATGAGGATTTGGCACAATTTGCACGCATGGGCTGGACCGCGCTGCGGCTGTGCTCTTGGGGGGATTGGGAAAATGCCGACGCGAAAGGCAATCTCATCGTCAATGAGCATGTCGATCTCATGGACTATGTCATCGCCAGGGCGCGGGCGCGTGGACTTTATATTTTATTGACGCCCATTCACACCTACGACCCCGCGTTTGCGGATCAGATGAATAAGCCGTCGCCCAATACCGGTTTTTCTCGATATTTTTCCCGCGAGGAAATGGGGACTAATCCAGAGTCGATTGCCGCACAGGTCAACTACGTCAAACAATTGCTCAGTCACGTCAATCGCTACACCGGCGTGGCGCTCAAGGATGAGCCGGCGATCCTGTTTGTCGAGATGATCAATGAACCGGTACATCATCCGGAGAATCTCACTGGCTCGATTGCCTATATCAACGCGCTGGTGGATGCCGTTCGTGCAACGGGATGCAAGAAGCTGACCTTCTTCAATGTGTCCCAGGACTTCGCCATTGCCCCCGCGATTCAGAAGTCCAAAGTCGACGGGGTTAGCTTTGGCTGGTATCCCTCCAGCCTGGTGGCGGGGCACACCCTGCAGGGCAATTTTTTGCAAGCCGTCGATGACTATCCCGACATGCGCCTTCCGGCCTTGAAAGGCAGGCCGCGCATCGTGTACGAATTCGATCAGGCGGACCTGCTCACCGGATACCTTTATCCGGCCATGGCGCGTACCTATAGGTCGGTCGGTGCGCAATTCGCGACCATGTTTGCCTACGACATGCTGCAAACCGCGCCCTTCAATCTGGGCTGGCAGACGCACTACCTGAATCTGGTGCATACGCCCAAAAAAGCGGTGAGCACGGTCATTGCCGCGGAGGCCATGCGGCGGCTGCCGCGATTTGCATCGTATGGACGCTATCCAGAGACGCTGAAATTCGGGGACTTCCGTGTCAGCTACGAGGGCGACATGAGTGAGCTGAATGCCGATGACGCGTTCATGAATGCCGGCGCTACCGGCTCACGCCCGCGAAACCCGCTCAGCTTGAAGCGAATAGTCGGCTTTGAGTCCTCGGAGGTGGTGAACTATGAAGGGACGGGCGCCTACTTCCTCGACAAGGTACGCGACGGCGTGTGGCGCTTGGAAGTGTATCCGGACGAAGTGCTGGTCGAGGATCCCTTCGAGCAACCGCGGCCCGACAAGATCGTCTCCCGGCTTCTCTATCGCTCCTGGCCCATGGCGCTCAAGCTGCCGGATCTCGGCAGTCAGTTCTTCGTCACGCCGATCACGGTTCCTTCCGATCCGGCGGCCGCCGGGCGTAGCGCGGCAAATGCGCAGTTTCCCGTGGAGCCCGGCGTCTGGCTGCTCACCCGCAGCCGGCAAGTGGATCGAAGCGCACTGCCCAGCTCGATCGGCCGCGTCGGCTTCGATGAATATCACGTGAATGCGCGCATTTCTTATCCCGACCGGATCCTGTCGTCGAGTCCCAAGGAGTTTCCGGCAGGCAATCCCATCACGATCCGCGTACGCGTGGCCAATGACGCGCTGCCTGAAGAGGTTAAGCTGTGGGTGCGTCCCGCGGGCATGCGCGCGTTCCGTGAAGGGATTCCGATGCAGCGTTCACGCGGCAATGATTATGCCGCCGAGTTGGCGGCCGATACGCTCCTGCCGGGACTGTACGAATACGCGGTGAGCGCCAAAACCGGCGCGCACAGTACGACTTTTCCCGGCGGCATGCCGCGGCAACCCGGCGAGTGGCCGTTCTCCATCGACAAGCCGTGGACATTTCGGGTGACGCCGCCCAACACGGCGCTGCGCATCCTCAATCCCAAGCAAGACTATGGCCTATTGTCCTTCGTGCGCCCGGGTGAGCGTTTTCGGCAGCCGTTTTTTGAACTTGCGCCGGGGGAGGGATCCGATGAGTCCGCCGTGAGCTTGAGCCTGCCGGACTTGGGACCGGAGACGCCCGAACGCTACGCGGCTTCTCTCTATGTGGGCGATGTCATCGCCGGACACAAACAGGATGCGTCGCATGCCAGTGCCGTGGACATCAAGTTGCGCGCGGTGGACGGTTCTCAAAAGACCATCGACGTTTTGCTGATTGAACGCGATGGAACCGCTTGGAGCACACCGGTGACCGCCGGCAAGGCGTGGTCGACGATTCGGGTACCGCTCGATGCGTTGCGCATGTCCCGCAGTATCCATATTCCCAGTCCCTTCCCGGGCTTGTGGAACTACTGGCGCCAGCCCTCCGCATTGCGCGGCGGCCGCGACGATCGCATTCACATCGGGGATGTGGAAAGGCTCGAACTCATCGTGTACCCCAATTCCGGGGAGCACGCGCGCGATGATGCCAGGGGTGCCGCGGTGGAATCGATTCGCCTCGAATTCCCCGATACGGTGAGCACTCAGCGATAAAAAAAGAAGGAGTTCGCGGTCAGCCTTCCTGCCCGCGGATTGGATTCGAAGCCGAACGCCGCTCCGATATCGGCGCTGTGCAGGTTGATGCTTTGATAAATGAGCACGCGGTTGAAAGCTGCTGGGAATGAACACGTGCGTTCAAATCGTGTGTCGTCGCCGCAAATGTACTTCGCGGGGGTGGCTCCCAAGGCGGCCAGTTCCGCCGCGACCGCGCTCGCATACGTCGGCGCGCGCGCCACGTTGACGAATTCAAAACGCGTATGGCGGTGGCGATAGAACGACGTGCCGCCGTGCTTGGGTTCGCAAAGATAGTGCAGGACAGCGAGCTGTTTCGGGTTGGTGGTGTCGTAATGGGGCATGCGTTGCACGGGTTTGAGTTTCTGCGGCGGCGTCGTGACCAGGGAAAAGTGGCTCAGTTCCCCGGTCACGTTGCCGGCGGCCAGGCCGAACACCTCGCCGATGACGTGACCTAAGAAGGCGCGTATGGCGAAACAATAAATTTCGGGAATGGGTGCGCGACACCCGGGGTAGAAGGCATCGGACACGCTGTCGAAGGCCGATTCGGCGGCATAGTCGATCAGGAGTTCAGGGCCGCTGAGAAAATTATCGACGACGATCACGGCCTGTTGCTCCGCGCCGACCCGAACCGTCGTCACGGCACATTGCTCGTGCAGCTTCAATTTTCCGTTCAGATCCAGCATGCAGCCCAGGCTCCTAGCTATTCGACGAAGGCTGCCACTTCGGTTCGGCGGCCGCACAAAAAGGCATCGGCAACCAGCTGCAATGGCGCGATGTCGACGTCGCTGCGATGGTTGTGCACCAGTTCCGCAAAGTGCGCATACAAGGCTGGGTACTCCGAACTGGGCGGGGTGGATACCACCTGTCCGTCGAGCGTGAGGTCTTTGCCTCCCATGGACAGTTCGAGGCGGCCGGACTCGGTTTCGATGTCGATGGACCAGGTTTGCGGACCGGTCTGCAGAAAATCCAAGTCCACCTGCGCGGGAATCCCGCCGGCCTCGAGCGACAGACTGGCTGCGATCGGGGTTGCGCAATTTTGCGGAAAGGACAGGTCGGCTTCCTTCAACAGCCAGGCGCCGGGAATGATTCGCGTCAAGATGGAGAGCGCATTGATACCCGGATCAAATACGCCCAGGCCGCCGGCCTTCCATATCCACGCCTGGCCAGGATGCCAGACGCGCACGTCTTCTTTCCAGGTCACGGTGATGCGGCGAATGCGGCGTTCCTTGAGCCATGCACGCGCCGGTTCGACTGCGCGGGCGTGACGTGAGTGCCAGGACGCGAACAGAGTGGCGCCTTTTTGCCGTGCGATCTCGGTCAAGGCCACCACTTCGCTGACCGTGACACCCGGCGGCTTCTCGAGGAGCACATGCAGGCCGGCCTGCAAGGCTTGGCGTGCAATGTCGTAGCGCACCTGCGGCGGGGTGCATAGCGCCACCGCTGTCACATCGGGCGCCCCCGCGATCAAGGCAGCAAGATCGCCGAAATTCGGCAGTCCATCCAGTTTGTGATGCGGGCTGGCGACGGCCGCGAGTTCGAAGGCCTCATTGGCGCGCAGGGCCGGAATATGCTCGTCACGCGCAATTTTTCCGAGCCCCACGAGCGCGATTTTGATCGGAACCACGTGCAGCCTTTAGGACCTGTCAGCCCGAG
>DATHKV010000011.1:0-6444 GCA_035488895.1 Steroidobacteraceae bacterium
CAGGCACAGGCACGCTATCGAGCCCGCCCGCGTCGCAGCACAGTCCTACATAAAGCCAAATTCGAGCCTCGAATGCAACTGAAAATATCGATTTGTCGGTATACCAAGACGCTTTTAAGCGTAGTTCATTTCTGACAAGTAGCGAATTCATTGAGAATGGGCCATTTAAATGCAATTTTTACAGCCGCATTCCCCCTTAAGCAGGATGGTCCAGCAGTTCGGCGACAGCTCGATGTGCTTGGCTGATCGCCGAATCGGTATAGGCCGCACCGCCGGCATCGGAGTTCGCAATGGTGATTTGCCCGAACCTGGCCCGCCCGACGACATGGGGCCGCTGCGCTTCGGGCAGGTCCGCATCGAACAATGGATTGTATTCGGGTGCGTAGCCGTGCGGCCAACGATTCACCGTGATCGCCGTGATGTCGCGAGCGGCCGCAAATCCGCCGCTCGAGAACATACGATTCAGCTGCTCGCGTATGTTGCGTTCAAAGGTCTCAAAGCTCGTCGTCAACAGCTCCATGCGACCGGCGCGGTTCTGATCATGCTCCGGCAGTCCCGCCTTGCAGGGCGTGCGCACCATGTGCAGCAGGATGGGACCTTCCGGCGAGCGCGAGCTTCGATAGGCGCCGATATTCACATGCGGATTTAGGCGCACCGACGTGTGATAGCTGCCGGGTGCGTAGACCTGGTGAACTCCCAATTTCTGAAGCGCCTGCCAATTGCGCAGCGCCACGGTGCTATAGACCAGCGGTGTTTTGACCAGACTGCGCAACGCACTCTTTTGCACCTCCGGCAGTTCGGGGCATAGATCGGGAATCATCATGTTGAAGCAGGCGAGAACCGCGCCCTTGGCGCGCGCGGTGAAGGTCTGTCCGCCGCGCACGTAGGCGACCTCAACAGGACCGGTGGGCTTGGAATCGTCGATGCGGCGGACTCGGACCGCCGTGCTGTTCAATCTGATCCTGACAGGATTCGGCGCAACGTCGAGCCGCGCATAGTCGACCCGCGCGGCGATGACATCCTCGACACTGCTTCCCGGCACCGCGGCCGGTATCAGATTTCTGACCAGCAAGCGTGCGATGGTTGCGTTGCCGTCGGGAAAGTGCAGCCGCAGCGAGCCGCCGGTATCTTCATATCCCGCCGGCGTATAGCCCATGCGCGAGATCGATCCTTTCGCCAAGCCCATGCCTTGAAACCCGGGAAGGCCGAATCCCCAGCAATCGAGCGCTGAAACCGCATCGGTTCCCACTCCCCACTCGCCCTTGGTGCGTGCGTGATAGAAGCGCAGCACCGCAGGCTCCGCGTGCACCACATCGCGCAAAAAGGCTTCGTAACTGATGCGCGACAGCCGCTGCTTTTTCTCGTCCGATGTCAGGCCCGGCAGATAATCAGTTTTTGCCTCTTGTATTTGGGCGATCTGCTCGCGCGCTTGCGCCGAGAGCGGCGCCGACGACAGCCATTCCTTGATGGGAAGCTGTCCGAATCCAACGACCAATTTGTCGGCCCCGAAAGTTTCCTGATCGAAAAATGCCGCGGCCTTCAGACCTCGCTGTTCATAGAATTTAGGGTGCTGGGTTGTCTTGGCGAGCTTCTCCACGTCGATGCCCAGCGTGGTCAAGAGGGCGGTTGGGATCGGGCCGTAGGGCCTTGGGCTGTCAATTTCCAATGTGCCGCCATTCATCAGGTGAAGCTCGCCCGATAAATGAAATTCATTGCGTTTGGCGTGACCGCCGAAGTCGTCGTGATTGTCCAGAATGAGAATGCGGGTCTGGGGCGGGGTCTTTGCCCGGTAGAAATGCGCGGCCGCCAAGCCGCTGATGCCGCCCCCGACGATGATCAGATCGTAGTCTTCGACGGGCGCGCCGGCCGGCGGCCAGCTTTGTCCGGCGTGCAGCGCGTGCGCGACCTCGAAGGAGCCGGGATGACTGCCGCGCAGGCCGGTTAACAGCGGCGGATAGTAGCCGGAGGCGTCTTGGGCGGCGGTGAGATCGGCGGGCGCGGTACTGCCCAAGGCGGACACGGGCAGCGAGGCGGTGACGGCGAGGGCGACGCCGTTGAGGAAATCGCGGCGGCTGATGGGCTGGTCCATGCCCAGAAGGCGATCTCTCGATTTTCCCGTCATGACTTGCACGCCGCTTTAGACTGTATATAATAACAGCCACTGTCTACATATACAGGTGATGCATGACGGACCTTACCCCTCGTCAAACTCAGATCCTCCGGCTGATTCAAAACGCCATTTCTGAAAGCGGCATGCCACCGACCCGTGCGGAAATTGCCCGCACACTGGGCTTTAAGTCTCCGAATGCTGCCGAGGAGCACTTGCGCGCCTTGCAGCGCAAAGGCGTGATCGATCTGATTCCCGGTGCTTCTCGCGGCATACAGCTCAAAGACATTCTACGCGAGCAATTGGGTTTGCCCCTCATCGGCCGCGTGGCTGCCGGCCGTCCGATTTTGGCTGAAGAGCATATCGAAAAGCGCTACCAAATTGATCCGCAACTATTTCAACCGCAGCCGCACTATCTCCTGAAGGTGCACGGCATGAGCATGAAAAATGCCGGCATTCTCGATGGCGACTTGGTTGCCGTGCATCGCACGCCCGAAGTGCGCAATCGTCAAATTGTGGTCGCGCGTTTGGAAAACGAAGTCACGGTCAAACGCTATCGGCAGGAAGGCGCGATCGTTTGGCTGCTGCCCGAAAACGCCGACTTCGAACCGATTCGCGTCGATCTCAAAGAACAACCCATGATTATCGAAGGGGTGGTCGTCGGTGTGCTGCGTCGTGGCAAAGACGTGGATGCCGCGTGACGCACCGTTACTTGCGGAAGTCTTGGCCGATGCTCGCGTTTGGAAGTTAAAAGACGCCTCGGCTGCCCCCGCTCGTCCGGTTTGGTCCACCGGTAAAAGCTCGCTGGATGCCCGCTTGCCGGGGGGTGGGTGGCCGACGGCGTCGCTCATCGAGGTGTTGCTGGACGATACCGGCTTAGGCGAAGTGCAGCTTTTTTTGCCGGCGCTGGTGGCATGCCAGCGCGGCAGCGGCGGTGATACGCGCTGGCTCGTATGGATAGCCCCTCCGCATGAACCGTATGCGCCTGCCTTGGCGCAGTCTGGTATCGAGCTTAAGCGTTTGCTCATTGTCCGGCCGCCCACCGCCACCGAGGCTTTGTGGGCCGCCGAACAGGCGTTGAGCTCCGGCGTCTGCGCTGCGGTTTTGCTTTGGTTGAAAGGCACCGATGATCGCTGGCTGCGGCGTTTGAAACTGGCGGCTGAAGCAGGTGGTTCGCTCGGTGTGTTGTTTCGTCCCGAAAGACATCGTTTCGAATCTTCGCCGGCCAACTTGCGCATCGTCATGAGCCGGGGAGAGCCGTGCGCACGCCTTGATTTACTCAAGGTACAAGGCGGCCGTCCCGGCCCGGTAGATCTTGGTGACTCTTGAAATTGCGTGCCGCCAAATCGCGAACGGCCGACTTATTTGCCGCGGCGCCGGAGCGGCGCCCCGACGCTGTGCCTGCGCCTGCGCCTGCGCCTGCGCATGCGCATGCGCCGGCATCGCCGGTGCGACCGGCGCTGGCCGCTCCCGTGCCGCCGCCGCGCGAGCAACTCGGTGCGCTACGCCCAAAACAACTGTGGTATGCCGCGGTATTTCCGGAAATGACTCCGGAAGCATCCGCCGCGCTGCAGGAGCTTTGCCGGCACGCGCATGCCTTCACTTCTTTCGTCAGCCTCGAGCCGCCCAACGCCTTACTGTTGGAAATCAAGGGCAGTGTGAAGTTGTTCGGTTCGTTGCAGCAACTGCATGCGGACATTGATGAGTGTTGGCGCCTTCTCACGCGCACCGCCAGCAGCGCCATCGCGCCGTCGACCTTGGCGGCGTTGTGGTTGGCGCGCGCCGGCGATCCATCGCTTATAGAAGATACCGAACTGCTGCCGAGCCGTCTGGCGAAGGTGCCCATTGCTTGCACCGCTTGGCCGGCTGAGCAGCTGCAAACTCTGCGGGCCATGGGCGTCACGAGCTTGGGCGAACTGATGCGCCTGCCGCGCGCCGGTATTGCGCGCCGATTAAATCCCGCCGTGGTGGCGGATCTGGACATTGCGTTGGCACGGCAGCCGGCCCCTCGCCGAGCATTCGTGCAGCGTGAGCGCTTTCGGGAGCGCTGCGATTTCGAGACTGAGATCGAGAATGTCGCCTATTTGGAAAAAGCGCTCGAGCCTTTGATCGAGCGCTGCGCGCGATTCCTGCGCCGGCGCCAGGCCGGCATCCAGGGATTGCGGCTGAAACTGAGGCATCGAGAAGGACCGGCGACTCGGGTGCAATTGGGCCTGGCCAGCATCACGAGCGAACGGCGGCGCTTGAACGATGTGCTTTGCCAAAAGCTGTCGAGGCTCAACCTTAGAGCGCCGGTTCGAGGCATGGAGCTCATTTCCGGTTCCTTACGGAGTCTCTCGGCCAGCTCACTCGATGTCTTTGCGGGACTGACGGGCGCCGGCAGCCGCGACAGCGCGCCGCAATTGGTGGAGCGCTTGCGCGCACGCCTGGGCGAGGAGGCGGTGTATGGCGTGTGCTTGATTCCCGAACACCGGCCGGAAGCGGCATGGCGGCGAGTGCAGGAGTTGTGCTTGACCGCGGGAGTCAAGGCTGAGCAACGAGTCGATCAGCAGCTGCCGCGTCCGGTGTGGCTGTTGAGTGAACCGTTGCCTCTGCCGAAGCCGGAAATACTGCAGGGTCCCGAACGCATCGAGAGCGGCTGGTGGGATGGCAAAGGCGTGGCCCGCGATTACTACATTGCGCGCCAGCCCCAAGGCGCCCGGCTGTGGGTTTTTCAGGAACGCCGGTCCAAGCGCTGGTATGTGCACGGCGTATTCGCTTAAGAGGCGCCTGTGTACGTCGAATTGCATGCCTTGAGCAATTTCTCTTTTTTGCGCGGCGCCTCGCATCCGGAAGAGTTGGTCGCGCAAGCCAAGGAGTTGAATTACAGCGGACTGGCGCTGACCGATGAATGCTCGCTGGCCGGCGTGGTTCGCGCCCATGTCGCCGCCAAGGAGCATGGATCGCACTTGATCATCGGCACCGAGCTCAACTGCCTCGAGGGACTCAAACTCGTGGCGCTGGCCACCGATCGGGCAAGCTATGGGGCGTTGAGCCGCTTGATCAGCAAGGCGCGGCGCGCAAGTCGCAAAGGAAGCTATTCGCTGGCGCGGACCGATCTGACGGACGCGCTCCCCGGATGCTTGATTCTATGGCTGCCCAATGTGGACAAGGCGCAATTGCCGCGTCAAGAACCGGACGGCCGCTGGTTGCGCGAACGCTTCGCGGGACGCTTATGGATCGGCGTGGAGCTTTTAACGGGCGGCCACGACGCGCGGCGATTGGAACTGCTCGATGCATTGGGAAAAACGCTGCAACTGCCGTGCGTCGCGGCGGGCGATGTCCATATGCATCGCCGCAGCCGCCGAGCCTTGCAGGATGTGCTGACGGCGATTCGTCTCGGCGAGCCGCTGCAAACCGCCGGCTATGCCCTGTATCCCAACGGCGAACGCTGCATGCGCTCCCTGCAGCGCTTGCGCGAGCTTTACCCCAAGCCGCTGCTCGCGGAAACACTCCGCATCGCGGAGCGCTGCACCTTCAAGCTCGATGAGCTGCGTTACGAGTACCCGGAGGAAATCGTGCCCGCGGGAGAAACGCCCACGAGCCACTTGCGGGCACTGACGATGCGAGGCTGCGCCTATCGCTGGCCGAACGGTGTCCCGGAGGCCGTGCGCGAGAGCATCGAACATGAGCTGCGCCTGATCGCCGAGCTCAAATTCGAGCCGTTCTTTCTCACCGTGCACGATGTGGTCGAATATGCACGCTCGCAGAAAATTCTCTGCCAGGGCCGCGGTTCCGCGGCCAACTCGACCGTCTGTTATTGCCTGCGCATCACCGAGGTGGACCCCTCGCGCATGTCCATGCTGTTCGAGCGCTTCATTTCAAAGGAGCGCAATGAACCGCCGGATATCGACGTCGACTTCGAGCATGAGCGGCGCGAGGAAGTCATTCAGTATATTTACGGCAAGTACGGACGCGAGCGCGCGGCACTGGCCGCCACCTTGATCTGCTACCGCCCGCGCAGCGCGCTCCGTGACGTGGGTAAGGCCCTGGGGCTCGATCTTGCGCAAGTCGATAGGCTGGCGCGCGGCATGCAATGGTGGGATGGCCAGCGCATCGATCCGGAACGCATCCGCGCTTCAGGATTCGATCCGGAGGATCCCGTGATAGCGCGCCTCATCGCGCTGACGGCGGAAATTCTGGGCTTCCCCCGCCATCTATCGCAGCACGTGGGCGGATTCGTCATCGCCCGCGGACGATTGGATGAACTCGTGCCCATCGAGAATGCGACGATGCCGGACCGCACCGTGATCCAGTGGGACAAGGACGATCTCGACGCGCTGGGGCTCTTGAAAGTC
>DATHKV010000012.1:0-65650 GCA_035488895.1 Steroidobacteraceae bacterium
CCCTTAAGGCCCGGGGTTGTCCCCGGGCTTTTAAGGTGCATTTACACGCTCAAAGCGAACTCTAGGGCCTATTTCCTGTCAACTAAGAACAACGTTCGGCGTTGAATTCACAAAGGGACCGGAGGATTTGAACGCATGATATCGGTAAATTATCCACGGCTTTCCCGCGTTATCGCGGGAGCCATTCCGGTGGCGATGCTGGGCCTGTTGAGCGCCTGCGTAACGCCGCCGCCTCGTACCTATGCGGTGCCGGCACCGCCGCCGCAGCGGGTGTTCGTCTATCCGGCCCATGGTCAGAGCCCCGATCAGACCGAGCGGGATCGCTATGAGTGCCACAATTGGGCCGTGCAGCAGACCGGCGTGGATCCAAGCCGTGCGGATGCCAGCGCCTACGAGCGCGTCATTGTGCAGCCGTCGACGCCGCCTGGAGCCAACACAGCCGGCGGCGCCATCGCGGGCGCCATCATCGGTTCGATCATCGCGGGACCGCGCAATGCGGGTGCCGGTCTGGTGCTCGGCGGTGTGACCGGAGCTGTGGTGGGTTCGGCCGCGGACGCCAATGCGCAGCAGCAGGCGCGGCAAACGCAGCAGCAAATCAACGAGAGCGCCGCTGAAGGGCGCGCCCGGGCCGATGCCTATCGGCGCGCGATTGGCGCCTGTCTGACTGGGCGCGGCTACACGGTCACTTAACGATTGGAATTGTCATGATGAAAATATCGAGAATAACGGCACTGTCCCTGTCGACTCTGCTGTTCGGCGCGGGCGCGATGCAGATCGCGTCGGCCGCCGATGAGCACGGCCGACCCGAACCTGCGCGAGTGCAGCGAGAGCGTCCAGAGAACAGGGCGCCGAGTCAGAACAGACCGGGTCAGGTCAGAGGGCCGGGGCCGGGCCGTCCCGGCTTTGACGGTCGCGGCCAGGTACTGGACTCCCGCTACAACCATGGGCGCTACTATCCGCCCTTCGGCACCGTGCGTCCGGCGCTTCCCGACGGATATAGACCTTACTATCGCGGGCGGGATCGCTTCTATTTCAGCGGCGGCATCTGGTACGCGCCGAGTGGGCCCGGCTTCGTGGTCGTGCGACCGCCCTCGGGCTTGGTCATTTCCGTGCTGCCGCCGTACTACTCCACCGTCTGGTTTGCGGGCGTGCCCTACTACTACGCGGACAACGTGTACTACACCTGGCAGCCGGATCAAAACGGCTACGCCGTGGTCGATGCGCCCGAGAATGCCGACGAGCCTTCATCGCCGCCGGACGCCGCGCAACAGGATCTGATCATCTACCCCAAGAATGGGCAATCGAAGGATCAGCAGGCAGCCGATCAATTTGAGTGTCACACCTGGGCCAAGGGTCAAACCGGATTCGATCCCACGCAGCCGGGCGGCGGTTCGGAAGGCGGTGCGGCCATGAATCGCAGTAATTACAACCGCGCCATATCGGCCTGTTTGCAGGCCCGGGGCTATCAAGTTAACTGAATATAGTGGGTGAATTCCTACGTGGGGCGCTGTGCGGAGCCGACGGCACGTGCGCTGCCCCTTGAGGCATGATCGGGGCAAGTAATCGAGGTTTGCGGAGAGAGTGATGCTAATGAGCCAAAGCAGCGTGGATCAGGAAAACGAACTCAATGTCGTTCGCTTGGGGCTCGAGTTTCCCGCCGCCGCCGCCATCGCCTTTGAGGACATGCGGCGGAAGTTCACCAATCAGCGCCAGTGGCGCGAATTCGTCTCCGCTCTGCAATGCACCGCCAACTATCCGGCAGCCGTGGCCAACACGCTGCGCGCCGGCAAGAAGTGGTTCAACTATCGGTTCTCGCGCTAGTACATCGGCCCGGTGATTTTGACCGGTTGGTTTAGCGCTCGACAGGGAAGGTAAGAAGAATCAAGGCACGAAGGCGACAGTGCCTTGATTCTTCTTACCCTTCCTGACGAGAACTCGGCCGATCAATATCACATGCCGATGCGCTACGAGTGCCGTGATGAGACCCATCCACAGATGGTAGCGCTTCGACACTCATCCTCCAGCACTGTGAGATTGAGCGTCGACCTTGAAAGTCCTTTGGGGATAGGGAGTTTCAAGGCACTGCGCTCTTCCGTGCCTTGAAACTCCCTATCCCCTCAGGACCTGCGAGCTGCTCAATTTCACAGTGCCGAGCTGCTAGTTGCGATAGCTGATCGTGATCCCGATGGTCCGCGGCCTGAACGTGAACTGACGTTCGAGACGGCTGTTGCCGTCGCCCGGATCGATCGTAAAATTGTAGTTTGTGACGGTGTGCGTATCCGTCAGATTGTCCACGAACAGTGCGGCTTGCCAACCGCCGAAATTCATCCCCGCCCTCGCTGACGCAAAATTAGTCGACGACAACGTGTAGTTCGCCGGATCGAACTGCTGCGTGGAGGCATCTTGCGTGGGAGACAGCCACCTGGACCGGCTTTGATACTCGTCGTCCACCCTGACGAAGGAGTCCTTGTTGAACAGCTTGAATTTATATTCGAGGCCCACCGTGAGCGTGATCGGCGCGCCCGGCTGGCCGCTCTGGCCGGCAATGGAGTCGCCCGACGTAACCACCGGCTGCTGCGCCGGCTGGCCGGGGACCTGTGTTCCCAGAATTGAATCCTTGGTGTAGCGCGCGCTGGTGTAACCGGCGGCAATTTCTGCGGTGAAGTTATCGGTCAGCGCTATTTCCGCCTGAACGTCTATGCCTTTGGCGACCGCTTCGCCCAAGTTGGCGATGAATGAGATCTGGCAGATGGGCGGCACCACGGTCTGCTGAATATTGCTCCAGCGGATGTAGTAAATGCTGCTGGCGATTTTTACCCGGTTGTTGAAGTTGTTCTTGGCGCCGACCTCGAAGCTGTTGACGCTGTCGGAGTCGAATGTGGCGGGCGCGCCTGGTATTCCGAAGTTCGTAAAATCGTCCGAACAGGCGGCATACGGCACCGGATTGTTGGCGCCGCCCGGCCGGAACCCCTTCGCATAGGTGAAGTAGTACAGATTCCTGGGGTCTTGCTGGTAGGAGAAACTGACCTTCGGCGTGAACGAATTCTCGTTCTTGTCGCCGCTGCCGGTTTGCGGCGGCAGGAATAACTGCGGACCGCCGGTCAAGGTATCGAATGAATACTTCAGTTTCGAATAGCGCGCGCCCAAGGTCAGCTTGTACTGGTCGGTGAAAGAATAAGTTGCCTCGCCAAAAATGGCGTATTGCTGATCTTTGGCCTTGGTCTGCAGGAAGTAGGAGTCGTTGGGAAATCGCGGGTCGTAGCCGACCGAATTGCCGTCGGGGTCCACGAACCAATTGTCAAACGTGAGGCCGGTCGCCGCAACCGACAGTTCATTGAGCAACGGATCGTGAATCTGCTCCAAATAGGTCTGGCGGTTCGAGCTGAAGAACAGGCCCGTGGTCCAGAACAGCGGCGAGTTGGGGTTGTTGGACTGCAGGCGGATTTCCTGGGTGATGTTCTGCTGACCGTTATCGATGGAGGCGGGCGAGCGGTAATTCGTTGCGCCCGCAGGCAGATGAAGGCCGGTACCATCGAGCAGCGGGTAGGGCGACGAGGCGGAGGAGCCGTCGTCATTGAGAAACACCCCCGACTGATAAAAGCCCAGGTTGTAAAGCGTGCCCTCGTAGCCGGTCGTTTCCTTGCGGTGGTAGTACGAGGTATTTGAAATGAGCTTGGCAAAGCCCAAATTGCCTTCGATTTTCAATGCCGTCAGATAGAAGCGGTCGGGATCGGAGCGCTGGCTTGGATCGGCGCTGACAAATTGGTTGTTGCCCGGATTGGAATATATCGGCCAATACGCCTCCACATTGTTGCGGTAGCGGTCCTGATAATAAATGCTCGGCGTGATGGTCCATTGATCGTTCGGCGCCCACACGGCCGCCAGGCGATACAGCACCGTCTCGTCGAAATTGGCGTTCTTGTCCTGCAGTGCCAATGTGGTTGGGTCGATCCGATCGATGTAGCCGCCGTCGCGGCGGTACCAAACGGTCAGCCGTGCGCCGAGCGTACCGTCGATGAGCGGGCCGCCGGCCGCGATGCCGCCTTCATAGCTCGGGCCTCCGCCCTGCGTGAAAGACACCTCTTCACGGCTGTAAAAACTGTTGGTCGTGAGGCTGGGTTGCGTGGTGATATAGCGGACGGTGCCCCCTTCGGAGCCGGCGCCGAACAGGGTTCCCTGCGGACCGCGCAATACTTCCACGCGATCGACATCGAAGGTCTTCGGTAGCGCATCGTCCGGATTGAAGGCGAGCGCCCGAATCTGGATGGGGGTGTCATCGATGTAAATTCCGGTGGTGCCGGCGCCGCCGCTCGAGGCTATGCCGCGGATGGAAATATTGTTGGTGCCGGCATTGTCGATGTTCACTCCAGGCGTGAAGCGCGCCACATCCTGGAAATCCTTGACGCCGCGAATGTCCATCGCGTCTTGCGTCAGCGCGGTGACGCTGAGCGGCACCCTGCTCAGGCTTTCCTCGCGGCGCGTGGCAGTGACGGTAATTTCCTGCAGCGGTCCGCTGATTTCCTCCGCCGGAGTGGTATCGGCGGCGATGGCAGCCGCTCCGTACAGCGCGGCGATTGTCCCGATGACTGCGCTCGTGTGGCGATTTCGGAGTTGAAGCATGTGATTGATCCCCAGCTTAGCGAGCGTACTGCGCCCTTTCTTACCGTTACACATTGCAACATATCGGGCGGACGGTTGAAAGGCTTGCCCGGATGCAGGCACGAGCGCCCCAAGGCCAGCCGCGCAAGCTCAAGTTGTGGGATCATGCCGGGATGAGCACGCCCGCCGAACCACCCCGCGCCAAGTCTCTGAATCCCTTATGGTCGCTGCTGCCCTTCCTGCGGCCCTACCGTCTCATGATGTTCGGCGGATTTATCGCGCTACTGATCGCCGCCGCCGCCCAATTGGCGTTGCCGGTGGCGCTGCGGCAACTGATCGATCATGTGTTCGCGGAAAAAAACCTCGGCACCATCAACAAGTGGTTTTTGGGCTTTCTCGCGGCGGCGGTGATTTTCGGCGCCTTTGCCGCCTTGCGTTTCTACATGGTGACCTGGGTGGGCGAGCGGGTCGTGGCGGACTTGCGCGCCGCGATTTATCGGCGCGTCGTGCGCATGGACCCGATGTTTTACGAGACGACGCGGGTGGGCGAGGTGCTCTCACGTCTCACCGCGGATACCACGCTGGTGCAGGCCATTGCCGGCGTCAACCTGTCCATCGTGCTGCGCTCGATTTTGAGCTTGATCGGCGCGCTGGTACTGATGGGCCTGACCAGCGCGCGGCTCATGGGCGTAATCTTGCTGCTGATTCCAGTGGTGATCGCGCCGCTGATTTTGACGGGGCGGCGCGTACGCGGCCTGTCGCGAGCGTCCCAAGATCGAATCGCCGACACCAGCAGCCTGGCCGACGAGACCTTGAACGCCATCCAGACGGTGCAGGCGTTCACCATGGAGGGCTTGCAAAGCGACCGCTATGCGAAGGCCGTCGAAGACAGCTTTCTCACCGCTGTGCGCCGAACCAAGGTGCGCGCCGCGCTCACGGCCATCGGAATCACACTGGTATTCGGCGGCATCACATTCGTATTGTGGCTGGGAGCGCGTCAGGTGATCTCCGGCACGATGACGGGCGGACAGTTGGCGCAGTTTCTGTTGTACGCTGCCTTTGTGGGCACTTCGGCCGCCGCGCTCACCGAAATGTGGGGCGAAATTCAGCGCGCCGCCGGCGCCATGGAGCGCTTGAGCGAACTGCTGCTGGCACGTCCGGTCATTTGCGCGCCGGAACGGCCGCTGCAGCTGCCGCCCCGCGTGCAGGGCAATATTCGCTTTGACAATGTCACGTTTCACTATCCTTCGCGGCCGCAGCATCCGGCGCTCGATAATTTCAGCCTGGAGGTCATGCCGGGCGAAACCATCGCCTTCGTGGGACCCTCCGGCGCAGGGAAAAGCACCACCTTCCAATTGTTGCTGCGTTTCTACGATCCGAATTCCGGGCGGGTACTGATCGATGACAAGCGGCTCGCGGACCTGCGCCCAGAAGATATCCGCGCGCAAATCGGCCTGGTGCCGCAGGACACGGTGCTGTTTGGCGCCAGCGCGCGCGAGAACATCCGCTACGGACGGCCCAGTGCCAGCGACGCGGAGATTGAAGCGGCCGCGGTTGCCGCGGCGGCGGATGAGTTTCTGCGCAAGTTGCCGCAGGGCTATGACACCTTTCTCGGCGAACGCGGCACGCGTTTGTCCGGCGGTCAGCGCCAGCGCATAGCATTGGCGCGGGCCATCCTCAAAGATCCGCCCATCCTGTTGCTGGACGAAGCCACCAGCTCACTCGATGCGGAATCGGAGCGCCTGGTGCAGCAGGCGCTGGAAAAGCTCATGCAGGGCCGCACCACCATTATCATTGCGCATCGTCTGGCGACGGTGCTCAAGGCCGATCGCATCGTGGTGATGGATCACGGCCACAAGATCGCGGTCGGCACGCACGCAGAGCTGCTTCTGCACAGCCCGCTCTATGCGCGCCTGGCGGCGCTGCAATTTGCCGCCGCCTCCAACGAAGCGCTGGAGGCGGCGCTGCCCTAGGGTCCTTATCGGTTTACTTGAGCAGGCCCTCGGCCTTCATCGCTTCGATGACCTTTGGGCGCTGCGCAACCCGGGTCTTGTACTCGGCCAGAACCGGCCATTTGCCGAGGTCGATCTTCACGTGCCCGGTCCAATTCAGCACCGTAAACAGATAGGCGTCCGCGACCGTGAAGGTATTGCCCAGCAAGAAAGGCCTTTTGCCCAAAAACCCCGACAACCAATCGAATTTCTTCCCCAGAGCGGCCACCGAGGCCTCTTTCATGTCCGCGGAGGCGGCGGGATTGAAAAGCGGCGAGAACGACTTGTGAACTTCGGAGGTGATGTAGTTCAGGATCTCCATCAGCTGATAGCGTTCGAAAGTGCCGGCGCGTGGCGCCAGGCCCGATTCAGGTTTCAGATCGGCGAGGTATTGAACGATCGCCGGCCCTTCCGTCAGCACCCGGCCGTCATCCAATTGCAGCGCGGGTACGGCGCCTTTTGAATTGATCGCCAGATAGTCCGCGCCGCTTTCCGTTTTCTTGGCCTTGGAATCGATCTTGACCATCGTAAACGGCAGCCCGGCTTCGAGCATCACGATATGCGGCGACAACGAACAAGCACCGCCGAAATAATAAAGCTTCATAGAGACGTCCTTAATGGGGGGACGTGGATGATACTACGCGCCTCGCGGCGATGAACCCCTTCGCGTACGGCGGCGCCAGCAGCGAGTCGACGCGAACGCGGCCGCCGCTCGAGGGCGCATGCACAAAGAGTTGCCGGTCAAGAGCAATTGCCACGTGCAGTTCCTTGCTGGACAGGTGCATGAACACCAGATCTCCGGGCTGCAATTCGCTGCGCGCGACCGGCTGGCCGAATTCCAACTGTTCGGCGGCGGTGCGCGGCACACGGATTCCCGCGTTCGCGGCCGAATAGACGACCAGCCCGCTGCAATCAAATCCACCAGGCGCGCTGCCGCCAAAACGATAGGGTTGGCCGATCATGGAGGTTGCGGTATCGACCATGGCTTGAGTCGCTGATGACCCGCGCTTGGGTCCAGACACCGGCGGCTCGATGGCTTGGGCAGGGGAGGGCTTATGCGCGGTGGTCGCGCAGGCCCCGAGGGTCAGCGACAGCAGACCCGCGAGCAGCGCTCTATTTAGATTCGTGGTGCGGAAACCGTCGTGGCAAAAGCAGCGCCCACGATGCCGGCTTCCGAGCGCAAGGATCCGACGCATAGCCGTGCCTCGCAATGTAGTTTGTCCAGGAACTTTTCGGGCTCTTCGGTGATGCCGCCGCACAGGACGATGAGATCGGGCCACAGCAGCGAATGGTACTCATTGATGACCGTATTCAATTCACGCGCCCATGCATCCCAGCTCAAATTGCCGTCGATTTTCGCGCGTCCGGAGGCGCGCTTTTCGGCCTCGCGTCCGCCGACCTGCAAGTGGCCGAATTCGGTGTTCGGCACCAGTCGGCCATCGATGAATAGTGCGCTGCCGATACCGGTGCCCAGGGTCAACAGCAGCACCGTGCCCGGAACATCGCGCGCCGCACCGTAGTGCAATTCTGCCAGGCCCGCGGCGTCCGCGTCATTGATGGCGATCACAGGCCTTTTCAGGTGCCTGGCGGCGAGCTTTGCGAGCGGTTGACCGATCCATGCCTTGTTGAGATTCGCCGCGGTGAGCACCACGCCATCGCGAATTACGCTGGGAAATGCCAGGCCCACGGCGTGGTCGCCCGGAATGCTCGAGACCACCGTGGTGAGCGCAAGGAGCAGGGCCTCGGTGGAATCCTGCGCCGGCGTCGGTGTGCTGAAGCGTTCACCCGCAAAAGCCCCCGTGTCCAAATCGATCAGCGCGCATTTTATGGATGAGCCGCCGACATCGACGCCCACCGCCAAGGAGGGGGTTTTCAATCCGAATGCCGCATTGTGAGGTTTGCCCCGCGAAGTTCGATCAACGACCCTATAATAACCCGTAACATGGACTCAATTGACACCCAATTCGCGACCCGGCGAAACGCTGCGTTGCAGCCCGGAACCTTGCACGCCGCACTTCTGGATCGTCTGACGAGAACGCTCGGCAAGAACCCGGACTCGGCCACCCCACGGGATATATACGATGCGCTGTCGCTGGCGGTGCGCGAAGAACTCACGCTGCGCTGGCTGGCAACACAGCGGCGCGTGGCGAACGCGCATGTCAAGCGTGTGTGCTATTTCTCGGTCGAATACCTTCCTGGACGTTCGCTCATTAACGCCCTGTCGAGCCTGGACGGCGATCTGGTGCATGAAGCACGCACGGCGCTGCGCGCCATGGGTCATGAACTCGAGGATATCGCAGCCCAGGAGGTGGATCCCGGCCTGGGCAACGGCGGTCTGGGGCGCCTGGCGGCGTGTTTCCTGGATTCTCTGGCCACGCTGCACTACCCGGCCGTCGGCTACGGCATCCGCTACGATTACGGCATCTTCACGCAGGTGATCGACGCGGACGGCGCCCAGCGCGAAGTCGCCAGCAGTTGGTTGAAGCTGCGCAACGTCTGGGAGACCCCGATCAGCAGCGTGCGATATACAGTGCGCTTCGGAGGCCGCAGCGAAGCGCCCGCGAATGCGGTCGTGACCGAAGCGCACCGCTGGGTGGGCACCGAGGACATTTACGCCATTGGTTTCGATCAGATGATTCCGGGCAACGGCGGCCCCACGGTCAATCACCTGCGGCTCTGGTCCGGCCGCGCAATAACGCCATTCAAACTCGACTCTTTCAATGCCGGCAACTACGCCGCGGCGGTTGAAGACCAGCTCGAGGCGAAGAATCTCTCGCGGGTGCTGTATCCGGACGATTCCACGCCGCAGGGCAAGGAACTTCGGTTGAAGCAGCAATATTTCTTCGTGAGCGCGAGCTTGCAGGATATTTTGGTGACGCATCTGAGCGAGGGCCGCTCACTGGCCTCGTTGCCCGACTCCATTGCCATACAGTTGAACGACACTCACCCGGCCGTGGCAATACCGGAGTTGATGCGGCTGCTCGTCGATGAGCAGGCCGTGTCTTGGGAGGATAGCTGGCAAATAACCCAAGGCGTATTCTCCTACACCAACCACACGCTGCTCCCGGAAGCGCTCGAATCGTGGCCGGTGTCCATGTTCGAACGCTTGCTGCCGCGCCACTTGGAAATCATCTACTTGATCAATCGAGACTTTCTGCAGGCCGTGGCGGCAAGCTATCCCGATGATCCGCAGCGCCTGCGCCAGCTTTCCATCATCGATGACGGCGGCGACCGGCGGGTGCGCATGGCGCACCTTGCCATCGTCGGCAGCCACAAGGTGAACGGCGTGGCGCAGCTGCATTCCGACATCATGCGCAAGTACGTTTTCCACGACTTTGCCGAGATGTATCCCGACCGATTCATCAATGTCACCAACGGAATCGCCGTGCGCCGTTGGCTCAAACAATCCAACCCCGGGCTCTCAGCGCTGCTGACGCAACACCTCGGCCGGGCTTGGGAGAACGACCTGGAGGAACTGGGGCGGTTGGTCGGTGCGGCCGAAGATGCGGAATTTCGCCGGCAATTCCGCGGCATCAAACGCACCAACAAACAGAGGTTGGCCGACGAGGTGAAACGTCGCAGCGGCTTGGAGATCAACATCGATTCGCTGTTCGACGTTCAGGTCAAGAGAATCCACGAATATAAGCGTCAAGTGCTGAATCTTCTGTATGTCGTCACGCGCTATCGAAGAATTCGCGAGAATCCGCGCGCCGCCACGGTGCCGCGCACCGTTATTTTCGCCGGCAAGGCGGCGCCGGGCTACGCCATGGCCAAGGCCATCATCAAGCTCATCAACAACGTGGCGCGCACGATCGATGCGGACGAACTCATGCGCGACAAGCTGCGCGTGGCGTTCTTGCCTGATTACGATGTGTCGCTGGCGCAGAAGATCATGCCGGCGGCTGATTTGTCACAGCAGATCTCCACTGCCGGCATGGAGGCATCGGGTACCGGCAACATGAAGCTGGCGCTGAACGGCGCACTGACGATTGGCACGTTGGACGGCGCCAATATCGAAATCCGCGATCATGTCGGTGCTGAAAATATGTTTATCTTTGGTCTCACCGCCGATGAAGTGGCGGCGCGCCGCGCCGCGGGGTATGAGCCGATGCGCGAGGTCGACGCCAATCCGGAACTTAAGGGCACCTTGGACCTCATTGCATCCGGATTCTTTTCCCCGCAGCGCCGGGATGATGCGAAACCGGTGATCGATCGGCTGCTGGGCCGCGGCGAACCTTTCTTGGTGCTTGCGGACTATGCTGCCTATGTGAAGGCGCAGGATGAGGTTGATGCGCTGTATGCGTTGGAAGACCAATGGAGCCACAAAGCAGTGATCAATTGCTTGAACATGGGATATTTCTCGAGCGATAGGAGCATTCGCGACTACGCGGATCGCATCTGGTCAGTGCGGCCCGCGATTTGAAGGCGCCGCGGATTTGACCGATCACGAAATTAGCGATTTCGATCTGTATTTGTTCGGCGAGGGCAACCATCAGCGGATCTACGACAAGCTCGGCGCCCATGCGGTTTCGAAGGGCGCGGCCGGCACGCGCTTTGCCGCCGCTGGGCGCCATGTTCTTCGCGGGGCAATGAAATGAGTGCAATTCCAGGCTCGCCGCAGCCGCTCGGCGCGACATGGACCCAGCACGGCATCAATTTTGCCCTGTTCTCGAGCAACGCATCGCGGGTGGAAGTGTGCCTGTTCGATGCGCTCACCGGCGCGGAAATCTCGCGTTACGATTTGCCCGGCCATACCGGGGATGTCTGGCATGGCCTGGTATCGCCGCGCCACGGCGGCCCGGGGACGCAATATGCCTTTTGCGTTCACGGGCCCAACGATCCGGCGAGCGGCCACCGCTTTGACGCCAGCGTGCCCTTGATTGATCCTTATGCGCGCGCGTTGTCGCGGCACCCGCAGCGCTCGCGCGTCATTGACCCCGAGTTTCACTGGGGCGACGACCGGCCGCCGACCATTCCGTGGCGCGACACCGTGATCTATGAGCTGCACGTGAAGGGATTCACCCGTTTGCATCCGGCGGTGCCTGAGAAGTGGCGGGGCACCTACCTCGGATTGTCGGTCGCTCCGGTGATCGAGCACCTGAAGTCGCTCGGCGTAACGACCGTGGAATTGTTGCCCTGTCAGTCCTTCGTCAGCGAACCGTTCCTGCTCGAGCGCAAGCTCAGCAACTACTGGGGCTACAACCCCATTGCATGGTTTTCGCCCGCGAACGAGTATGCGGTGGACGACGCCGTGGTTGAGTTCAAGACGATGGTGCGGGCGCTGCACGCCGCAGGCATCGAGGTGATCCTCGACGTGGTCTTCAATCACACGGCCGAGGGCAACGAGAGCGGGCCGCTACTGTCGTTGCGCGGCATCGACAATTCCGTGTACTACCGCTTGATGCCGGCGGACTTGCGCTTTTATGAAAATTTCAGCGGTTGCGGCAACACGGTCAATTGCGAGCACCCGCGCGTGCGCGCGCTGATCATCGACTGCCTCAAGTACTGGGTTGAGGAAATGCATGTCGACGGCTTTCGCTTTGATCTGGCGACCGTGCTGGCGCGCGAGGCCAACGGCTTCAATGCCCACGCAGCGTTGTTCAAGGCTCTGCGGGCCGAGCCGGCCCTCGCCTACGTCAAACTGATCGCCGAGCCCTGGGATGTCGGTTTGGGAGGCTACCAGCTGGGCCACTTTCCGGCCGGATGGTCCGAGTGGAACGACCGCTATCGGGATACCGTACGGGCCTTCTGGCGCGGCGACGGCGGCAAGCTTGGGGAGTTTGCGGAACGATTTGCCGGTTCCAGCGACCTATTCCGCCATAACGGGCGCAAGCCCACGGCCGGCGTCAATTTCGTGACCGCGCACGATGGCATGACCTTGTGCGATTTGGTGTCGTATAACGCGCGCCACAACGAGGCAAATCTCGAGAACAATGGCGATGGCCACAACAACGATTTGAGTTGGAATTGCGGTGCTGAGGGACCCACGCACGATGCGGCCATCCGCAGCTTGCGCAAAAGGCAAATGCGCAATTTCCTGGCAACGTTGTTTCTGTCGCAGGGAATTCCCATGCTGCAGGCGGGCGACGAGTTCGGCCGAACCCAGAACGGCAACAACAATGCCTATTGCCAGGACAACGATATTTCGTGGGTCGATTGGCGGCTGCGAGGCGCGAATCATGACGTGCTGGACTTTGTGAGACTGCTGGCGCGGCTGCGCCGGCTGCATGTGGAGTTTCGCCGCGAGACATTCCTGAAGGGCGCTGCCTCGCGCGCCAGTGTCAAGGACGTGACGTGGTTAAACGTCCGCGGCACCGAGATGACGCAAGGTGAGTGGCAGGATGCAACTTTACACACCCTTGGAATCTGGTTTGGACAGCGGACAGGTTCGGCGGAGCACCTGTTGTTGCTGGTGAACGCCGCGAGCGCCGAGCAATCGTTCACATTGCCTGCCGCGCCCGCTGGCGGCCCGTGGATTTGCCTGTTCGATACTGCGGTGGAGGGTATTGCGACGAATAGTCTCGGGGCGGTGAGCGCGTATGCGCTCAAGGCGCATAGCGCCGCCCTTCTGGAGTGTTAAATCGTGGATAAGGCATTGATCGAACGATTAGCGCAGCTGCGCGGCATCGGCGATGCCTATCACAACTATCGCGGCGAGCTTCAGCAGTTCAGCCTGGAAACCAAGGCCGGCATCCTGGAAGCCATGGGATGCGTGGTGGATGATGACGGCGCGCTCGCCCATGGAATAGCGCAAGCGGAGGGCTCCCGGTGGCGCAAATTTCTGCCGACCGTGGCGACGGCGCGCGGCGGCAGAGCCGGGTTCGACATCAATATCACGGCGCGCGAATTCGGCAGCGCCATCGTGTGGCGCGTGCTGTTTGAGAACGGCGCCCGTCTGGACGGTACAACCTCCACCGCCGACTGTGCCGAAGTGTGGCGGGGCGAGGTGGCGGGTTCGTGGGTCACGCGACGGCGTTTTGAATTGCCGGTCGATCTGCCCCCCGGGTATCACGAGCTTGAGGCCAGAATAGCCGGCGGCGATGCGGATCATTGCCGCTTGATCGTTTCGCCCCCGAAATGTTTCGAGCCCGGGGCAATTGCGGCCGGGCGCAGGCTGTGGGGCATCGCGGTGCAGTTGTATACGGTGCGCTCCCGCTGCAATTGGGGCATCGGCGATTTTGGCGACCTGGAAATGCTGATTCGCTGGGTGGCGAAGTCCGGCGCCGGCTTCCTCGGGCTCAATCCCCTGCATGCCCTGGCGCCGGCGGATCCGGCCAGAGCAAGTCCATACAGCGCCTCGAGCCGGTACTTCCTCAACGTTTTGTATATCGCAGTTCCGGCCGTGCCCGAATTCTCGCAGTGCCGGGCCGCACGCGAACGCCTGGCGGATCCGGTAACCGTCAATCGATTGAACGAGCTGCGCGCGCAGCAGCATGTCGATTATGCGGGAGTCGCGAATCTGAAATTGGAGATCCTCGCTCTGCTGTACCAGGATTTTCGCGACCAGCACCTGGTTGCACGCAGCGGCCGCGCGCGCAGTTATTTGGCGTTTGTGGCCGAGCGTGGTGCGGCGCTGCAGTTGCATGCGCGATTCGACGCGCTGGACCGCTACTTTCGCGCCACTTTGGGATGCGCCTCAGGGTGGATGAGCTGGCCGCAGGAGTTTCGCGATGTCAACGGTGGCGCAGCCGCGCGCTGGGCGCTCGAGCGCTCGGTGGAAGTGGAGTTCTATGCGTACTTACAGTGGCTGGCGCATGAGCAGTTGCTGCGCGCCCAAGCGCTGACGCGCGAACTCGGCATGCCCATCGGGCTGTACGGCGACTACGCGGTCGGGGCCAATCCGTCCGGTTCCGAGACCTGGGTGGATCAGGCCAGCTACGCGCTCGGCGCTGAGATTGGCGCGCCGCCCGACCCTCTAGCTCTCAAAGGCCAGGGTTGGGGGATTCCGCCGCCAGATCCGGCCGTGATGCGGTCGCAGCGCTTGCAGGGGTTTGTCGGCCTGATCCGCAGCAACATGCGCTACTACGGCGCCCTGCGCTTGGATCACGTGATGTCGCTGTGCCGATTGTGGTGGGTTCCCAGCGGCTGTGCCGCTACCGATGGCGCCTATGTCCACTATCCGCTGCAGGAGTTGCTGACGGTGTTGTCGCTGGAGAGCGAGCGCAATTCCTGTCTGGTGGTCGGCGAGGACTTGGGCGTGGTGCCGGACGAGATGCGCCGCGCCATGCCGGAATTCGGCCTCTATCACTACAAGGTCCTGCTCTTTGAAAAGCTGGCGGGACGATTTCGCCGCCCCGAGGAATTCGAGCGGCGCGCGCTGGCAACGGCAACCACGCACGACATGCCCACGCTGCGCAGCTATTGGGAGGCACGCGACATCGAACTGCGCCGCCGCCTGGGTTTGTATCCGAGTGAGCAGATCGAAAGCGATATCATTCGCGAGCGTGACCAGGATCGCGAGCACTTGCTGGCCGCGCTGCGAGAGCAGGGGCTTGATCCTGTCCGTCCGAGCGCTCCATTGGAGCCCTATACCGCTGAACTTGGACGCGCGCTGCATATTTACCTGGCGCGCTCATCGACCGCCCTGGTGGCCGTGCAGATCGAGGATCTTCTAGGCATGATCGACCCGGTCAATGTGCCTGGAACTGACAACGAATATCCAAATTGGCAGCGAAAACTCAGCGCGGACATCGAGGACATGGCGGCGCGAGAAGATTTTTCCGAACAATTCGCCGAGATCAGCCGCGCGCGCGGCGGTGTGCAGATCGCGAGCGTCGGCTAGCGCCTGGCTAGGCGACGGGTCTCGACGCGGCCTGGGCCCGCGCCGCCCAAATCCACACGAAGCCGCCCACCAACACGGCGACCGGCAAAATCTTGATGGCTTCCTGCAGTGTGAATAAATCCGAAAGCGCGCCGACCATCAGCGGCGAAAGCGCATCGCCCAGCAAATGAATGGCGAATACGCTCAACGCAATCGCCGTCGCGCGCTCGCTCGCAATGACCAGATTGATGATCGCGGCATTGATCGGGCCGGTGGACAGGAACAATAAAAGTTGCGCGGTGACCATGTACGCCGTGTAGAGCGATGTCGATGTGGTGGTAAGCGCCAACCACACGAACGGCGCGGCAACGATCGTGGCAATGGCGGATAGCCATAGATACGCCTGCCGGGAATTCTTGGCGAAGTAGTCGCCCATCCAGCCGCCGACAAATGTGCCGATGAATCCGGTGACGACGACGATCGTGCCGAAATTAACCGTGGCTTCGCTGCGGGGAATCCCTCGGACCCGCTCGAGAAATGCCGGCATCCAATACGCCAGGCCGCCGATGGCAAATGTATAGGCTGCATATCCCAGCACCGTGAGCGCATAGGGCTTGTTGCCCAACAAGCGCCCATAGGTTTTCCACGTATCGCGGCTGATGCTGGAGCGCGGCACGCTGGTTTCTGCCTTGCCCAGGCCGGCAGCCTGATCCTGAATGCCGCGCGGCGGATCACGCAACAGCAAGCACAAGGCCGCCAGCAACAGACCGGGGACACCGGCCACGAAAAATGCCGCCCGCCACCCGTAATGTTTGTCGACCAATCCGCCGACGACATAGCCCAGCGCGGAACCCACCGGAATCGCGCAAAAGAAAATCGCCATGACCCGCCCGCGCTGCCGCACCGGAAAATAATCCGAAAGCAAGCTGGGGGCGATGGTGACGTAGGCGGCTTCACCGACGCCCACTGCGGCGCGCGCGGCAAAAAGCGTCAGAAAATTAACGGCGAATCCGGACAGCGCGGTGGCGAAGCTCCAGCAGGCCACACCCAGCGCAATCAGACGCGGCCGCGAGCGGCGGTCGCCGAGCGCACCGAAAACCGGCGCCAGCAGCGTGTACACCACCAGGAATCCGGACATCAGCGATCCCAGATTGGTATCGGAAAGGCCGAGGTCGGAATGCTTCAAGCTTTCGAGCACGCCGGAAACGACGTAGCGATCGAGGTAACTGAATAGATTGATGAAGGCAAGAATGGCCAGACCGGTATTTGCCGAGCCCAGCCAGGAGTTTTGTTTTTGTTCGGCCACGCCGAAGTATAGTAGCGATCCTGACAATTGCACGCAGTAGCGGTTAAACCGCGAAATAGCGCGTAATAGCTTGATTTAAATCATTTTTAGGGAGATTCATTTGGCACAGCCCAATTACCGTCACGCGAAAAAGCAAAAGGAAGCCGCCAGAAAAGCACGGCAAGATGCCAAACAATCACGGCGTTCAACGACACCGGATGTGCCCGTGGAGCCCGTTCCCGAGAAACCTGTCGCGTGAACTTCGGCGCCGTCTCGGCGGCGCGCGCTGATCGCGGATGCGCGAGTGCAGCGCATCTACGGCGGCACGAGCGAAATAATGAAAGCGGTGATTCCCCGATCGTGGTAGCGCACAAATCGCAAAATTGTCGCTGCCCGGCGACGATTCTCACATTACGGGGACTTCACAGATCTTTTCGCGTTTACTGCTTCTCACGGCGCTTGAATTCGCACAACAATGCTCGCATGCGGAACGTGATTTCGAAGCTGTTTGCGGCGCCGCTCTGCTTGGCGTTGTTCGCAATCGCGGCGTGCAGCGGCGGCACGGTCGTGACGGTCACCGCCACTCCCTCGTCGGATCCCTTTATCACCTACCGCGTGGGCCTGATATCGGTCCAGCTCAGAACCTCGAGCAACAAGCCGGGCATGACCATTCAGCCGGGAAACACCCCGGTAGATCTTACAAAGCTACAGGAAGTCAGCGAGGTGCTGGGTGCACCATCGGTGCCCAAAGGCACCTATACCGGCGCCGTCGTCACCCTCGACTACAGCGCCGCGCTCATCATCTACGACGATGGCAGCCTGGATGGTGTCCAGCTGACACCGGTGGCCGCCAATGGCAAGGCGATCGGCCTCGTTTCCGTTTCCGTGGCGCTGGATCCGAACGATCCGATCCGCAGCGCGGCAAAACAGGCGGCGCGCCTGTCGCTGAATATTAATTTAGCCGCTACAAACGCAGTCGATTTGAACCACAAAACGGTGACGATCACGCCGCTGATCACGGCGAGCACCCTGCCGATCGATGCCAAACCCGTGCGCCTCCGCGGGCCGCTGTTGGGCGCGAACGGCAACTCTCTGGCGACCGGAATCATGCCTTTCGACAGTACCACCGCGGGGTTGGGGCAACTTGCGATCACGCCGAGCGACAGCACGACCTACGAGATCAACGGATTTACTTTGACGGGTGCCACCGGTCAGGCGCAGCTCGCCGCGGTGTCGGCCAATACTGTAACCACGGTGTTCGGCACGCTGACCGTGACCACAGCCACGACCGTGCCTACGACGCCAATTACTACCACGCCCACGACGACCACGCCGCCGACAACGACCACACCGCCGACAACGACCACACCGCCGACAACGACGACGCCGCCGACAACTACGCCAAGCGTACTCACTGCCTCAGTCACTGATACCTCCAGCGTGACGTTTACGGCCTCGCAGGTATTGGTCGACGGCAGTGCTTCGGCCGTCGCAAGTGATCGAGTCACGGGCATCGTGTCCGCTCGGAGCGGCAACACGTTGGGCATCGAAGACGCGACGTTGATCCAAAATAACGGCACCAATACCTTTGTTCCCGGCACGACCATTGTGAATGTCGGCCCAAACACATTAATCACGTTTCTCGGCGAAGGAGCCGTGGAAAGCATCAGCCCGCTACAAATCTCAGTGGGTTCAACGATCGAGGCATTCGGCATAGTAGGCAGTTCCAGCACCGGCCAGACCGTTCTCGATGCCAGTGCCGGCCACGTGCGCCTCGACTTCACCACCGCTTCAGGGACTGTCACCGCGCAAGGCAGCGGATCACTCACGCTCAATCTAACCTCGCTGGGGGGGCGCGTAATCAGCGCCTTGGATTTCGACGGCAGCGGCGCGGCGCCGGATCAATATTCGGTGGGGACCAGCAGCCTGGATCTGACCAATGCGACGGTGGGCGCGCCCGTCGTCGTCAGTGGATTCACCGGTCAATTCGGCACGGCAACAGCGACCTTTGCGGCCACCGCACTGCTTGACCCCACGACGATACCGGCGGAACTGGTCATTGACTGGGCCGGCGGCACCGCGGCACCGTTCACGTCTTTCGACAGCACCTCGATCGTTCTTAACATCGCCAACGGAAACATCGGCCAGCGGCACCTGATCCAAGTCGGATCGCAAACCACCAACCTGGTGGGACTGTCGTCCAATCCGACAATTACGCCCGGCAGTTCCACGACCACCTTGTTTTCAATCGGGCATGCATCATCTTCGAGCATCGAGTCCTTCAACACCTACGATGCCTTCGTTACTCAATTGGCATCGGAGCTCAGCGGCACCAAACTGGCGACGGGAATGACTGCGATCGGCCAGTACACGGCATCAACATTGGCTTTTTCCGCGTCGAGCATTACCGTCTTTTTGAATGATTGAACACGCGACGCCCGTGTCCGTGCACATGGAATGTATCGTTGACATCTAGAATTACGCGGCGCGATTTGTTGCGGAGCGCACCGCTGCTGCTGCCGGTTGCTTTTCCCCGCATGGCACGCGCGGCCGCGGCGGTAAACGCGACGCCCCAGCCGGCCTATCACTTCGCCTACGTCGGCACATACACGCCCAATGGCGGCGGGATTTATTTGTTTCGAATCGATCCTATTACCGCCGGGCTCACGCAGTTGCAGGTCATGGATGATATCCGCAATCCATCCTGGCTGACGGTCAACCCGGAACAGACCCACCTGTATGCGGTCAGCGAGATCGATAATTTTCAAGGTACGCACAAGGGCGCCATCGTCTCCTACGCCATCGACAAGGACACCTTGCAGATCAGGCGATTGGGCGCGGTGAGTTCCGGCGGCACGACGCCGGCCCATGTCAGCGTGCATCCGTCGGGCAAGTTCGTATTCGCCGCCAATTATGGCGGAGGCAGCGTCGCGGTTTTCCCGGTCGGAAGCGACGGTGCACTGGGCGAAGCGACGGACGTCAGGCCCAGTGTCGGTCCGCGACATCATGCGCGCGCGATCAACGATGCGCCGGGACAGTTCGCGGTCAGCGACCACGACAGCCCGCATCTGCACATGGTCGCAACCGATCCCAGCGGTCAATTCGTTATCGCGAATGACGCTGGTCTCGATCTGACGCTGGTGTGGCGCTTCGATGCTGCGGCGGGCAGGCTATTGCCCGCCGATGTGCCGGTGGTGGCGGCGCCGCCCGGTTCCGCACCGCGACATTTTGTGTTTCATCCCGGCGGCCGAGTGTTCTACAACCTGTACGAACAGGATGCCCACGTTGCCGTTTACGACTACGACCCGGCGCGCGGCGGCTTGCGCCTCAAGCAGGTCGTGCCGAGCCTGCCGCCGAAATTCGCAGGCAGCAATCTTGCATCCGAAATCCTCATGAGCGCAGATGGGCGGTTTCTGTATGTCGCGAATCGCCTGCACAACGCGATATCCATTTTTGCGGCGGGCGGCGACGGTCAATTGCGCGGCATTTCCGAGGCCTGGGTGCACGCGGATTCGCCCCGCAGTCTGTGCTTGGATCCGGCGGGGACGTTTCTCTACTCATGCAATCAGCGTGGCGATTCGATCACCTCATTTCACGTGAACGCGGCGAACGGGGCCTTGACCTTCACCGGCCGATTCGAAGCCGTGGGCAGCCCCGCGGTAATGACGATCCTCAAGCGGTCCTAATCCGCGATATACTAAAAGCCTCCTGCGCTCGCGCGAACACGGTTTAAGAATCATGGAAATCGCAATGATTGGTTTGGGCCGCATGGGTGCAAACATGGCGCAACGCTTGATGCGCGGCGGCCACAAAGTCGTTGGCTACGATCCTGCGGAGACCGCGCGTGCGCTGCTGGAGAAGAGCGGCGCGCAAACCGCGGCCACGCTCGAGCAAATGGTCGGAAAACTCAAGGCGCCGCGCGTGGTCTGGCTCATGGTGCCGGCCGGCGAAATTACCGACAGCACCATTACCAGCCTCGTACCGCTGTTGAGCGCGGGCGATACCATCATCGACGGCGGAAATTCGAATTACCGGGACACCCAACGCCGGGCCTCCACGGTGGCCCAGCGCAAGATCCAATATGTGGATTCCGGCACCAGCGGCGGGATCTGGGGGTTGGCGGAAGGCTACAGCCTGATGATCGGCGGCGACGAAGCCGTGGTGGAACGCTTGCGTCCGATATTTGAGGCGCTGGCGCCGGCCAAGGATCAGGGTTGGGGGCGGGTCGGACCCGTGGGCGCGGGTCACTACACCAAGATGGTCCATAACGGCATTGAATACGGATTGATGCAGGCGTACGCCGAAGGATTTTCGATCCTGCAGCACAAGAGCGAATTCAAGCTCGATTTGCATCAGATAGCCGAGATCTGGCGCTACGGCAGCGTGGTGCGCTCATGGTTGCTGGATTTGACGGCGAACGCGCTGGAAAAGAACCCGACGCTGGCCGGCATCGCTCCCTACGTAGCCGATTCGGGCGAGGGACGCTGGACCGTTGCCGATGCCATCGAGCTGGGTGTCTCTGCGCCCGTCATTACGCTGTCGCTGCTCGAGCGATTGCGCTCACGGGACAACGATTCTTTTTCCGACAAGCTGCTGGCGGCGATGCGCAATCAATTCGGCGGCCACGAAATCAAAAAAGAGTGACTGAGACTCGAGCGTGAGAATTCTCGTGGTAGGCGCCGGCGCCATCGGCGGCTATTTCGGGTCTCGGCTTCTTGCGGCAGGCCGCGACGTCACCTTTCTCGTCAGATCCCGTCGTGCCGAGCAACTGCGCCGCCACGGTCTCGTGGTCGTGAGTCCCCTGGGCAACCTCGACCTGCCGTCGCCGCAGCTCGTCACTGCCGATAATCTCAACGGCGCGTACGATCTGATCATCGTCAGCAGCAAGTCCTATGACTTGGAAGGGTCAATCAAGGACTTCGCCCCAGGAGTGGGACCAAATTCTCGCGTGCTGCCGCTGCTGAACGGCATGCGCCATCTCGATGTCCTGGATGCTCGATTCGGCGCAGAACGGGTGCTGGGAGGGCTGGCGCGAATTTCATCGACCCTGGATGCTGACGGCCGCATCCAGCAACTGGGCACCTTCAACGCCCTGGCATTTGGTGCGCGCACCCAAGGCGCGGAGTCGGTTGTCGATGCAATCGCCGCGGCGCTGCGCGTGTCCGGCTTCGAGGCACACCTGAGCAGCGACATACTGCACGAGATGTGGGAGAAATGGGTGTTCATTGCGGCGGCGGCATCGACGACCAGCCTCATGCGTGCGACCGTGGGCGATATCCTGGCCGCGGGGGCGCGGGACATTCCAGAGCGGCTCATGCATGAGTGCGCCGGCATCGCCGCCGAAAACGGCTTTGCGCCTCGCGAAGCGGCGACGAACGCCGGGATGGCGGTGCTCACGGCGCCGGGGTCCGCTTTCACGGCGTCGATGCTGCGGGATATCGAGCAAGGCAGCCGCATCGAGGCCGATCACATCGTGGGTGATCTTCTGAGGCGCGCTGCGGACCCGCTGCGCGCCTCGTTGCTCGCCACCGCCTACGCGCACCTGCGAGCCTATGAGGCGAGGCGCAAGCGCGAGTCTTAAGAACCGGCCGCATCGGTGGGTCATCGAGACCCTAGCGAAAACCAATGCGCGCGTGAAGCATTCGTATTCTCACAATGACAGGCGCGACCTGGGTAATTTCCGCGATCTCATCAATTGAAAAACGCATTTGATACGCCAGTGCCAACGTAACGCGCTCCGCCAAGGGCAGGCGATTCAGGCGGCGTTCGAGCCGGTCTGCGAAACGCAGGGGCCCTCGGCCCCGGTGCAGCTCCTTCGATTGCTGCGCCGTTCGGTACGCAATTCCGAAAATCCACGCGGCTGCGCGTGATTCGCCTCGAAACTCTCCGGCAGACTTCCAAATAGTGACAAACGAATCGTTGATGATTTCATCCACCGCGCCAGTCTGTGCGACGACCCGGGATAAGAACCGCGCAAGAGGACCGTAATAAGTCAGGTACAGCTTTTCGAGTGCTCTTCGGTCGTGCGCTTGAACGCCGAACATCACATCCGTGTCATTGGCATACGCATGCAGGTCCTTTAAGTTTTCATGGAGTTGTGTGCTGTTCATGGGTCATGCACGCGAGTGATGATGAGGTAGATCTCGTTGACACGATATTGGATTGCGGTCGTGCTTCACATCACGTCTTTCCGCTATTCGGTTGCCTCCGGTCAGTCGCAGCGCGGCGCGGTCGCAGGTCGCCACAGAATGTGGCTATCACGTAAGAGTGTGACTTGCGGGCGACAGGACAAGTCGTAAGATCCGTGACTCTTGAATTGGGAGCGGGTACAGATGACGGAACGACCGATCTTCGACGAGACTAGCGCGACACTGCGGTCTTGCATGGCAAAGGCAGATAAGCGACCGGTATATCGCGGGGGTCTGGCGCCATGGCAGGTGCGCACTTTAACAACGCATATCGAAGCGAATTTGGATGCACCGCTATCGTGTGAGGCGCTGGCTCAGTTGACCAACTTAAGTGTTTGGCACTTCGCTCGGGCGTTCAAGTGCACGTTTGGTTACTCGCCGCACGTATTTCTGCTGCGTCGGCGGGTGGAACGCGCACAAGGCCTGATGTTGAAAACCAATACTCCGCTCGCGCAAATCGCGATTGAGTGTGGATTCGCGGATCAGGCCCACCTGTCGCGGCTCTTTCTGCAATTCACCGGTGAGAGGCCGGCATCGTGGCGCCGCGCGCGAGCAATCGGGGCGGCTTAGGCCTTACCCGCGCATTCCATTTCCAGGTGTGATCCGGGTCGGGCCTCGCTGGCCTGATGCACTATTTATTCGCACAATCAATTGGTTGCGGCGCCTCTGGAACGCTGAAAAAATACTTTTCCATGGATGGGGGTCCGACAGCCCTGCTTTTCGCTCTACAGTAGCAGGGAATCCATTCTATGCACGGGGACGCTTGCCGCATGCCGAATAGTCCGACGCTCGCAGGGTGGCAGCAGCGCTGGAATCGCAGCCTTCTACGCTTCCTGGGGCGACGCGTGCGCTCGACTGTGGATGTCGAGGACTTGGCGCAGGAGACCTATTTGCGATTGTTGCGTGCACGAGACTTGGGCGAAGTGCGCAATCCGCAGGCCTACCTGCTGCGCGTCGCCAGTCACGTGCTCATCGAGTGGCGCGATCATGAGCTTCGGCCCGAATCTTTGGTGGAAATGGATGACGATCTGCTGATCGACGATTGCCCGCCGGAATTCGAACTCGAGGCAAGCATTTCACAGGAGCGCCTGAACCGTGCGTTGGCCGCCGTATCGCCCACCATGCGCGCCGTACTGCTGCTGCGGTTGCGCGATGAGCGCTCCTGCAAAGACATCGCACAGGAACTCGACATCACCTTGAGACAGGTCAGGCGCTATGTGGCGCGCGGCTATGAACGATTGCGCATGGCGCTGGAGGATTGAAGTGGCGAGCGATATGGAAGCTACAACATCGATTCTCGAGCAGGCTTCTCATTGGTGGGAACTGCTCCACAGTGACAGCGCCTCGAATTCCGATCACCGCGAATTCGGCGAATGGGTGGCACGATCCCCGGAGCGCGTTGCAGCGTACCTACAAACGGCGCGTCTTGCCAAAGCCATCAAGTCACCGCGGTTGATTTGGCCGAGCACCGCGGCCGAGGTGCTGATTCGCGAGGCGAAGGCCTCGCCTGACACCGTGCTGCCATTTTCGACGAACCAGGTCGCGGCGTCTGTCGGTCGCGGCGACGCTCGGCATGTTCAGAGCCGCTTTGCGTGGGCCGCCGCCGCGGTTCTGCTCATGGGTGTTGGCCTCGGTCTGTTCATGCTGGAGCGGCCGCAACAGTTTAGTACGGCGCTGGGCGAACAACGCTCCGTGCTTTTGGCGGATGGCTCGCGGGTGACGATCAATACGGCCTCCGCTATCGAAGTCAATTTGCAAAAGAGCCGGCGGGAGGTGCGCCTGTTGCGCGGGGAAGCGCTGTTCGAGGTGGCGCACGACGCGGCGCGGCCCTTCATGGTGCGCGCCGGTAATGCGCTGCTTAAGGATGTCGGCACGCAGTTCAATGTCGATATACGCTCGAACGGCGCGACCGTGACCGTCGTGGAGGGTGAAGTGGCCGTCGACCCGGCAGCGACGAGCGAGAGTGCCCCCACGCAAGCGGGTCACGGAGCCGGCGACACAGGCGAGGCTTTGATTCTGAGAGCCAACGATCGCGTCGTCGTTACCTCAGCGGGCGTCGGCGCCCCGCAGCGCGGCGTCAGCGTCGCGGCATCCGTGGCCTGGACTCAGCGACAGTTGATATTCGAACATCGACCCTTGAGCGAAGTTGCCGAGGAATTCAATCGCTACAACAAGGATCGAATTGACATTGGCAGCGCAGAACTCAAGCGTCAAGAAGTGACCGGTGTTTTCGAGGCCAAGGATCCGGCATCTTTTGTGGCATTTTTGTCGAGCATCCCCGGCGTGGAGATTCGAGAGGGTGCGAACGGCGCTCACATTGTATTGCTGCGAAGTTCGACGGCCCGTCCGGACATGCCGCGTGCGCCGCAATGAAACCCACGGTCTATGTCGTGGATGATGACGCGGGGATCCGCGAGGCATTGGATGACATGTTGACATCGGCGGGCATGGGCGTAGTGACCTGCGCGTCGGCCGGCGACTATTTTCGCGTGCCGAAGCCCGATCTGCCCTCGTGCCTGATTCTGGATGTTTTGCTTCCAGACGCTAGCGGCATCGACCTGCAGCGGCAACTGAGCGCGGGGGATCACCCACCCATCATTTTTCTCACCGGCGCAAGCGATATACCGACCTCCGTGCGCGCGATCAAGGCGGGCGCCATTGATTTTTTGACCAAGCCCTGCCGTCAAGCGGACTTATTGGCCGCGATCGAGACCGCGATCGCGCAGGACTGTCACGTGCGTGCGGAGAGAGCGGAGCGCTTGCGGCTGGAGCATTGCCACTCCTGCCTCACGCCGCGTGAGCGGGAGGTCCTGCCGCTGGTTGTCGGCGGCCTCCTCAACAAACAGGCGGCTGCCAAGCTCGGCATCAGCGAAACCACGCTACAGATCCACCGCAGCCGCGTCATGCGCAAGATGGAGGCCGAATCGCTCGCTCAGTTGGTTCGGATGGCGGGCAAACTAGCGGTACCGCTGCCGCACACCAAATCGCACTAGAGAACATGAGAAATCCACCGGCATGGCTGGCCGACGCACGGGGTTCCTTGGAGGTGCCGACCGGCTCGCTGCGCGATTCGCAAGCCACGGCGTCTCAGGCGCTGCGCGCCATGACGATGAGGGAGCTGATCGCATCGGTAGCCCATGAAGTTAACCAGCCTTTGGCTGCCATCGTGGCGAATGCCGATGCCTGTTTGAGCTGGCTTGAAACGGATCAGCCGGATTTGGCACGGGTGCGAAGGGCGGCGAAACGCATCATCAGGGACGGATACCGCGCGAGTGTCGTGCTCAGCAGCATACGCGCCGTGCTTAAGACTCCTGCGCCGGCGATGTCGGAGCTCGATCTCAACGAGGTCATCCGGGACGTTCTTGACCTGATGCGTAACGAGTTGAGCCGGTACGATGTCATACTTCAGATCGACTTGTGCAAACAGCTTGGCTGCATCTGGGGGAATCGGATCCAATTGCAACAAGTCTTGATCAATCTCATCAAGAATGCCATTGAGTCCATGGGCGACTCGGTCGTGCGGCCGCTGTTGGTGCGGGTGAGCACGACGATCCAGGGAAAATTGGCCGAGGTCGCCGTCGAAGACTCCGGCAGCGGATTTGATGCCGCGGTGGCGGAGCATATGTTCGAGCCTTTTTTCAGCACCAAGCGCGAGGGCACCGGTGTTGGCCTGTCGATCAGCCGCTCCATCGTGGAGGCTCATGGCGGAGTCCTGCGCGCAACCCGCAAGAAGTCTCCGGGAAGCGTGTTTCAATTTACCGTGCCGCTGATGCACCCGCCGATATCGGGTGCGCCGTAGCGTCTTACTGTGTCTTTGCATCGTTGCCATCGGCTGGATCACGCGCCTGACGGCAGCTCCGAGCAGCGAGCCTGTCAGATACCATTTCAAAATCGACAGTCAACCACTGGGGACCGCGCTACAGCAGTTTGCAAAGCAGAGCGGGGCACAGATCATCTTTCTCTCTCGATTGACGGAGGGACTTCAAGCGCCCGCGCTGAACGGTTCTTACAGCATTGCCGACGCGCTGGAAATGCTTCTCTTCGGTTCACATTTGATTTTTCGAGTGATCAATCCGAAGACCATCGAGATATGCCCTGCCATAGCTGCCGGGCGCCGGGCAACTCTCTGGCCAGCATCGAGTGGTATGTACTCAGGGTAGCCGCGCATCGTGAAACTCAAGGCACCCGCTACGATATTGTGGAGTCTCCTTGTTGCAGCCGGCTGGGCGCCCGGATTGATCTGCGCGGCCGAGCGTACCGAACCCGCAAAATACGAATTCAAAATTGACAGCCAGCCGCTTGGCACAGCTTTGCAAATCTTGGCCAAGCAAAGCGGCGTACAGGTCATCTTTTTTTCCAAGATCACCGAAGGCCTTCGGGCGCCGGCACTCGAGGGTCAATTCACACTCAGCGCGGCTCTGGAGGTCCTGCTCGCGAATTCACGATTGACTTTTCGAGTCATCAACTCTAGGACCATCGAAATACTCGCGCTCGGTACCGGCGGTTCTCAGAATCAACCGGATGCTTCTGCCAAGAAAGGCGGATCGGCGAGAGCTCGCGCCGATCCGCGCCACCACCCGGATGGAAAGACGGCTTTCGAGAGTCTGGCTGCTTTGGACGAAATCGTGGTAAACAGCACCGCCGAGGGATTGGTCGCCACGCGTACCGAGACGCCGCTGCGCGAGATTCCCCAGACGGTCTCGCTCGTTTCCCAGGAACAAATACGCCAGCAAAACGATACGGATCTTGCGGATGTGCTCAACCATGCGGTGGGCATCACGGTTGTCAGGAATAACTCGCTGAGCAGCAGCTTTGTGTCGCGGGGATTTACCATTACTACATTCCACCTCGACGGCGGGGCGGCCTTGAATTCCTTCAGCAATATGCCGATTTTTGGGACACCCGATTTAGGCGAATACGATCACGTCGAAGTGCTGCGCGGTTCTGACGCGCTGTTTGGCGGTATTGGAAATCCGGGCGGCAGCGTGAATCTACTTCGCAAGCGTCCGCTGGCCTCCAGCGAAGCCATGTTCAGTGCCTATGCGGGATCTTGGAACAACTACCGTGCCGAAGCGGATGTCACGGGGCCGCTTGGGTTCGAGGGGGCGTTGCGCGCGCGGCTCGACGCCGTTTTCGCGGACAAGGATTACTTCTTCCGGCCTGCGAGCCTCGAGCGAAAAAAAGTCTTTGGTGTGCTCGAATACGATCTAACGGCCCGAACATTGTTGACGGTGGGCGGCAGCTATCAATGGGAAAATGCCGTGCCGTTTGTCGTTGGGTTGCCCTTCTATGCCGATGGCAGCGACGCGCATTTACCGCGCAGCACGGCGCTTGCCTTTAATTGGTCGCGTTACTACACGCGGACTCGCGAGTATTACGCGCAGCTGCAGCAGGCATTCGGCGGTGAGTGGAAGCTTAAGGTAAACGCCACATCGTTGGACACTGCAGCCCGCTATGGCTACGGCGCTTTTGGTTCTCCCATCGATCCGATCACGAAGGGCCTGCCGGCACTTCCCTTCGCCTTCTTCAGCCCCAGCCCCAACACCCAGGATCAATTCGTCTTCGACGGTACCCTCACGGGTAGCTTTGAACTGTTCGGCCGGAGACTCGATGTGGCCGTCGGCGGCGACTACACCCATTTCAAGGGAAATGCGCCCCTCCAAGCGGCGTTTGCGTTTGGGCCTGCAGTCAACAACGTGTTTACTTACAATCCCGCGGCTTACCTAGAGCCGCCGGTGCCGACGTCCGTGCTCTTTCGGTCGCAGGCCACGACCAATCAGAGCGGGGAATTTGCCTCTGCACGGGTGTATTTGACCGGTGCTCTGTCCGTGGTGGGCGGTGCGCGTCTGAACTCGAATCGATTGTCAAACACCGTGTCCGCCAGTACTGCCGGTTTCGCCTCGAGCCTCACCGAAGAGAGCAAGGACAAGGATAAGGTAACGCCGTTTGTCGGCGTCACCTACGATTTGACGGCACACTCTTCTCTGTATGCCAGCTATGCCGATGTTTACCAGACCAATGGCAGCGCCAGGAAAATCGGCGGCGCACTTTTGCCGCCGGCCGACGGTATCGACCGGGAACTGGGGATCAAGGGCTCGTGGCGCAATGGCGCGCTCAATGGAATTGTCGTGCTCTATGACATTGAACAGCGCGGGCTTGCCGCACGCGATCCCGGCGCATCGATCGCTGATCAGCAGCAATTTCCACTATGCTGCTTTTTACCCTATGGCACCAACAAAAGCAGGGGGGTCGATGCAGAACTCAATGGCGCATTGGCGCCGGGATGGCTGATCGGCGCAGGCTATACGTTCAACATCAATCATGATATCGACGGCGGCGATCTGTCCAGCGCGACGCCACGGCACGTCGTGAAACTCTGGAGCAGCAGGCAATTGCCCGGGGAGTTGGAGCGTTGGACAATCGGAGGCAGTTTCCAAGCCCAGAGCAGCAACTTTGCCGACGGCCTAATCTGCGCGCAACTGGACTCAGTGGGAAGCTGCTTGGGGCCTCAGCAATCGGTCAGGGAAGTGCAAGGCTCCCTCGCTGTAATGAATCTCCGCGCCGGTTATCAGATCGATGCTCACTGGCGCGCGGCGTTGAGCGTGAACAATGTTTTTGACCGGATCTATTACCAAACCATCGGAATTCCCACGAGCGGCAACTGGTACGGCGAACCGCGCGGATTCGTGCTGCGCATCGATGGCAGGTATTGACGGTCGGAACGCGGGCTTCGGTGTAGCGCAAACACGCTATAGGCGAACGATTTGCCGATGGGTACGATGCTGCGCATTCGGCCACCAGAGAGGGGTACCCATGATTAGTCGTCAATTGTTCAGTGGACTGTTAAGCGTGATCGCGATCGCGTCAGCCATACCTGGTCGGGTTGAGGCGGGCGATGTCCCCGTCGCCAAGAATGTCGTGCTCGTGCATGGTTTATATGCAGACGGATCGTCATGGATCGATGTAATTCCCTATCTGCAGCGCGCGGGCTTAAATGTAACTGCAGTCCAGAATCCGTTGACCTCTTTGGCGGATGACGTGGCCGCGACGCGACGGGCCCTGGCGTCCCAGGATGGGCCGACTGTTTTGGTTGGCCACTCCTTTGCGGGAACGATTATTAGTGAAGCCGGCGGCGACCCCAAAGTTTCGGCTTTGGTTTACGTGGCGGCGCGCGCGCCGGACGCGGGCGAGGACTTTGGTGCACTGGCAGCGACATTCCCAAAGCCGCCCGCAAGCGCAGGAGTGATCAAGAAGGATGGTTTTTTTTGGCTGACTGAGGAGGCCTTCCTCAGAGACTTCGCCGGTGATATCGAACCGTCCCGCGCGCGCGTGCTGTATACGGTTCAGGGGCGGGGAGCCGATGCGCTGCCGAACACCAAGACCACGGTTGCTGCGTGGAGAGTGAAACCTACGTGGTACCAGATTTCGACCGAAGACCGCACCATCGATCCGGGACTGGAGCGATTTCTGGCCAAGCGCATGAAAGCGACAACGATCGAACTTAAATCGAGTCACGTGTCACTGGTGTCTCACCCGAAGGAAATCGCGGAATTGATTCTTCGTGCCGCCGGCCACGAGAAATCGCAATGAGCTGTCGGCCGCGGTTTATATCGGCAGCGGGACTTTGTGCTGGCTGACCGCGGCGCCGTCCTGCGCGCGCAGGCGCGCGAAGACCACCGTGGAGACGATGGTCAGCACGGCGACACTCAAGAAGGCGAGGTGGATTCCGCGCAGCAACTGCGGCGGCGTGGCGTGCATGTGATCCGGGATGAACAGCGCAACGGCGAGCGAGGCGGTCGCGATGCCGAAGCTGACCGCCAGTTGCTGCACCGTGCTGGCGATGGTGCTGGCGCCGCTTGCATCATGCTCGCCCACGTCCGCGTAGGCCAGGGTGTTCATGCTGGTGTACTGCAACGAAGTTAGAAATCCGTATATGAACGCCATCACGACGATGAGCCACACGGGAGTGCCGAGATTGATCGTTGCGAACAGCATGATCATCACGCCGAGCATGATGGTATTGCTGATCAGCACGCTTCGATAGCCGAAGCGCTTCAAGATGAGCGGCATGGTCAATTTCAGGCTCATTGCGGCGAAGGCCTGCGGCATGATGAGAAGTCCCGATTGAATCGGCGAGAACCCCAGGCCGACCTGGTACAGCAGCGGCAGCAGGAAGGGGATGCCGCCAATGCCTAAGCGGGTGAACAAGTTACCGCTGACGGCAACGCGGAAGGTCCGCACCCGCAGCAGCTTGAGGCGCAGCAGCGGGTGCGGTGTGCGCTTGGTATGCAAACCATACGCCGCAAGCAGGGCCGCTGAAATGCCCAATAGTCCCAGCATCTCCCGGCCGCTCAAAGTGGTTTCGCCGAACACCTCGAGCACATAGGACAGCAGAGCGACGCCCGAACCGAACAGCACCAGCCCGATGATGTCCATCCGGTAATTGCGCTTTTCGCGGTAATTCGGCAGATGCCGATAAACCATGTAAAGGCCGCAGAGGCCGATGGGTATGTTGACGAAGAATATGACGTTCCACGGGAAGTAAGCGATGATCGCGCCGCCGATCACCGGCCCGAGCATCGGTCCCACGAGCCCGGGAATGGCGACGAAACTCATGGCGTTGATGAGCTCCGATTTCGCGAAGGTGCGCACCATGGTGATGCGGCCCACGGGCAGCATCATTGCGCCGCCGGCGCCTTGCAGGATTCTGCAGGCCACCAGCAGGTGAATGTCGTGGGATAGGCCGCAGAGCAACGAGCCGAGCGTGAAGATGCCGATTGCCGAGGCAAACACGCGCCGTGTGCCGAAGCGATTCGCCATCCAGCCGCTGATTGGAATGAACACGGCCAAACTCAAGGTGTAGCTCGCCAGCACCGCCTTCATGCTCAGGGGCGGCACGTCCAGCGCTTGAGCGATCGCGGGTACGGCCGTGTTGAGAATGGTCGTATCCAAGGATTCCATGAAGAACCCGACGGCGACCAGCCACGGCAGCAGGCGCTTGGCGGTGGGCGTCAGCGCAATGTCGTCGGACTCTGCCAATTGCCGCTAGGCGCCCGCGAGTGCCGCATCGACGACCGTCTGCGCTTCGGCGATCAGCCGGTGCAGATGCGCATCGTCATGAAAGCTCTCCGCATAGATCTTGTAAATGTTCTCGGTCCCCGAGGGGCGTGCCGCGAACCACCCGCCGCGAGAGGTGACTTTTACGCCGCCGATGGGCGCATTGTTGCCCGGCGCCTGCGTCAAGATCTGTTCGATCGGGTCTCCGGCCAGTTCCGAAATGCGAATTTGCTGCCGATCAAGCTTGCCGAGCTTCGCCTTTTGCGCAGGCGTGGCCGGCGCATCGATGCGGTCGGCAAACGAGGTGCCGAGCTGCTGCTCGAGCGCGCGATAATGTTCACCGGGATCGCGGCCGGTGCGTGCCGTGATTTCCGCGGCCAACAGCGCCGGCACGATGCCGTCCTTGTCGGTCGTCCACGCACGGCCGTCGATCCGGCTGAAGGATGCGCCCGCGCTTTCCTCGCCGCCAAAACCCAGCGATCCGTCGACCAGGCCGGAGACAAACCATTTGAAGCCCACGGGCGCCTCGTAGACGCGGCGCTTGAGCTTGGCGCCGACCCGATCGATCATCGCGCTGCTCACCACCGTCTTGCCGATGGCCGCGTCCGCGCGCCAGCCGCTGCGATGGCTGAACAGGTAATCGATCATCGTGGACAAATAATGGTTGGGCCGCATCAAGCCGCTGCTGCGGGTGACGACGCCATGCCGATCATGGTCGGTGTCGCAGGCAAAGGCGATGTCGTAGCGATCTTTGAGATGGATGAGCCGCTGCATGGCATACGAGGAGGAAGGATCCATGCGGATTTTCCCATCCCAATCGAGCGTCATGAATCGAAATGTCGGGTCCACCGCGTCGTTCACCACGCTGAGATCGAGCCCATAACGCTCCGCGATGCGCGGCCAATAATGCACGCCGGCGCCCCCCAGCGGGTCCACGCCCATGCGGATCTTGGAATCTCGGATGACGGTCATGTCGAGGATGGCGCCGAGATCTTGTACGTAGTTCGACAGGTAGTCGTGCGAGTGAGTGGTGGCGGCACGCCGCGCTGCGCTGAACGGCATTCGCTTGATGTCGGCGGCGCTTCGCAGCAGGTCGTTTGCACGATTCTCGATCCACTTGGTGATGTCCGAATCCGCCGGACCGCCATTCGTCGGGTTGTACTTGAAACCCCCGTCATTGGGCGGATTGTGCGAGGGCGTGATGACGATGCCGTCGGCCAGGCCGGTGCCGCGGCCGCGGTTGTAAACGAGAATGGCATGCGAAACGGCAGGGGTCGGCGTGTATTCGTCATCGGCTGCGATCATGACCTCGACGCCGTTCGCGGCCAGCACTTCCAGTGCGCTGGCAAATGCCGGCGCCGACAGGGCATGTGTATCGAAACCCATGAACAAGGGCCCGTCGATGCCCTGCTGCTTGCGGTATTCGCAAATGGCCTGGCTGATGGCGAGCACATGCGCTTCATTGAAGCCCACGTCGAAGGAAGATCCGCGATGCCCCGATGTGCCGAAGGCGACCCGTTGAGCAGGGATCGCGGGATCCGGCTGCTCGCTATAGTAGGCCGTCACCAGCCGCGGCACATTCACCAGCGACGCCGCGGGAGCCGGCTTGCCGGCGAGCGGATTCAGACGCTCACTCAAGTGGTGGCCAACGCAGCGCTCTTGTCCTGGATGCGCTGCATGAGTTCAGTCCATGATTTGACGAACGACGCCGCGCCCTCCACCTGCAACTGAGCGGCGAGGGCGTCGACATCGATGCCGGCCGCGGCAAAACGCGCCAGCACCGCCTCCGCGTCGCCGCCATCCTTGTCCATGACGCCGCGGAGCTTGCCGCCTTGCCCAAACGCGAGCAACGTCTTTTCCGGCATGGTATCGACGGTATCCGGGGCAGCCAACGCTTCGACATACAGACCGGGCGGGGCCTTGGGATCCTTGGTTCCGGTGCTGGCCCACAGCATGCGCTGTTTGCGCGCACCCCTGGCTTCCAAGTCCTTCCAACGTTTGCCGCCGATCAACTCGCAGTGCGCCCGGTAGGTGCGCTGCATGATGGCTATCCCTAACCGGTTGCTCAATTCTTGGGGCACCTTGTCCGCCACCGCGCGATCCCAGCGGCTGACGAACACGGAGGCAACCGAATTGACCTTCGGATCGAGACCCGCGGCGATCCGGCGCTCCAGCGCGCGCATATAGGCATCGGCGACCTTTAGATATTGTTCGCGCGAGAACAGCAGCGTCACATTGATGGGTACGCCGGCGAAGATGGCAGCCTCGATCGCCGGCACGCCGGCAGGGGTGCCCGGGATCTTGACGTACAAGTTGGGGCGGTTGGCCTGCTTGTGAATGCGCAAGGCCGCGTCGATGGTCCCCTGGGTATCGTTCGCGAGCAGCGGGGATACCTCCATCGACACCCAGCCGTCGATCCCTTTGGTCCGGTCGAATTCGGGTCTGAACAGATCCGCGGCGCGGCGCAGGTCCTCGAGAGCCAATTCGATGAACAGACCTTCCCCGGACATGCCGGCTGCGGCTTTCTGGCGAATTCCCTTGTCGTAGGCGGCGGTCTTGCCGATGGCTTCATCGAAGATCGTCGGATTCGACGTCAGTCCGGTGACGGAGAATTGCTCGATGTAGCGCTGCAGCGTGCCGTCGTCGAGAATCTCCCGCGTGATATTGTCGAGCCAGAGGCTTTGACCCAAATCATGCAGGTTTTTCGTCATACTCATGGTCGCACCTCAAAGTCGGTCGGGTTGTGATTGAGAAGATCTCCGATGCGCTCGATGACCAGATCCGGCGCAGGAGCCGCCGATTTAGACTCAGGCGATACGGCATAGTGCCCTTGGCGCACGAAAACAGTCGTCAGCCGCGTGCCCAACACCCGCTTCATCGCTGCCAGGAGATTGGCCTTGTCATCGACCATAACATAGTGCTTCGCGGGATAGCGCCGCTGCATGTGATCGAGCACTTTTTCCTTGTGCACGTAAATCATGACGCGCCCCTCGACGGCATCCCAGATACCGGAGCGCTTGACTTTCCGCGGCTGAAAGACGATATCGCCATCCGACAGCACCACCGGCATTCCGAGTTTGCGCAGATGCGCGATCGCCTCCAGGGCGTTCGGAAACAGGCGGCCGGCGAACGGGTACTCCAGCAGAAACTGCGACATGTCGAGAAGTTTCGGATCGTCATCGAGGCCGGCACGAAATTCCTGCAAGCTGCCGAGGTAATCGGCGAGCCCGAGCGATGCGCGCCGCTGTGCAAAAATGTCCCAGTAACGAGCCCGCTCATCCGCGCCGAACGAGCTCTCCAGCCGGTCGCCGAGATCTGCCGTGAAACGGTCGTTGTCCAGCAGCGTGTTGTCCACGTCCAGCAAAAATACCGTCGCGTCGTCGTTCAGCACGGCGAGGATTTCTCGATCTGAGGGTCATGCCATGTCTCTGCGCCGTCGATGATCTTATTCGCCGCGGCGGGGCCCCAGGTGCCCGCTTCGTATTCGGCCACCGGCAGGCCGCCGGACAAGACCGGGTCGACCACCCGCCAGGCCGCTTCCACGCAGTCATCTTGGGTGAACAATGACGTATCGCCGCGCACGGCATCTCCCAGCAGGCGCTCGTAGGGGGATTTGTCGGCTTGCGTGTTGTGGCGCGCGATCAACTCGACCGGTTCGCCGCGCATGTCTTCGCCGTTGAGTTTCGCCAATGCGCCCTCGCCAATGACAACCTCGGGACTCAAGCGCAGACGGAAATAGTTCGAAGGCATGGTGTCGCTGGGGTCGAAGATCGCCAGCGGCGGCCGCTTGAGCGTCACCCTTACTTCTGTGGCCGTGACGGGAAGGTTCTTGCCGGCACGGATGAAGAAGGGCACGTCCGCCCAGCGCCAGGTATCGATATGCAGACGCAGTGCGGCGAAAGTCTCGACCTGCGAATCCTTGGCCACGCCGTTTTCGTCCCGATAGCCGCGAAATTGTCCGCGCACGACTTCCTTCGGATCGAGCGGCTGCATGGCACGGAAGATGCGCAGCTTTTCCGCCTGCATGGTCTCCGGGTCGTGGCCGGCCGGCGCGTCCATCGCCAGCAGCGTCACCACCTGCAGCAAATGGTTTTGCACCACATCGCGGATCGTGCCCACTTCTTCGTAAAAGGCCCCGCGGCCCTGGACGCCGAAGTTTTCTGCCATTGTGATTTGCACGTCGCGGATGTATTCCCGATTCCATATCGGTTCGAGAAACGTATTGGCGAAGCGGAAGTACAGAATATTTTGCACCGCCTCCTTGCCTAGGTAGTGGTCGATGCGGAAGATCGAGGATTCTTCGAAGACTTCATGCAGGGTCCGGTCGAGTGCCTGCGCGCTGGCCAGGTCGCGGCCGAAAGGCTTCTCCACGATCACCCGGGCGTTGTCGGCGCAGCCGCACTGCTGCAGTCCCTGGATCACGCTGGCGAACATGCTCGGCGGAATGGCGAGGTAGTGAATCGGTCTCTTTGCAAGACCGATCGCGCTCTTGAGCTTGGTGAAAGTCTGCGGATCCGCGTAGTCGCCATCGACGTAGCGCAGCAGCGCCGCAAGCTTGTCAAAGCTCGCGGCGTCGAAATCGCCGCTCTGCTGTACGCTGTCGCGCGCACGATCCTTGAGCTTGTCCAGGCTCCAGCCGGCGCGCGCCATGCCGATGATGGGAATGTGAAAGCCGCCGCGGCGCACCATGGCATACAGCGCGGGAAAGATCTTCTTGTACGCCAGATCGCCGGTGGCGCCGAAAAATACGAAGGCATCGGATTCAGGTTTGTTCATTTAACCTCTCGCGTTGAGCTCGCGGCGCAGTTGCGAAATTTCTTCGAGCAATTCGACGGCGAGCGCGACGCCCGCCAGATTCAGTTCCAGATCTCTCTCCAGGCGCAGCGCAAGCCGTGCACGGCGCAGCGCATCGCCCGAGAAGCGCCACTCGGTGCGGACGTCGACGACGTGCAGAACGCCTTCCTCGACAAATTCCACGATATGCCGTTCATCGACGGCGCACATGCGGCTCAAGTCTCCGATGCTGAGCCTCGCGGATTCGTCGAATAGGCTGCCTGACAAGACCCGATCATCCGATGGGGACATTTTAGACTCCTAAACTGGCGCGAGGATTGAACGGAAGTGACGCGGCCATGGCCGAATACGCGGCCTTGGCCTTGTCGTCGTTGGCCGCCGGCAGGGCGATCTGCAGAATCACGTAGAAGTCGCCGGCGGGGCTGGCGGGAATTCCGCGGCCCCTCAAGCGCAATTTGCTTCCGGCATGCGATGCGGCAGGGATTTTCAAATCGACCACCCCGTTGGGCGTGGGCGTCTTCACGGTCGCGCCGAGAGCGGCCTCCCAGGGCGCGACCGGCAATTCCAAAAACAGGTCCCGCCCATCGATTCGATACAAAGGATGGGGTTGAAAGTCTACCTCGATGTATAGATCGCCGGGTTTGCCGTCGCCGGGTGCGCGGGCTCCCTGACCCGCGAGGCGGATCTGCTGCCCTGAAACAATCCCCTTGGGGACCTGCACACTCAGGGTGCGCTCTTTCGACACGAGCCGGCCGGAATCGTCGAGCTCGGGCATGCGCAAGGTAAACGTACGCGCGCCGCCATTCAGCGAGGCTTCCAAATCGAGCAGCACCTTGGCGTGATGATCTTCGCCGTTTCCGGAATGAAAATCCGCGCGGCGGCCGGATCGCGGCTGCGCGCCGAAAAGTGAATCGAAAAAATCACTGTACGAAGAATTTCCCGGACCGGCACCGCTGAATTCAAAGCCGGCGTCCCAATCGGGAGGCGGCCTGAAATTTTCGCCGGGGCGATGGTTCTGGCCGAGCTGATCGTAGGCCGCGCGTTTTTCGGGACTCTTGAGCACCTCGTAAGCCTCGCCGACCTCCTTGAAGCGCGCCTCGGCGTCCTTCTCCTTGCTCACGTCCGGATGATATTTACGCGCAAGTTTGCGATAGGCTTGCTTGATCTGCGCTTCCGTCGCATCGCGCGCAACGCCCATCACTTTGTAATAATCCTTGAATTCCACCGATCACCCAGCACTGCCAAAACAGGATACTACGCGCAAAACTCGTGGGTCATAAAGTCTGTCAGACCAATCCTACGTCACAGTTGATAGGCCACGGTGAGCAACAGTCCTTCGCAAAGGTCGCGCACCAGACTCGGCGGCCGGCCGTCGAAGGCGACTGTGTGGGGAATGAGCGCTTCGATCCACTTTGCGAGCCAATCGATTTCGGTGCGGCCGTAGAAAACGACCGCGCATTCGTAGTTGAGCAACAGGCTGCGCGAGTCCAGATTCACCGAACCGGATAGGGCGAGCGCGTCGTCGAATACCACGGCCTTCGCGTGGCACATATCGGGTAACAGGTGCACGTTGACTCCCGCCAGGCTCAAGGATCGCAGCGCGCGGTTGCGCGCGAAGTCAGCCAATTTATGATTGGAACTTCGCGGAATGCAAAGATCAATGCGCACTCCGCGCCGCGCCGCCAGACGCATGGCCGTTTCCAGGCTGGCGTCAGGCACGAAGTAGGGCGTCACCGCGAGCATGCGGTCGCGGACCTGAAAACATGCATCGATCAGCAATGCATGCACCGTGTCCTCGCTTTGATCCGGGCCGCTGGGCAAAAACTGCGCCTCGCCGCCTGCCTCATGCACCAAGGCAGCAACGCTTCTCGGATTCAGAGTCACCACCTCGGCCGAGGTGGGCTTGCCGCCGGCAGCGACCCAGTCGCTTTCAAACTGCGAGGCGGCCGCGGCCGCCACGGGGCCCTGTAGATCAAACGTCAAGTCCCGCCATGGCGGCGCCCCTGCGGCGCCCGAGAAATACTCGGCCGCAAGGTTGCGGCCCCCCGCCCACAACCGGCTGCCGTCTGCGATCACCATCTTTCGATGATTGCGCAAGTTGCGCGGACCCTGGGTTCGCCGTGCGAACAGGGGGCTGAACGTGGCGGTCTCGACGCCGCCGAGCTCGAGCGCTTTGAAGCATGCCTTCGGCAGCTGAATTGCGCCGACACCGTCGAGCAGAAGGCGGACCTCCACGCCGCTGCGCGCGCGCTCCATCATGCGCTGCATGGCTTGGCGGCCAAAATCGTCGTCGCCCAAAATATACGTACAGATGTCCAGCCGCGACTGCGCGCCCGACATGGTGGCGAACAATGCCGCGGCTGACTCGGCCCCGTCCTGATGCAGGCTGATGCGAGCCCGCGAGCAGGGCGGCAATCCGAAACTCTGGATGAGATCCTGCGCCCAGTGTCCTGCATTGCATCTCGCCGACGAGCGCGGCAATACCTTGCGCGGCAGTTTGCGCCGCCCAAACAGCAGGTACATGGGCAACACCAGATACGGCAGGGCAATCATCCCCAAGACCCAGGCGATGGCGATGGATGGCGGCCGGCGTTCGCGTTCGCGCTCGGCGCGCGCGGTCAGTACGTAGACCAGAACGCTCACGACGATGGCGAGCGAGTGGAGGCTGATCGGCGGAAGCCAGGTACTCATGCTTGGGCAAGTTGTTGCAAGCGGCGCAAGACCGACGGCAGCAGATCGGGGAGGTCCTCCGCGAGTAGCCCTACGCCAAATTCGGAGGCTGCATCGCCATGCATCCAGACCGCCGCGGCAGCCGCCGGAAACGCGTCCAAACCCTGGGTGAGCAGCCCTAAGATGATGCCGCCGAGAACGTCGCCGGAACCTGCCGTCGCCAGCGTCGACGGCGCATTGCTGTTGATGACGGCGCGGCCGTCCGGGGCCGCGATGACGGTGTCGGCACCCTTCAATACAACGACGGCGCCGCTGCGCCGGGCCGCGCGGCGCGCGCGTGTGAGCTTGTCGCCCGCGGCGTCGAAAATGCGGCTGAATTCGCCCTCGTGCGGGGTGATCACGCACGGTCCGCGAATGCTTTGAAACAAATCGTCCGGGCGCGAAGCGAATACGCTGATGGCATCCGCGTCGAGCACGACCGGCTTGCCCGTTGCGAGCATGGCAAGTGCTCGAGCGCGCGTCGCATCGTTTACACCGGCGCCGGGCCCAATCAAAAAGGCCGAATATCGCCGCTCCTCGAGCAGCCGGGACAGGTCCTGATCTCCGCTAAGCGGATGCGCGAGGATGCTCGTGAGCGACGAGGCGTAGACGGCAAATGCATGTTCCGGAACGGCAATCGTGGTCAGGCCGGCGCCGCTGCGCGCGGCAGCGCGCGCGGCCAGGCGTGCGGCGCCCGTCATCGGGTAGCCGCCGTAAAGCAGCGCATGGCCGCGGCTGTACTTGTTCCCTGAGGCCTGCAGTTGCGGCAGCTTGGCACGCCACAACGCGGGTGTGTTCTCCCAGGTATCTTGTCCCAGGGAATTCAGGACGGCCGGCGGTATGCCGATCTCGGCAACCACCACGGCGCCGCACAGGTCCCGGCCCGGCAGCAACACATGCCCCGGCTTTTTGCGCTCGAAAGTCACCGTGCAAACCGCCGCCGCCGCGCCCCAGTTCTCGCCGCTGTCGCCCGTAATGCCGCTCGGTATGTCGATCGCGATCATCGGAACGCCGCGCCGCGACGCATAGGCCAGCAACCCTGCCACGTGCGCTGTCAAGTGCCGGCTCAAGCCCGAGCCAAATAATGCGTCGACGACCAGCTCGGCATTTTCAATGATCCCGGACGCGAGCGGCTCGACATTCCCCTGCCACCTGCGCGCATGGTGTTGTGCATCGGCACCAAGCGCTTCAATGCTGCCGAGCAGGGCGACCCGCACCGGCCAGCCGGACTGCGCCAATTTGGCAGCCACCACGAAACCATCGCCGCCGTTGTTGCCCGGTCCGCACAGTATGCTCACGGGCCGCGGTAAAAACCGGCGTTCGATCTCGCGCGCCACGGCTTCGCCCGCGTGCTGCATGAGAAGCACGCCGGGGGTGCCGGCCGCCATCGTCAGGCGATCGGCCTCATTCATCTGCGACACGCTCAGCAGCGCGCTGTTCACAGGCGGCCCACCGCCGCGCCCACAGCCGTGGTGACCCCCATGGCCAGTGCGCTCCAAAAAGCGACCCGAAGCGCGCCGGTGCGAACATTGGCACCGCCGACCCGTGCTGACCAGCCGCCAAGGAACAGCAGGCAGGCAAGGCCCGCGATGGCGATGGCCGCGATCAAGTATTGCGCAGGAGCGATCAGCACGACTGCCACCGGCAGCGCAGCGCCGACGGAAAAGCTGCCGGCTGAAGCCAGGGCGGCCTGCAATGGCCGCGCGCTCGAGCTGGGCGAAATGCCCAACTCGTCGCGTGCATGCGAGCCCAAGGCGTCATGCGCCATCAGTTGGTCCGCAACTTTGCCCGCCAGTGCGGAATCGACCCCGCGGCGTATGTAGATGTCCTTCAGTTCGTGGCGCTCGCCGGCGAAATCTTCCTTGAGCTCTGCGCGCTCCTGTGCCAGCGCCGCCGCTTCCGTGTCGGCCTGCGAGTGCACCGAGACATACTCACCCGCCGCCATGGACATGGCGCCCGCGACCAAGCCCGCAGCGCCGCTCAACAGCAGCGTCGCATGGGATGCGTTGGCGGCGGCGAGGCCCAACAGCAGGCTGGAGGTTGAAACAATACCGTCGTTGGCGCCGAGCACTGAGGCGCGCAGCCAACCGGCCGTTCCAAGTTTATGACGGTCATGATCTCTGGGGCGCATTGCAATCCTGTATATGCAAACAGGCAGCTTGGCAGGTGAACCGCACCGCGGCGAATGTAATGGTAGCTACCCGATTGCAGGCAGGGTAGTCTTTGCCTGAAATAATAAATGCCTCGCAGGCATCCTCGGTCGGCAGCTCAAAGGAAGTCGCATGCACAATCCTCTTTTCTGGATAGAGTGGCTTGATCGTCTCGATCGCGTGCTGAGCAGTGCGCGGCAAGATGTTGCCGTGCTGAAGCGTGCGCTCAGTCCGCGCAGTCTCGAGGCGATAGACCGCTCGAAGCGTCAATTGACCGCGCTGCTCAATGATCTGCGGCTATTGGATCGAGATGTGCTGACCGCCGGCACAACGCCCAGCGCCGCCGACGCTTTGCAGAACGCGCTGGAAATGACCGTGGCGCAACTCGGCAGTCTCGCGGCGATTCCGGCCGCGAGCGCCCCGGGGCTATTGGATCGAATGCTTGCGAGCAGCGATGCGGCCTTGCGCGACAGCTGCTATGAAGCCGCGATGCTTTTGGCGCCGGATCGGCGCCGCGTAGCCGGCGCGCGCGCGGATCATGCCGTTAGGAGCGTGTCTCCTAGGCTCTAGCGGTTTTCGGGCCGAAGAAAAACCATAGGATAAAGCCCAGCACGGGCAGCAGGATCACGATCACCGTCCACAGCACCTTGCTGCCGGTGTCCGCGCCGCTTTGAAATATGTTCACGATCGCCCAGACGTCGGCGACCAAAACAATCAAACCGCCTATACCGCCGCCATACATTTGCATTCTCCCCGGTGTGATCCCGCTATAGGATCAACAGAATTCCCCCAATCGCACTCAATAGCAACACCAATTGCTCGAACAGGTTCTGATTGACGCGTTTTAGGAGCCAGCGCCCGGCCAGCGCGCCGAGCAGCACCGCAGGCGCCAACGCAAGATTGAAGCTGAAACTTTGCACGGTGATCAGCCCCAGATCCACCATGAAGGGCACCTTGAAGAGGTTCAGGAGCATGAAAAACACCGCCGCTGTGCCGACGTATTCCATTTTGGGCAAACGCATTGCCACCAGATAGACGGCCATTAAGGGACCGGCAGCATTGGCAACCAGGGTGATGAAACCTGCGGTCACGCCGATGGTGGCGCCGACCGACCAATGAAATATCGGCGCCTCATCGTTTGGCGAAGATGTCCGGCGACGCCAAAAGCTCAAGGCCGCCAACGCGATGATGATCCAACCAATCATGATGCGCGCCGAGTGATCGGATATACGGCCGAGCGTGAAATAGCCCAGCACCACACCGGCGGCCGTCCACGGAAACAGGCGCCACAGATAGTGCCACTGCGTGTGTTTGCGATAGGAGAAGACCGCGACGAAATCGCCGAATATCAGCAGCGGCAGCACCAAGCCGCTGGCCTGCTTGCTGCTCGGAAAGACGTGATTGAACAGTGCAATCGAGAGAATGCTGAGCCCGGTGATGCCGGCCTTCGAAACGCCGACCATGAAGGCGCCGAGAGCCGCAAAAACCCATAGCAGCGGATCGCTGATCATGGATCCACGCTAACACGGCTGCGGATGCCATGGAGGCCGGCTGCGGCCGCGGCGGTTTTAGTTGTTGACGAAGAACCCGCGCAGCCGATGCAGGTCGATTATCACGTCGTAGCGCTGACCGGCGGGCAGTACCGGCCCGGTGGCGAACTCATAGCGCGAATCCAGATTGGGCACGTTGGGATGCAGGTCATGCATCGCCTGCTTGAACATTTCGCGCGGCACCCACTCGGAATTCGACGACAGCGATCCAAATTCATCGTGGTAAATCGTCGCGGTGGAAATATCCGACGGCGTGGAGGCAATCGCGAATATGCGCGGCCGCTCGCCGTTCAGGGGCCGGTCGCCATTCAAGTGCACCTGTTTCGCGCCGGCCACGACCAGCTGCCATTCATGGCCCTGGGGTACGGCGATCAGCGCATAAACATGATGCTGTGCCGTGATGAACGCCGTCGCGATTGCGAGCATTGCCGTCATGCGGCGCGCGTTTGCACTCCAGTTCTGCGTGAGCGCGCTGATCGATGCGACCAGGAAGCACAGCAGGACGCCGGTCATCGCGAGGATGGTGCGATATGTGGCGTAGCGCTCCGAGGCGAGCATGCTCACGGCAAAAGCGAACACGGGCAGGCCAAGCAACCCCGACAGCCAGATGAGACCGCGCTGCAGGCCATGCCGACGCCACTCGACATAGGCACCCGCCAGCAGAATAGCGCCGACGAGCGCCGCGCAACCGAAGTACAAGACGTGGTCGCGGTGATGGTTGTCATTCAAAACGAACAGGCTCAAGGCATTGGGCAGCGGCTCTTGCAGGAACCAGCCAATTTTGTCGCCCCAGTGTGATTCGAAGGCAATTCGGCCCGACTTGACGAAAATATGTGCGCCGTACAGCAGCGACATCGAGCAATACGCCAGTCCCAGCGAGCCTGCGACAAATCCAAGATGGATCCCGACCCAGCGCGCCGCCTGCACCAGGCTGCGTTGCCGTTGCGCGATCAAGGCGCCGGCCAGCGGCACCAGATAAAACAACGCGCTCGGCTGATAGATCAGCGTGCTCACCACCAAGAGACCCAGCGCCACCGTCCCTTGGGTGAGGGCACGCCCGACACCACCCCGCAACCCCAATGTCAGCGTGCCTTCGACCGTGAAGAATGCCGCAATGGCCAGCAACGCGGTGGCGGCATACGGCCAGCCGACCGCCCAGCCCGCAATGACTTGCGCGGAGGGCACGAGGCTGATCAGCACTGCAAAACATAGACTGGTGTTGATCGACCAGCCCAAGGCTCGCAACCCGCGAAAGCTCACCAATGAAATTGCGCCGAGGAGCAGCGCGGCCACGAAGCGCAGCCACTGCAGATTTTCCACGGAACTGGTCTGTCCATACGTGGCTTGCAGCAGCCAGCCGTAGATGGGGCGGGCATGCGAGGCACAGAACTGCAAAACCTTGCCGACTTCCTCATGCGCTTCGCGCAGATTCGAATAGTCGTCGCGCAGGCCGTAGTCATGAAACGTGGCCGGCCAATAGGCAACCAGCGGCACCAGGAACAGCACCGCGGTGAGCATCCACGCGCGAACCCGCGAGCCCGTGCGCGACGTTGCGATCGCGCCGGCGGTTCCTACCGGAACGCCAATGGCGGCTTCGCTGAGTACTGTTTTTGGGACGCTGCTCATGGTCGGTGATGGCTACCCGGAATGCTGCGATGCACTAATCAATGGACATTCTCACCCTTGCCAGATCGCAATCAATCGAATCAAGAAAGGTGAAGAAACGTCGGCTAGGAACTGATTCTATCGACGCTGCGCGGAAAATCAGTGCCGGAATTCCAATTAATGCGTTAAATATCTGTTAACTAGGCGGCCGGCGCGCGTTTTAGGCCGCCACACACAAATTCTTGCCGGTCTGCTTGGCGCGGTACAGGGCGGCGTCGGCACGGTCGAAGGCTGCCTCTGACGCATCGTTCTGCTGCAACTCGGTGAGTCCGCACGACACGGTGACCCTGACCGGGGTACCTCGAAAATGAAAGCGCAGGGCTTCGACGGCCGAGCGCACCTGATTGGCGATCAGCATGGCCTGGGCGATCTTTGTGCCGCTCAACAGCATCACGAATTCTTCGCCGCCGATGCGCGCGACGAAGTCGTTTCCGCGCACGGCCGCCATGAAGCAGGCCGCCACGCTTTGCAGGACGCGGTCTCCCGCGCGGTGGCCGTAGCTGTCGTTGATGGCTTTGAAGTTGTCGAGATCCCATAGCAGCATGACCACTGCCGCGCCGGTGCCCGGCGATTGCGCGATTTCCTGCGCGATCCGCTCTTCGAATGACTTGCGATTTGCGATGCCGGTCAAAGGATCGATCCGTGCGCCTTGTTTTTCATTGTCCAATCTCGAATGCAGGTCGCCGGTTTCCCGCTCCAATTCTGCGATGCGCTTGCGCATTCGTTCAGCGCGGCTGTTGACCTCCAACAGGCGAAATTCCTCGCGCGCGCGAAAGCTGCTGACATGTTCGGCCACGCGCTCGAGGCGCGCATTCACCAAGGACTGCAGGTGCCCGAGTTCCGTCGCGCTGCCGACTTCGTCGCTCAGCTCGCGTACCTGGGACATGACGGTTTCGTTGTAGGTTTGCGTGTCCTCGAAGTGCGTGCGGGTGGCGTGATTCGCGTCCGATAAATAACTGGCCATTTCTTCCAGGCGTTTGGTCACCTCCTCGAGGATCGCCGCGGTCTGCAGCCGTTCGCGCAGCAGCGCATCGCTGCGCTCGCGCACCAAATCCGCCGCGCGACCGATGATCTTGGCAAGGGCGGAGTCATTTTTTAGGGCCGCCAGCTCCGCAACCAATGCCGCCGCGGTGGGCTCTTCCGGATCGGCTGCCGAAAGGCACTCGAGCAGGCGTTTGACGGCGAGACGGGTTTGAATGTCCGTCGCCGGGAATGTGATCGTGGGAACCGGGCAAGTCGCATCAACGGCCACCACCGCCGTGGTCAGCGATTCGGCGAGGCGCGCGAGTTCATCGGCATCCGCATTGCGTCGGTTGGCGGCGGCCAGCGCTTTCAGTTCATCATCGAGTTGGGGATTTACACCCATCCCGGCCGCGCATAGCCGGCCCACCAGGCGGCGCAACACCTGCTCGACATGACGCCAGCGGACTTCCTCTGCCTCCATTTCGACCAAGGAATCGCGGTATTTTTGTTTCCAATCGGCGGTTTCGGGCACGGGCATATTCCAGGCTTCCAAACAGCCATCCTATAGTTCCGCCACTTGTCAAAATGTGTTCGGCTTCGCGGTCGCACAGGCTTAAGCCCAAGCAAATCCACGTTGATTGAGGACCCTGCACGGTAAATTGCCCGCTGCGCAGCATTTTCTTGATGCAGGTCCCATCGGACGGGCGGCGCCCCAGATAGGCTTTGGCAAAGGATTGTCATGCTGCGTTTGACCTTTTTCATCGCAATTTTGCTGGGCGCTGCGAGCGCTGCGGCAAACCCGAAGATTTACACTTATCTGGATGCTCAAGGGCAGCGTCACTACACCGACGTGCCCGACAACAACCGCTATCGCTTGTTGGTCCTGTCGCCTCATGACAGGACAACCAGCGGCGATCGTTATGACTTTCAGCTGCTTGCAAAGGCAACGCAGTACGACTCCATCATCGAACAGGCCGCGGTTTCAGCGGCTCTGGAACCGAATCTTTTGCGGGCAGTCATCGTGGTGGAATCGGGCTTCAATTCCCGCGCCGTCTCCAAGCGCGGGGCCGTCGGCCTCATGCAATTGATGCCGGCGACGGCGAGCCGGTATGGCGTGTCCAATCGCTATGACGCGCGGCAGAATGTCCACGGTGGCGCCCGGTACTTGAAGTTTCTCATCGATCATTTTGGCCATGATGTGCGCCTGGCGTTGGCGGCCTACAACGCGGGCGAGGATGCGGTCGAGCGCAACGGCGGCCAGATTCCCCCCTTTAGCGAAACCATGGCCTACGTTCCCCGGGTGCTCAAAATCTACAAAATGCTTACGGCGCTGCCCCGCACGACGTGATTGACATTCCGTAAGTATTCGCTTACGGTTAGTCATGGCTTACCAAACAGCGCTTCTGGCGCTCTCCGACCCGACGCGACGGCGCGTATTTGAGCAACTGCGCCACGGTCCCAAATCGGTCGGCAAGCTTGCCGCCGGCATGCCCGTGAGCCGTCCTGCCGTGTCCCAGCATCTGGCGGTGCTCAAAAGAGCCGGGCTGGTGGGCGATCGCGCCGAGGGCACGCGCCGCGTGTACTACATCGACCCGAAAGGCCTCGCGGCCATTCGAATTTGGTTGGATCAATTTTGGGATGATGCGCTGTCCGGATTCAAAGCCGAGGCAGAAAAAGGGGGGGTCGAATAAATGATCAAGATTGCGCCGGTGCGCAAGCAAGTGACGGTCGCCGCGACTCAACAGCGCGCCTTTGACTTGTTCACCCACGAGATGTCGCGGTGGTGGCCGGCAACTCATTCGACACTCAAGTCTCCGTTGAAACAGTATGTCGTCGAACCGCAGGTTGGCGGCCGCTGGTACGCCGTTGCTGAAGATGGTTCCAGAGGCGACACGGGATACGTGATCGAGTGGCAACCGCCGACGCGGCTGGTGCTGGCATGGCAACTCAGCGCCGCATGGCAATTCGATCCTGATCTTGTCACCGAAGTGGAAGTGCGATTCATCGCCGAGAGCGCCGGCGTGACCCGCGTCGAACTGGAACATCGAAATCTGGAGCGCATGGGCGACAGGGCGGCGCAGGTGCGAGGCATGGTGGACGCGCCGGGAGGATGGACGGCGATTCTCGAGTCTTTCAGAAAATGTGCGGCGGCATAGGGGAGAGCAAATGGCAAGGTTCAATAGAGTTTGGCTGTGCAGCTTCGCGCCGGCCGCGCTGCTGCTCGCGCAGAGCGCGTCGGCGGAGGTGTTCAGCGTTGGACCCAATGGGTTCGAAGTGAGAGAGACCGTGCATGTGGCGGCCGCATCCGACAAGGCTTATGCAGCGCTGCTGCAGCCGGCGCGGTGGTGGAGTTCGGATCACACGTTTTCGGGCAACGCTGTGAATCTGGTGTTGGACGCGCACGCCGGGGGATGCTGGTGCGAAAACCTGCCGGACGGCGGTTCAGTGGAACACTTGCACGTGGTGTATGCCGCGCCCGGCAAGACGCTGCGCTTGCGCGGCGCGCTCGGCCCTTTTCAAGGACTGGGGGTCGACGGTGCCATGACGTGGGCCCTCAAGAGCGGCGCCAACGGGACCGACATCTCGGTCAGCTACACACTGGGCGGCTACGCCAAGGATGGATTCGACGCTGCATCGAAAGCCGCGGATCGCGTGCTCGGCGAGCAGATCGAGCGCTTGCGAAAACTCATCGACGCTTAGGTTTGACGGCAACGCCGGCGATTTCGAAATGCGCGCCGCGCACCAGCTTGGCGACACCCAAAAAAGCCCGCGCCGGATAATTGTCCTTGAAGTAGCTGCGGTAGACGGCGTTGAATTTGTCGTAGAGATCAAGGTCCGTGCAATAAACCGTGACGGAGACCAGATCTGACATCGACAGTCCGGCGCGTTCCAAAGACTGCTTGACCGAATCCATAACCAAACGGACTTCGGCTTCAGCCTCAGCCGGTACTTTCCCGGTGGCGGGATCGACTCCAAGGTGGCCGCCCACGTAGAAAGTCCCGTCGACCATGACGCCGAGGCTGAAGGGGGCCGCTGTCTTCGGGTCGGCGCCCGGAGGTGTAATAAAGGTGCGGCCTGAATCGCCGGCATGTGCGGCGGCGCCGATCAGGCCGATGAGCAGAATCGCCAATGTTTTGTTCATCTTTGGATCTCGACTCACGATTTTGGTACGGCGCCGGCGGGCGTCAGCTTGTCGATCGCCTGCGGCAGAACTTGAGACAGCTTCGCGGCCAAGACGTCGGGCGACAAGCCGACCTTGGCGGCCAGTTCTTTCACCGTGTCCGAGCCGAAGGCCTGGTGGATTTGATCGGGCGTAATCGATTGATTTGCGCCGGTTCCCACCCATGAGCGCACCGTGCCGCCCAATCCCTGCTGCTCCAACTGGGCGATGATGCCCTGCAGCCCGCCATGCTTTTGAATGAGCCCATTGACCACCGTGGCCATCTCGGCACCGACCACGCCGCCCAATATGCCGTCGAACATGCCCATAGGAGCCTCCTCTAAGATTCGCTATTCACTAAAAACCGAACACCAGGTTCACGCTGGTCACCGTATCGAGCTTCTTGAGCGGGGCCGGTGGTTTGGTGTTGTCCGTAATTCCATAGCCGACACTGAGCGCCAACTTATCCGACATCTTCACGGTAAGCGCAAGCTCATCATGCAGCAGGGTATTGTCCGAGCCCGCTTCCATCAGGAATTTATTGGTGAAGATCGTGGTTTTCGTAACGGTCTGCGTGAAGTCCACCCCGGCCGTAGCGATGGCCTCTCCCGTGGCGTCCTGCGGTGTGCGCGAGATCACCTCACCGCTGTCGTCCTTGTCGATGGTTTCCGGCCGAAGGCGCCGGTAGCCCACACCGCCTTGCACCGTCAATTTTGTGTCATCTTTATTGATGACTTTGTAGCCGAGACCCGCAGTCACGCTGGCCTGATATTGAAATCCATCGAACAAATCGTGTTCGTAGCGCAGGCCGCCGAATGCAAACAGATCGCCCGAGATGGTGTAGTTGGATTGGCCGCGAGTCTCCCAGCGCTCCGCCGATACGATGCCTGAGTTCTTGCCGTACAGTCCCGTGACATTGAACTCATTTTTCCAGGGGCCGTCATAGCGCAGCAGATCGATGGTGCCATTGAGGGATTCGGCATCACTGTTGCCGTGCGAGCTCAAGAATCCTACTTGCCCCTTGCCGATCCAAACATCCTGCGGCGGCGGTGGGGCGTCAGCGGACCACGCGGCCACAGCGGGTGCTACAACCAAGAAGAGTGCGAATTTGCGAATGGTAGCCATGATGTTCCTTTGGTAATTGAATGAAAATTTAACAAACGCCTTTCCCTGGCGCGCTCACTGTCTACGCCGGATCGATCGAAGCTCTAAGCTCAAGTCTTAGGCGCGCTTCGCCAGCAGATCGCGGATTTCCTCGAGAAGCACCTCGGTTTTGGGAGGCGGCGGTGGCGGCGGCGCCACGGCAGGCACGGGCTTCTTGAGTTTGTTGATGCCTTTGATGCACATGAACAGGACGATGGCGATGATCGTGAAATCAAATATCGTTTGAATGAAAGAGCCGTACTTGATCAGCACCGCCTTGCCCGCGGGATCGGCCCCGAGACTGATTGCCAGGTCGGCGAAGTTGACGCCGCCGATGACTTTGCCGAGAGCCGGCATGATGAGGTCGCCGACCAACGAGGACACGATCTTACCGAATGCCGCGCCGATGATGACACCGACCGCGAGATCGACCACATTTCCCTTCATTGCAAATTCTTTGAATTCCGATGCTATTCCCATGGCATTCCCCTTCGAAGCAATCCTGCTAGGTTTTTAGAACTGAGCGTGCAATCGTACAGCAATCACGGATGCGGGCCCACGGTCGCGGTTGTACGCGGGATGGCCGATCCATTGGTAGTCCATACTGATACGGGCGACTCTCAGGACCGCGGCGGAGTAGTAAGTTTCAATGATCTGTTCAGGACCCGGGTGCGGCAGTCGGCCATCGCCGACCAAGATGCCGAGTCCGCCCGCATTCAAGTATCGTTCGCGCGCCGCGGAAATGCCGTTGTCGACGGCGGCCAGCCCGATGGTGTCGCCGGGCCGGTGCCAGCGCGAACCCTGCAGGGAAACTCCGACAGCCAACGTGCGATCGATGTCCGTAAATTCGTAGGCCTCTACGTTGCCGGCCGCCTTGCCGGCTCGAATGAATGCTCCCAAGTCGGGGGCGATCTGTTGTTCGATGCTCAGGCTGACGCCGGCGCGGCTGCGATAGCGGCGCACAGCGGCGATGGACACCGGCATGTTGCTGTTTTCTGCCACCGCCACGGCCTCATCGAGCAGTCCCATTCGCCCGCGGCTCTCAAATGCGGTGAGGAGCACGCGTCCCGATCGATTTGCAATCTCGTGCCGGTGTTCAATCTCCAGATCCGTCTGAAATTCGTGAAATCCGGGATCAAGGCGCGCGCTATTCGGCACGTCCGACAGGTCGAATACTCCTCCGCGCAATGTCCACTCGTGGAAATACCACTCGAGAGCTGCTCCCACGGTATAGCCCCACGCGTCAGCGGCGTAGTCGAATGTGCCGGCATCAATCACCGACCAATTCAAAAAATCCATGCGCGCGTCATGCGCAAATTGATTGGTATCGAATATGTCCACGACACTGAATTTGCCGACGGTAAGCACCACGCGGTTTTCGCTTTGAGATCCGCGCAGTTGATTGGCTTCCCCTTCGAGCGGGTGCGCTTCGCCCGGAAGATCAAAAGTCTGGCGAAGGAATGCGCGCGGCAGCCGGGCGTACGGCTGGTTCTTACCCACCTTGTAGGCCTCGCCGCTGGGAAACCCGGCCGCACCCAGCGTGTCGTCCAGCCCAAACCCCTGGTCAAGTTCGCCGTTGAGCCACGCTTCGGCTCCCGGCCACAACCTGGCACCGACATACACGGTGGCATCGGTGGTCTCGGCTCCCGTGTTGGGGGAGAGGCTGTTCGCGCCGCGATAGGGGGCGTTGAATCCCAACGTCTCCTGTTCCACGTAGGTAAATTGCCCATGGACAGCAAACACTTCTTCGTCTGTTGCCGCGGCCGCGGCGGCGGCCGCCCATAAGAAAACCCAGCTGACTGCCGGAGCGCGGATCATGACGCAAAGTAGGCTCGCGCCAAAAATACAATTCCCAAGATGGCGAACAGGACGGCGGCCCCCACGTGAATCGCTTTGAGCGGCAGTCGATCGGCAAACGCCTTCCCCAGGAACACCACGGGCACATTCGCGATCATCATTCCCACCGTGGTGCCGGCCACGACCGCGAGCAGACTCGGATACGCCGCTGCCAGCGCCAGCGTCGCGATCTGGGTTTTGTCGCCGATCTCGGCCACGAAAAAAGTCGTCAGCGTGGCTAAAAATGCGCCCATGGCGCCGACCGTCCCGGCGCTTTCATCCAGCTTGTCCGGCTTCAAGGTCCAGATCGCCATTGCAATCATGCTGATCCCGACGACGATTTCCAAAGTACGCGGCTTGAGCAGGCTGCCGAACCACACTCCGATCACGCCGGCGACCGCATGATTGGCCAGCGTCGCGCACAATATTCCTGCGATGATGGGCCAGGGCCGCCGATAGCGGGCAGCCAGCACCAGCGACAAGAGCTGGGTGCGATCGCCAATCTCGGCCACCGCTATGGTCGTAGTCGAAATCAAAAAAGCTTCCACTTTGGAACTCCGCGCCGAGAGGCGCGATAATTATGAACGCGGAACCATGTCAAATGTAATGCAAGGAGCCCCTATGAGCGCTGGCGAAACAAACAACGGGATTCGCATTTTAGCTGCTACGCGCGGCGTGGATGAAACTTTGAACCGCCTCGAGGCGCTGGCGAAAAGCCGCGGCATACTCGTGTTTGCGCGGATCAATTTTGCCAAGGATGCGGCGGCGGCCGGACTGACCCTGCAGCCAACGCAGTTGTTGATCCTGGGCAGTCCGCTCTCCGGAACACCCCTGATGGTGGCCGCGCCGGGAACGGCGTTGGACCTGCCGCTCAAGGTGCTCGCGTGGCAGGACGTGGCAAACCGCTGTTGGGTCTCATTCAACACTGCGGAATATTTGCAGCAGCGGCATGGCTTTCCCGCGGAGCTGGTCGCCAATATTGCCGGCTTGGAAAAGCTCGTGTTGGCCGCTATTGCATCCGATCCAGGGTAGGAAAGTGCCGGCGCGCATAATCCAAGATCTGCGCATCGGTCGGATGGTCGGCAGTTTCAACCGCCACGATGGATTTTCCCAGCTGCGGATGCTTGTCGCGAAGATAAGCGGCAAACTCCTGCTTGGTCTGCGCGGGCCCGATCAACAGAACTTCATGCGCACCCGCGAGTGCCTTCGCGACGTCATCGAAAAAATGATGATCGGCGGCGGATCGATGACCGCCATGCGAGCTCTTGCGGCTGTGGATCCGCTGATGCTGATCTTTCGCATGCACCACGGACTCTTCTTGCTCGGTCGGCGTGAAGTGCCACGCGGTTGCCTTCTGGTGATCAATCCAAACAATCGCATGATAGTGTGACATTGTAATCTCGTTGAAAGCGTGTTCTCTTATTCTAGCCGTTGCAGCGACTGCGTGCGTCTGCCCCACGTCGGTGTTTGTCCTACGATGCCCCATATTCTGACCATCAATGCCGGTTCCTCGAGCGTTCGCTTCGCGATTTTTTCGAGCGGTGAACGGCCTGCGCGCCTGCTGGATGGGAAAATGGAGCGTGTCGGCAGCGAAGCCGCCGCGGTGACCGCGGATCGCCTGGCGCAAAGGCTCGAGGCGGAGGTCACCATTGCAGCTCCGGATGCCATCGGCCATCGAGTGGTGCATGGCATGCAGCATAGCCAACCTGAGCGGGTGTCGCCGTCGCTGTTGACGGAGCTTCGGAGCATTACCTCGTTCGATCCCGAGCACCTGCCTCGGGAAATCGAGCTCATCGAAGCGATGCAGCACCACTATCCCGATGTGCCCCAGGTAGCGTGCTTCGACACGGCGTTTCATCGAGGCATGCCCGCCGAGGCGACGCTGTTGCCGATTCCGCGCCGATACGCCGGCAAGGGTGTGCAGCGCTATGGCTTTCATGGATTGTCATACACTTTTCTCATGCAGGAACTGGCGCGCCTCGGCGACCGCGCCGCCTCGCGAGGGCGCGTGATTCTGGCGCATCTGGGCAGCGGCGCCAGTCTTGCGGCAGTGCTCAACGGACACTGCGTCGATACCAGCATGGGATTCACGCCGACCGCGGGCCTGGTGATGGGAACACGATCGGGAGATTTAGACCCGGGTTTGGTCAGCTTTTTGATGCTGACGGAATCAATGAATGCCTCGCAATTTCAGGCCATGGTCAACAAGGAATCGGGGCTCCTCGGCTTGTCGGAAACCAGTGCCGATGTGCGTGATTTGCTCGAACGGGAGACCACCGACGCCCGTGCGCGGGAGGCGATCGCGATTTTCTGTTATCAGGCAAAAAAATGGATCGGCGCCTACACCGCCGCGCTGGGCGGTCTCGACACCTTGGTATTCGCCGGCGGCATTGGCGAAAACGCGGCAGCGGTGCGGCGGCGCATTTGCGACGGGCTCGAGTGCCTAGGGATCGAGCTTGATGACCCGCTGAATGATCGGCACGCGGCGTGCATCTCGACCGGACGCGTGGCGGTGCGCGTTATCCGCACCGATGAGGAAACCGTGATCGCCAAATTGACCGCGCAGTGCTTAATGCTTTGACGGAGGAATGAGACATGCAAAAAGATCGCCGGACGCCTGTACTCGATGCGGAATTGGCGCGCAAGATCGACGCCTATTGGCGCGCGGCAAATTATCTATCGGTCGGGCAAATCTATCTTTGCGACAATCCCTTGATGAAGGAACCGCTGGCGGTTGCGCATATCAAGCACATGCTGCTGGGCCATTGGGGCACCACGCCGGGCCAAAACTTCATCTACACGCACTTGAATCGCGCCATCAAGAAATACGATTTGGACATGATTTATATGTCAGGACCCGGGCACGGCGGCCCGGCGGTGGTCAGCGGGACCTACCTCGAGGGCACCTACAGCGAGGTGTACGCGAACATCAGTCAGGACGAGCCTGGCCTCAAGCGATTGTTCAAGCAGTTCTCATTCCCCGGCGGAATTCCGAGCCATGCATCCGCAGAGTGTCCGGGATCGATTCACGAGGGCGGCGAACTCGGCTATTCGCTGAGTCACGCCTTTGGCGCCGTCTTCGACAATCCGGCGCTCACTGTCGCCTGCGTGATCGGCGACGGCGAGGCGGAAACCGGACCGCTTGCGACGGCGTGGCATTCCAATAAATTCCTAAATCCGGCGACCGATGGCGCGGTTCTGCCGATTCTTCATCTCAACGGCTACAAGATCGCCAATCCCGCGCTGCTGGCACGCATTTCGCGCGAGGAATTGGTGCAGTTGCTGCAGGGCTATGGCTGGACGCCATTCTTCGTCGAGGGTGATGAACCGATGCCCATGCACGAGGCCATGGCCGCAGCATTGGATACGGTCATGGAAATGATCCGCAAGATTCAGGCGGATGCGCGTAAATCGCCGGACGATATGCAGCGGCCGCGCTGGCCGCTGATCGTGCTCATATCGCCGAAGGGATGGACGGGTCCGAAGACGATCGACGGCAAACGCATCGAGGGCAGCTATAGATCGCATCAGGTCCCCATCACCGATCCCGCCAAGAATCCACAGCACCTCAAGCTGCTGGAAGACTGGTTGCGCAGCTACCGTCCGGCGGAGCTGTTCGACGCAAGCGGGCGCCTGAAGCCGGAGCTTGCAGACCTTGCGCCCCGCGGCCAACGCCGAATGGGCGCGAATCCCAATGCCAATGGCGGATTACTGCTGCGGGATCTGCGCATGCCGGATTTCGCGGACTACGCGGTGGACGTGCCGAAGCCGGGCCTCAAAGGTATCGGTGATACCCGTGTGCTGGCTAAATTTTTACGCGACGTGGCGAAATCAAACGCCGCGCCGCGAAACTTTCGTATTTTCGGGCCCGACGAAACCGTGTCGAACGGATTGGAAGCGGTGTTCGAGGTCACCAATCGGCAGTGGTTGGCGGACCGGATACCTGACGATGATTATTTGGCGCCCAGCGGCCAGGTCATGGAAATGTTGAGCGAGCATCAGTGCGAAGGCTGGCTCGAGGGTTATTTGCTCACCGGAAGGCATGGGCTGTTCAACTGCTATGAAGCCTTCATCCACATTGTCGATTCGATGTTCAATCAACACGCCAAATGGCTTAAAGTGACCGCGGGGCTCCCATGGCGGCGCAAGATTGCATCGCTGAACTACCTCCTGAGTTCACACGTCTGGCGCCAGGATCACAATGGGTTTACACATCAGGATCCCGGTTTTCTGGACCACGTGATCAATAAGAAAGCCGAGATCGTGCGCGTGTACCTGCCGCCCGATGCCAATTGCCTGCTGTCCGTCATGGATCACTGTTTGCGCAGCCGCCACTACGTCAACGTCGTCGTGGCGGGCAAGCACCCGGCGCCGCAATGGTTGTCGATGGACGCGGCGATCGATCATTGCAGCGAGGGCATCGGCATCTGGCAATGGGCCAGCAATGATCAAGGCAGCGAGCCGGATGTGGTGATGGCCTGCGCGGGAGACGTGCCCACCCTGGAAACCCTGGCGGCGGTTTCGATCCTGCGGCAGGAGCTGCCCAATCTGAAAGTGCGCGTCGTCAACGTGGTCGACCTCATGAAGCTGCAGCCGCAGTCGGAACATCCGCATGGTCTGAGCGACAACGATTTCGATGCATTGTTCACCACGAACAAGCCGGTGATTTTCGCCTTCCATGGCTATCCCTGGCTCATCCATCGACTGACATACCGCCGTCACAATCACGACGGCCTGCATGTGCGCGGTTACAAGGAAGAGGGCACGATTACCACGCCATTTGACATGGCGGTACTCAACGACATGGATCGGTTTCACTTGGTGATGGACACGATCAATCGGCTGCCGCAATTGGGGGCCAGTGCGGATCATCTTCGGCAGCAGCTACGGGACAAACTCATCGAGCACAAGCAATACATCGACAAGCACGGGCAGGATCTGCCCGAAATCAGGAACTGGATTTGGCCGCACTAGGGGCCTCCTGGCTATTCTCCTACAGGGCGTATAGCCGCGAGCCGACATGTCCTACGGATCAACGCCTACGCCGGCGGCGCTCCCAACATCAATAATGACTGCGATAAATTAATCGCGCGTCGAGGGGTTTGATATTTCCAGCAACGTTGAACGGTCAAAACAGACCGCGGGATCACCGTTTCCGCGAGGCGCGAACTGGGACGGGCGAGGAGTCAATTTCTCGCTGTTCTCGGAATCCTCAGAGTCCGTTGAGCTATGCCTGTTCGACGGACCGGACAGGGTCGAGCGGCGCATCCGGATCCGCGAGCGCACCAATGGTGCCTGGCACATTTATGTACCGGACATCGGTCCCGGGCAGCTGTATGGGTATCGCGTCTATGGCCCGTACGTGCCTGAAATGGGCCAGCGCTTCAATCCGAACAAGCTGCTGCTGGATCCCTATGCCAAGGTCATCGGCCGGCCGCTCAAGTGGTCCGATGAACTGTTTGGCTACCAGCTCGGCGACGAAAGCGTCGATCTGTCATTTGACGATCGCGATAGCGCGCCCTTCGCCCCCTTGGCGGCGGTTATCGACTCCAGTTTCGACTGGAGCGGCGAGAAGCGTCCCTCGTATCCGGCGCATGAAACTCTGATCTACGAGGCCCACGTGCGCGGCATGACGCGCCTGCACCCGGAGGTGCCGGAGCGTCTGCGCGGCACGTATGCGGGAATGGCGTCCGAGCCGATCATCAAGCATCTGCAAAAAATGGGCGTCACCGCGCTCGAGCTCATGCCCGTGCATGCCTTCGTGCAGGACCGGCACCTGGTCGACAAGGGGCTGCGCAACTACTGGGGCTACAACACCTTGGGATTCTTTGCGCCCGAGATGAGCTACGCATCCAATCCGGACGCGCCGCATGAAGCGGTCCGAGAATTCAAAGGGATGGTCAAACTGCTGCACAACGCCGGGATCGAAGTCATCCTGGACGTGGTCTACAACCATACTGCGGAAGGCAACCAGGCAGGTCCGACGCTCTCTTTCCGCGGCATCGATAATTTGGCGTACTACCGCACCATGCCGGGCGATGCGCGGCACTACATGGACTACACGGGCACCGGCAACACCTTGAACATGGTGCACCCCAACTCGTTGCAGCTGCTGATGGACAGCCTGCGCTACTGGGTGACTGAAATGCACGTCGACGGCTTCCGTTTTGATCTTGCCTCGGCGCTGGCGCGCGAATTGAAGGATGTGGATCAGCTCGGGGCGTTCTTCGACACGATTTATCAGGATCCCACCATAGCCCCCGTAAAATTGATCGCCGAACCCTGGGACTTGGGCGAGGGCGGCTATCAGGTTGGAAATTTTCCGCTGGGATGGATGGAGTGGAACGGCAAGTATCGCGATACGGTGCGCAAATTCTGGAAGGGCGACATGGGTCTGCACTCGGACATCGCCACCCGCCTGGCGGGCAGTGCGGACCTGTATGAGTCCACGCGCCGGCTGCCCTCGGCGAGCGTCAATTTTGTAACGGCGCATGATGGCTTCACGCTCGCCGACCTGGTGAGCTACGAACAAAAGCACAACGAGGCAAACGGCGAGGACAGCCGCGACGGCGCCGACGACAACAATTCCTGGAACGGCGGTGCGGAAGGGCCGACCGATGATGCGGCTATCGTCGAACTGCGCGAGCGCCAGATGCGCAACTTCTGGTGTTCGCTCATGTTCGCTCAAGGATCGCCCATGATCAGCGGGGGAGACGAATTGAGCCGCAGCCAGCAGGGCAATAACAACGCCTACTGCCAGGACAACGAGTTGTCCTGGTATCACTGGGACTTGGATGCGCCCAAGGCTGCGTTCTTGGATTTCGCGCGGCGCGTCGTTCACTATCGAAAAAAGCATCCCAACTTTCATCGCAGCGTGTTTTACGATCACGACCCGGACGCCAAGCATCCGGACAAGAATATTGTCTGGTTCAGGGCGGATGGCAAGCGCATGGAGGCGAAGGACTGGGAAGACGGCGGCTGGATGCGCACGCTCGGCATGTTCATGAACGGCGCGGCATCCGAAATTCGCGATGATCACGGGCAGTGCGCCGAGGATACCGATTTCCTGCTGCTCCTCAACGGGCACCACGAGCCGGTGGCTTTCCGGATTTCGCACGAGCTGTATCACGGCGGCTGGAGGGTGGCATTCGATACCGCGCGGCCGACGCTGGAATCGGACAAGGAATCCGTGAAGCGCAATCGCCTGGTGAATCTCGCGGCCCGTTCCCTGGTGCTGCTCAGCCATGAGCGGTAGATGGATCGCGACTTACCGGCTGCAGCTCCACGCCGGATTTCCGCTGCCCGCCGCGCAAAAGGTGCTTCCGTACCTGGCCGGTTTGGGAATAAGTCATGTGTATCTATCGCCCTGCCTGCAGGCGGTGCCCGGTAGCCAGCATGGCTACGATGTCGTAGACCCCGGCAAGATCAGCGAGGATCTCGGCGGCGAAGGCGCGTGGTCGACTTTCGTGCAAGCCGCACGAGAATTGGGGCTGCGAATTTTGCTCGACATCGTGCCGAATCACATGTCCGCGTCGCAACACAATCCATGGTGGGATGATGTGCTGAAACACGGTCCCTTCAGCCGGTTCGTGGATTTCTTTGATATCAGAATCCCGGGCGGCGAACCTTTTTGCGTGCATTTGTGTTCACTCGCCAAGCCCTATGGGGCTGCCTTGGAAGCCGGGGAGCTGAGCATCGAGATCATGGGGAGCGAACCGCGCGTCAAGCACTACGAGAACAGCTGGCCGCTCGCGCCGTCATCCTGGGACCCGCTTCTGCTGGAAGACGCGATGCAGGGCGGCAAGGAGAGTATCGATGCGATTTTGCGCAGGCAATACTACTTGTTGCACGGCTGGAAGCTCTCTGGCGAGCTGACCAACTACAGGCGATTTTTCGACATCGACTCGCTCATTGGGCTTCGTGTGGAGAGCCCCGAGGTGGCCACGGCAACCCATGCGCGCATACAACAGATGATCGCCGAGGGCGAGATCGACGGCGTGCGGGTTGATCATCCCGATGGCTTACGCGATCCGCTGCAATACTTCGAGCGGCTGCGGCGCATGTTGCCGGAGGGCCGGATTTATATCGAAAAAATTCTGGAGAACGATGAGCGCCTGAAGGAGGGCTGGCCCATCGACGGTACCGTGGGCTATGAATTCCTGGCCAAAGTAAACCGCCTGTGGATGGATGATCAACGCACGGATGTCTTGACCGCGACGTATGCGGATTTCACCGGTCATTCGGTGAACTTCGGAAGACTGGTGCGCGAGAAGAAGCGCGCCATCCTCGAGACGACGTTTGCCGCATCTCATGAACTGCTCGCCCGAGCGGCGCTGAAGATCGCGCGCACCGCCTGGCAAACGCGGGACTTGAGTCCGCGTCACCTGCGGGAGGCGCTGGAGAAGCTCGTCACTGCGCTTCCCGTTTATCGAACTTACCGCACGGCCAATTCTCTGGATGAGGAGGACAGGCGCATTTTGCTCGAGGCGCTGCAGAGCGCGCGCATTGGTTCGCCGGAAATCGATGCCGCAGCGTTCGATTTTCTCGCGGCCCTGTTCACCAAAGTTGATTTGGACGACGCTGAGGCGGATTTCCTCGCCAAGTGGCAGCAATTGACGCCTTCGGTGATGGCCAAGGGGGTCGAGGACACCATGTTCTATTGCTTCGACCGTCTGGTATCGGGCAATGAGGTGGGATCGCAGGCCTCGCTGGTGGGAATTTCGGCCGATAAGTTTCATGAGTTTTGCCACTACCTGAGCGAGCGATGGCCGCACAACATGCTCGCGACCTCGACGCATGACAACAAGCGCAGCGAGGATGTGCGCGCGCGCATTTCCATCCTCTCTGAAATTCCCGAGCGCTGGTCGGAGGCGCTGCATCAGTGGTCGCAGCTCAATGCCAATGCCTGGCAGAATCGCCTCCCCGATCGGCATGCCGAATATCTCCTGTATCAGACGCTGATCGGTGCGTGGCCCATCGATCACGACCGCGCGTGGGGCTACATGCTCAAAGCCTGCCGCGAAGCGAAGATCAGCACGTCCTGGCATGAACCCAACATCAGCTTCGAGGAAAAAATTCGCGGATTCGTGGGCGGGGTGTTTGAATCGCCGGATTTCATCGCCAGCCTTGAACGCTTCGTCGAGCCGCTGATACTGCCCGGACGGATCAATAGTCTGGCGCAGACGCTGATCAAGCTGGTGGCCCCGGGCGTGCCGGATTTTTATCAGGGTACCGAATTGTGGGATTTGAGCCTGGTGGATCCGGACAATCGCCGGCCGGTCGACTTTGCGCTCCGTGCGCAGTTGCTGAGACGCGCCTCGGATTTCAGCGCCGCCGATGCGCTGGCCGATTGGGAATCGGGGCTGCCGAAGCTGTGGATGACCGCCCGCGTGCTGCGCGTCCGCCGGGAACGAGGCGAGGATTTTTCTGCTGCTGCCAAGTATCAGCCTCTGGTGGCGCAAGGCAGTCATTTGGGCAGGCTGCTGGCATTTCGGCGCGGCGACAACCTCATTGCGGTGGTGCCGCGCTTCACCATGACGCTGTCGGGCGAATGGGGCGACACCCGATTGCCTTTGCCGGGCGGTACCTGGCGCAATTGCCTGACCGACGAATGCGTGCAGCGCGAAGTCTCTCCAAGCGCGTTGTTCGCATCCTTTCCGGTGGCATTGTTGGTCCGAGAGGCCTCGTGATCTTTTCGGTCTGGGCGCCGCACGCGAAGTCGGTGGAGCTGCTGATCGATGAGCGGCGGATTCCGCTCGCGGCGGCGGCGCAGGGTTTCTGGCAAGCCGATGTTTCCGTGGCTGCGGGACAGGACTATCAGTATTCCCTGGACGGAGCGGCCGGCCTGCCGGATCCGCGCTCGCGCTGGCAACCCGGGGGCGTGCACGGCGCATCGCAAGTGCTCGGCAGCCTTGCCGATGCGCGGACGCCGGCTCGCACTGTCTTTCGCGCGGCGCCCCTCAATGAGGCGGTCATCTATGAGATCCACGTCGGCACATTCACCCCTGAAGGCACTTACGCGGCAGCGCAGTTAAAACTTCCGCATCTGTGCGAGCTCGGCGTGACACATATAGAGCTCATGCCTCTGGCGACCTTCCCGGGCCAGCGCGGCTGGGGCTACGACGGCGTCGATCTTTTTGCGCCGTTTCCCGCGTACGGCACGCCGGCGGAGCTTGCGGCGTTCGTGCATGCCTGCCATTCAGCCGGCCTCGCCGTGTTGCTGGACGTGGTTTACAACCATCTGGGCCCCGACGGGAATTATCTGGCGGCGTATGGGCCGTATTTCACGGATCGCTACAGGACGGGGTGGGGCGCTGCGATCAATTATGACGGCCCGCAAAGCGATGAGGTGCGCCGCTTCGTCATCGACAACGCGCTCATGTGGCTCAACGATTATCAATTTGACGGTTTGCGGCTCGACGCGGTACACGCCATCTTCAGCTTCGAGGCAGTGCACTTTCTCGAGGAGCTGTCGACTGAGGTAAGGGCCTTGAGCAAGCAGGTGGGAAGGCCCTTGCTGCTGATCGCCGAAAGCGATCTGAACGATCCGCGCCTGGTTCATTCCGCCGCGCGAGGCGGATATGGATTGGACGCGCACTGGGCCGATGACTTCCACCATGCCCTGCACCGCTATTTTACCGGCGAGACCGACGGCTACTATGCGGACTTTCATGGACTGCGCGATGTGGCGACGGCATTGCGCGATGGCTACGTGTACCAGGGGCAGCATTCGGCGCATCGCGGCCGCAGGCATGGCAGGCTGCCCGCGGGAGTCGAGCCGCACCAGCTCATCGTGAGCGCGCAGAATCACGATCAGATCGGCAATCGCGCGCAAGGCGAACGTTTGAGCAGTCTGCTTGAAATGGGGCCGCTCAAGGCTGTTGCGGCGCTCACGCTGCTATCGCCGTTCGTGCCGCTGCTGTTCCAGGGCGAGGAGTGGGGAGCGTCCACGCCATTTCTGTACTTCACGGACCATCAGGACCCGGAGTTGGGAAGACTGGTGGCTGAAGGGCGCAGCAAGGAATTCAGTGCGTTCCGGTGGGCTGGCGCCGTGCCGAATCCTCAGGACGCAAGTACTTTCGAACGCTCGAAGCTCGATTGGTCTGAATTATCGAAACCGCGTCACGCCGAAATTTTCGAATGGTATCGGCGCCTCATCCGGCTCAAGAAGGATCGACCCGAACAGCCGCGCGAAAGCCGCATCGATGCGCCGCGACCCAAAGTCAATTTCGATGAAGCCGCTGAATGGCTCACGTTCGTTCATAATGGCGTGCTCGTCGCATTGAATGGCAGCAACCGGGCGCAACGCGTACCGATGCCGGACGGCGAATGGAACTTGGTGATGCGATCGGATATGGAGACGGCACTGCAGACCCCTGCAATGCCGCCTCGTACGACGTTCATTTATATCGGGGGTTGAGGTCGAATGGATTTACAGGCGCTACGTCAGTTCATCGAGCAGGTCTGGCAGAAGTCGATTGTCGAACGGTTGCAGGCCTACGTGCGCATTCCGAACAAGTCGCCTGCGTTCGATCCGGACTGGGAGCGTCATGGCTACATGGACCAGGCCACCGAGCTGATGGCGGAATGGTGCCGCGCCCAACCCGTGCCGCGCATGGCGGTCGAAGTGCGCCGCCTGAAGGGGTTGACGCCGCTGCTGCTGGTGGATGTTCCGGGCGAATTGCCCGAATGCGTTCTGCTCTACGGACATCTGGACAAGCAGCCGGAGTTCACGGGCTGGCTGCCGGGCTTGGGGCCTTGGGAACCCGTGATTCGCGACGGCAAACTCTATGGACGGGGCGGTGCGGATGACGGCTACGCCGTATTCAGTTCTCTCACCGCGATTGCGGCGCTCAAGGCGCAGGGCGTTCCCCTGCCGCGCTGCGTGCTGATGATCGAGGCAACGGAGGAAAGCGGAAGCATTCATCTGCCGGCGCACCTCGATGCGTTGGGGGCGAAAATCGGCGAGCCCTCCTTGGTGGTCTGCCTCGACGCGGAATGCGGCAACTACGAACAGCTGTGGACGACCACGTCGCTGCGCGGCAATTTGGTCGGCAAGCTGCAGGTACGGGTCCTGACGGAGGGGGCGCATTCCGGTCTGGCATCGGGCATTGCACCCACGCCGTTTCGTATTCTCGAGCAGCTGATCGCGCGGGTTGAGAATCCGATCACCGGAGAGCTGACGCTCGATGAGCTGCATGCAGAGATTCCGAAGGACCGGCGTGCGCAAATCGGCGCCGCTGCAGCCGTTTTGGGCGCGCAATTTCTCGACAAGATTCCATTTGCCCCCGGCGTGAAACCTGTCTCGGCGGACTCGGTCGAGCTGCTGATCAACAACACCTGGCGCCCGTCGCTGGCGGTGACCGGAGCGGATGGGTTGCCGCCTTTGAGCGCCGCAGGCAATGTGTTGCTGCCGGAGATCTCCCTGAAGATTTCGCTGCGATTGCCGCCCAGTGTGGACCCGGCGCGCGCAGCCCAAGCGGTTCAGGATGCATTGCAAAACAATCCGCCCTACGGCGCGCAGGTGAGTTTCACTCCTGAATCGTCGTCCGGCGGATGGAATGCGCCTGAATTCACGCCCTGGTTCGATGAGTCGATGCAGCGCGCATCGCGGCATGTCTTCGGACGCGACGCCGTGAGTTTGGGCGGCGGCGGCACCATTCCTTTTTTGAGAATGCTGGGTGAACGGTTCCCGCAGACCCAGTTTTTCGTCACCGGCGTGCTGGGGCCGCACTCCAACGCGCATGGGCCGAACGAATTCCTGCACATCCACTACGCAACACGTCTCACCGAATGCGTGAGCATGGTGCTCGCCGATTTCGGCGAGCACTGTCGATCACAAGCCTAGCTGGCGCGAGAAGTAGGTGTACTCGCGGGTGTGCATTTTTGCCTTTTCATCCAGCGTCGCCCCGGCACCGTGGCCTCCCTCGATGACCTCGAAGTACAAATAGGGCACGCCCATCGCCGCGAGCTTGGCGGCGAATTTTCGTGCGTGCTGCGGTCCGACGCGGTCATCCTTGGTGGTCGACCAAATCAGCGCCTCCGGATACTGCACACCTGACTTGAGGTTGTTGTACGGGGAGATTGAGGCGAGAAATGCCCGCTCCGCCGGCACCGACACGCTGCCGTACTCGGCCACCCAGGAACTGCCCGCTGCAATCTGTTCATAGCGCAGCATATCGAGCAGCGGAACCTGAATGTCGACCGCGCGCCATAGCTTGGGATGCTGGATGAACTCCACGCCCATGAGCAGTCCGCCGTTGGATCCGCCCATGATCCCCAGGTGCGCGGAACTGGTGAATCCCTTGGCGATGAGATCCTCGCCGACGGCCGCAAAGTCGTCATAGATGCGCTGGCGATGTGTCTTGAGCCCGGCTTCATGCCAGGCCGGACCGAACTCGCCGCCGCCGCGAATATTGGCCAATACAAACGCGCCGCCGCGCTCCAGCCACAGTTTGCCGAGCTCCGCTGAATATGTGGGGGTCTGCGCGTCCAAAAATCCGCCGTAGGCATGCAAAATCGTCGGCGTGCTGCCATCCATTTTCATCGCCGCCGGATGGACAATGAAGTACGGGATCTTCGTGCCGTCCTTGGAAGCGGCTTCGAACTGTTCGATGACATCGCGCGAGGCGTCGAATTTGGCGGGCAGGGTCTTCACCGTCAGCAGCGAGCCCTTGGCCAAATCGGCAAGCATCAGCTTGGGAGGCGTCAAAAATCCGGTGACTTGAACGAAAGCCTGCTCGCCGTGCAAATCGGTGTCGATCACGTTCACCGAGATGTTGTTCGGCAGGTCGAGCGCG
>DATHKV010000013.1:0-10307 GCA_035488895.1 Steroidobacteraceae bacterium
CCGCCGAAAGGTCAGAAAGAGGAAATTAGAATGATAGAATGGCAGCCGATCAAAACCCTTCCAGACGATGCGGAATTCGTTTGCTTCTTCGATGCAGAGCATGGGTGTGGATGCGTGGCCAGATCAAATCAATATCCGTGGCCCAAGGTCCCGCTTTGGTGGAGAATATTTAGAGCGATGCGTTTCGTTACGCCGAAGCCAACTCACTGGGTAAAATTGCCCGCCCTGCCGAGCCGCCCATGACCCTCACCGACCCTCAACGCCGAGCCCTCGCATTTCTCGCCACCGTGGGAGAATCCGGCGCGGCGCCTTCGCGTATCGGCGGGGCTATGATGACCGAAAAATATCGGCGTCAAAAACGGCCAAGCCCACAGGGGTTGGGTCGCGTCGGTGGCGTCATGGCTTGGCGCTTGATCAAGGCAGGTTTTGTTCGAAACACTCAATGCCTGACGAAATATGCGATCACCCAAGCTGGGCGGGATGCGTTGAAATGACCCTCACCGACGACGAACTTCGCCACGCCATCTCCGCCGGGTTTAGCGCCATTCTCGACGGCGTCAGCCGCGTTCGCCATCGCCGCGCCAGGATCGCCGCATTGGGGGCGCCGCTCTCGGTCAGGCAGTCTCGCAACGACCGTCGCCGTGCCGCTCGTGAGCGCTCGCATCGCCCTGTCCGGCAGCAACCCCCGCTCACGCCGTACGCGCTGCGCATGGACATGGCCAAGTCCGGGAACGTTCAGCTCACCGAGCTCGGCCGGATGGTCAGCGATGAGGAAGCCCGCGCGCTGGAGGAATGGGCACTATGCGAGGAGATGCTTTCCGGGCGGCTGAAATCGGCAAGCTGGGATCTGGGGCGCGGTGGCGGCGGACAGTCGGCCTCGATACCCGATGCCTGGATGGCACAGCTCAGCGCTCATGCCTGCCGGCGCTCTCGCCTGAGTGCTGACAGCCTGAAAATCCTCATGGCCTTCACGGCCCTTCAAAACGGCTCTGAGGGGGCATTGTCGGCGGCGCAGTATGGCGAGCGGTTTTTTCCAGGGGCTCGAAACAAGCGTCGGGCGTTTCTGGAGGCCGTGGCCGGAGTGGCGGGGCAGCTGGTTTGATGGTAGGGATGCGAAATGATCGATTCAAATATTTTTTTCCTGATTGCCATGGCGACAGCAGTCGTCATCGCTTTCGTAATCAAATGGCCGGAAATCAGGGATGCGGGGAAGCCTGAGCGAGAAGCTCGCGCTGAAATGAAGCGACAAATGAAACGCCACTACGATGAGACGTACGGAAGAGAGCCAGACCGTCGCCTGTGATTTCCCCTTGACTTTCAAAACGACACAGAATTACGTTAATTCTCAAATTGCAGAATTATGCCCGAGCCCGCGAAAGCGGGTTTTTTCATGTCCGGAGAGTTTGAATGGCACGCTATGCGTTGCCCTTTCCAGTCGGCTCGAAGGCAGGGATCTGCTAGACACTCAGTCCGAAGCGTTCATCGAAATTTACGGAGCCCCCACGATGAAGACCAAGCCAGCCGCGACCGACAAAAAAGGCGGCGCCAAGCCTGCCATGCCTCCTGCCGGCGGCAAAAAGGGCGGCGGAAAATCTAAATCAGGCTGCTGATTTCTAAAATGGATTTTGATCGAAATGCCTGCGGGTAGGCCGCCGGGACACCCAAAATCAGGCGGCAGGCAGAAGGGGACGCACAATAAATCAACGGTAGCTAACGTTGAGAAAATCAAAGCCTCCGGCCTCACGCCGCTCGAATACATGATCCAGTGCATGCACGATGAAAGCTTTCCGCCGGACTTTCGTATCGATGCCGCTAAAGCTGCTGCTCCCTACATTCACCCCAAACTCACCAGCGTCGAACTCAAGGGCAACCCCAATGAGCCGATCGAGCACCACCTCACGATAGATGCCTTCACCAGCCGAATTGCTCGCCTCACTGCCCGAAACGCAGAGGATGCGGGAGATCCAGAGTCTGACTCAGGCTGATCGTGACGCGCTGCTCTACCATTGGCCGTTCTGGGCACGCCCCGAGCAACTGCCGCCGCCGGGCGATTGGACCAACTGGCTCATTCTGGCCGGACGTGGCTGGGGCAAGACGCGTACCGGGGCCGAGTGGGTGCGTTCGGTCATGTGCGGCAAAACCCCATTGGCGCGCGGCACCTATGGCCGCATCGCCATCGTGGCGGAGACCGCAGCGGACGCGCGCGATGTCATCGTCAAGGGCACGTCAGGCATCCTGTCCTCGCACCCGGCGGACTTCCGCCCGACCTACCAGTCCTCGACGCGTAGCCTGACTTGGCCGAATGGGGCGAGCGCGTTGCTGTTCAACGCCACCGAGCCCGACCAGCTTCGCGGCCCCGAGCATGAGGCAGCTTGGCTGGACGAATTGGCCAAGTGGCGATATGCCCAAGAGACCTACGACATGCTGCAATTCGGGCTGCGCATCGGCGACGATCCCAAGCAGGTCATCACTACGACGCCGCGCCCGATCAAGATCGTCAAGGAGCTGGTGAGCGATCCCGATACGGTCGTAACGCGCGGGTTGACCACGGATAATCGCAGCAATCTATCGGCCAAGTTCTACGCCAAGATCGTCGCCAAATACGAGGGCACCAGGCTTGGGCGGCAGGAGTTGCAGGCCGAGTTGCTCACCGATGTGCCCGGCGCCCTGTGGACACAGCGCGGGCTCGATGAGCATCGCTGGCCGGTCAAGAAGCGCCTGCCGGACATGGCAAGGATCGTGATCGGCGTCGATCCGGCGGCCAAGGATCCGAACAAGGGCGTGCCCGAGGATGGGGCGGAAACGGGCATTGTCGCGGTAGGCTTGGGCGTGGATGGCCGGGGATACGTCTTCGAGGATGGATCATGCCGGCTTGGCCCAATGGGCTGGGCAAGGCGCGCCATCGCGCTCTACGACCGCTATCAGGGCGATGCCATCGTCGCTGAAATCAACCAGGGCGGGGCGATGGTCGAGGCGGTGCTGCAATCGGAGCGCCCGACGCTGCCCGTGGCCAGCGTGCATGCCAGCCGGGGGAAGGTGACCAGGGCCGAGCCGATCGCCGCGCTTTATGAGCAGGGGCGCATTTCTCATTGCGGGGCGTTCCCGGAGCTTGAGGATCAGATGGTTTTGTTTACCCATAACGGCATCGAGGGCGAGACGACGGCGGACAGGGTGGACGCATTGGTGTGGGCGCTGACGGAGCTATTCCCGAATATCGTGTTTCGCCCGAGTGACGATGAAGATGACGACCCATGGCAGCGCAATCGCGGCCGGTCAGCAGAGACGGGGTATTGAGATGCCAACCGAGTTCGAAGTGATTATCGATCGCAAGCCGGTGACGATGCGCACCGAGCGTGATCTGCCGCCGGAAATGGTTGCGAGATGGCAGGAAATCTATCTGAACAATGATGGCCGCAAGCATGGCTACGATACGCCTGGGAACTTGGCGTATAGCCAGGGAAATGCCGCTTTGAAGGCGGCGTTCAAAGCAGCGCGCCAGGCGCGCGGCGACACAAGTCCGTGCCCGCATCTGAATTGATGCCGCTCGATGGAAACGGGGTATTGAGATGGACGTAGCTGAAATCCGCGAGATGATCCGAGAGCTGCGTGAGTTGTCGGATTCCGATGACGTTGAGCTTTTTCAGGAATCGCGTGAGCTGTTGCGCCGGGCAGCGAACCAGCTTGAAGCTGAATTGGACGATTGATCTTTGGCCCTCCCCCAAATCCACCGCATCGAATCCGTTCGCGTCGCCCCTGGTTTCGCATGGCCAAGTTGGTTTGCCGAAGCCGTCGCAAGCGGAGCCATCACGACGTACCAGGCTGGTCCGCTTCCGCCGCAGTTTGGGGTGTGGGCTGGCAAAGTATTTGCGTGCTGCGACGTGGCAACGAGCGACGGCGTCGTGCGCGCCCTCGATGGGGAAACGATCATCCGAAAGGCAACCGGCGAATTCGAAGTAAGGTCGGCTAACACCTGATGGCACTCCCCGAACTCTACCCAATCGACGATCAGGAGATCGGCGAGGGCGAAGCTGTGCCAAAGGCTATTCGCGCGGCATGCAACGTAGGCGGACGCCATGAAGTTAAGAAACTCTTGCTCAAGATGAGCAAGCGGCCGCTTTTTGAGACGGCGATCATGATCCTAGGTCGGAAGGATATAAAGCGATACTCCGGAATCGGTATCGCCCTGCAACAAATCCTCCGATTTGAATGCGAAGAGTTAATTAAGCATGGCGGAAGCGTTAGAAATATTGCATTTGCGCTTGAGTATTTGAGGCCAACACCATTGCCTCGCGGGCCGTGGCTAGACTGTTGCGATCAATGCAAGTCTTCGTACTTTGGTGAGGCTCATGGCGCTTCCTGAAATCTATCAGGACGATGATGCCGATCCTGAAATGCCCACCGAAGAGCAGCAGCAAAAGCCGCACCCGCTTGAGCAGCTGCAGAAGTGGGACGAAAGCGCCAATATCGCCGGGGAGCTGGCCGAGGATGTACTGAGCGCCATGGCCTCGCGCGTCATCGACGAATACACCATCGACAAGTCGTCGCGGTCGGATTGGGAGGAAGAGGCGCGGCTGTCCATGGACGCCGTGTTGCAGAAATCCGAGGTGAAGAACTATCCGTTCGAGAAAGCCTCGAACATCAAATATCCTATCCTCACCAACTCGGCCTTGCAGTTCGGGGCGCGGTCCTATCCGGCGATGGTTCCGGGCGACAAAATCGTGAAAATCAAGGTCATCGGTCCCGATCCCATGGGGCTGAAGCAGGCGCGGGCCGAGCGCGTCTCGACGCACATGTCCTACCAGATCCTGAAGGAAATGGATGGCTGGGAAAACGAAACCGACACCATGTGCCACCAGCTTCCGGTGCTGGGCGACGGGTTCAAGAAGGTCTATCGCGATGTCGAGAACAACAAGAACTGCTCCGATTTCATTTCGGCCATGAACGTCGTCGTCAATCAGAACACCAAGAGCTTGCGTGATGTGCCGCGCATTACGCACGAAATCGAGCTTTACCCCTATCAGATCGAAGAGCGCATTCGCGGCGAGACGTTCCTCGAGTTCGAATATGGATCGGCCGGCGGCACGCCTGGCATAGCGCGCCCGGACGGCAAGACTGACAGCCCCAGCGATAGCGACGCGCCGCATGTGTTTCTGGAGCAGCACCGTTTCGAGGACCTGGACGGCGATGGCTTGCGCGAGCCCTGGATCGTCACGGTGCACAAGGATTCAGGCAAGTGCGTGCGCGTCGTGGCCAACTACGACTTGCAGAAGACCAGGGTGCGTGAGGACGGTGTGATCGTGCGCATTCCGCGCCGCGATTACTTCGTGCACTTCCCCTTTTTGCCGGACCCCAATGGCGGCTTCTACGGCATCGGATTCGGGCGGCTGCTGCGTGCCATCGGCGAGGCGGTCAACACTTCGCTCAATCAGATCATCGACGCGGCGCACCTTCAGAATTCAGGCGGCGGGTTCCTCGGGTCTGGCATGAACCTGAAAAAGGCCCAGATCCGCATTGCGATGAACGAGTGGACCCAGCTTAACGTGCCGGGCAAGAATATCCGTGACGCCATCGTGCCGCATAATTTCCATGGGCCCTCGCCGGTGCTGTTCCAGGTGCTGGGATTGCTGATCGACGCCGGCAAGCAGATCGCATCCGTGCAGGACGTGCTGACCGGCGACGCGCATGCTCAGACCATGCAGCCGACGACGCTGCTGGCGCTGATCGAGCAGGGCCTGAAGGTCTTCACCTCGATCATCAAGCGGCTGTTTCGTTCGCTCGCCAGGGAATTCAGGCTGCTCTATGAGCTGAACCGGCGCTATCCCGATGAGGAAGAATATCAGCGCATTATCGACTGGTCGCCATCGCCTCAGGTGCTGCAGGCCGTCGAGCAGTTCAAGCAGCAATCGATGATGGGCCACAATGGCGGCCCTCCGATGGAGCCAGGAACTGGCGCCGGAGGTGGCGGCGCCCCGCAAGCTCCCGGAGCGATGGCCGGTGAGGCAATGGGCGGCGGTACCGCGACGGCATCCTCCGCAGGCGCTGCCGCCCAAGCCCCTCAGATGCAGCAGCCCCCTCAGGAACTCCCGCCGCAGCTCGCCGTGCATCTTGAGCGCCCAACCATGGCCGGCGATTACGAATACGAGAACTGCGATATTGTGCCGGTCGCCGATCCGAGCCAAGTCACGGACATGCAGAAGATGGCCAAGGCGCAGATCATCGAGTCCAATATGGGCCACCCGAACATGAATACGGAGCAGGGCCTGCGCCGCATTTTCATAGCGGCGAACATCGAGGACATCGACCAGCTCATCAAGCCGACGCCGGAAGGTCCCGATCCGCTGATGCAGGCCAATGCCGAGGCCGAAGTGCAGAAGAAGAAGGCGTCGGCGATGAAGGATCTGTCGATTGCCGAGAAGACCTCGGTCGAAACGCAGTCGATTCACCAGCAATCGGCGATGGAGCATGCGGCCGTGATGTCCGGGCATCTGGACCAGGACCAGGCGCTCGCGACGGAAACGCAGCGCTTGCAGAACGCCAAGACGGCGCATGAGGCGGCGCTTGCAGAGCGCGAGATGGCGCTGAAGGAAAAGCAGCAAGAGGCTGCGGAGCGAGGCGAGGCGGCATGACCGACGCATTCGAAGCTAAGGCGCGGGAGGTCATAGACAGCTTCGTCAATGGCGAACTTGCTCCGCGAGATGAAACGGGTCTTCGAGGCGCCATCGCCGCCGCTCTTCGTGAAGCGGCAGCCGCCGAGCGTGAGGCTTGTGCGGCATTTGTCTTCGCTGAAGCCCATGAGTTTGCCAAGGCAGACCCATTGTCCAGCGACCAGAACATCGCCTGCGCATTGTCCGAGGTTGGCGCGGCCATTCGCGCCCGTGGAGCGGTTCAGCAAGAAGAGGCGGCATGAACATGAGCGAAGGCGAATACTGGGTCATGATGCGCGATTGGCCGATCGAGGACCTCACGCGCGTTGCGGCCATCGTCATCGACCGCGCATTGCTGGCGAATGTGAAATGAAACCCTCCCCCGAGGACTTCGAACAGTGGCGCGCCTCACCGGTCACGGAATGGTTCATGGACACATTCCTGAAAGCGGAGATGGCGCGCACCAAGCAGACCTACGAGCACCGCGCCTGGGAAGGCGTTGCGGCGGATGAAGATTGGACGTCGTGCCGGGAGCGCTATGAGACGCTCGATTGGGTGCGCGGCATAGATATCACAGACATCGAAAAGACGATGGAGATGCAGGAATGAATAATGACGAGGCGAGGCGCGAGGCGCTTTGGAATGAACAGCAGGAAATAAAGGAACATCAACGTCGATCTGGCCAGACAGAGGCGGATTATTACAGCGGTAAGGAGAGGCCTGCTGCGCCGCCAGAAGATCATGTGATGCGTATTGCGTCCGAGGAAACGGCGAGGCCGATTCCGGTATCGACATGGGGCATCGGCTGGATTGGTGAGGCCAACACCCCCGTCTACGGCGACGCCCAAAGCGACGCGGCCGAGGCTGGATCGTTTCAGCCTGTTTATCTGAAAAACATGCTGGAGCCATGCACAAAGGAAGAGAGCGACGCATATCACCGCGTCCTTGGTGCGATAATGCCCGATGAAGCTGACCCCAACATCGTCGCCGAGGACCTCGTGCGCATCAACGATAGCGGCATCGTTCCGACCGAGTTCAAGGTGCTGGTGCTGCCGGACGAGAGCGAAACGCAGATTCGCGCGCGCCGCTCCAATATCGCCGTGCCGGAAGCCTATGCCGCGATGTATGCGCACGGGAGCGTGACGGGCCGCATTATCGCCATGTCGCCCGCCGCGTTCAGCTATCATGATTGGCCGGCCGCCAGCCGCCTGCCCGTGATTGGTGAGCGGATCGTCTTCGCCCGCTATGCGGGGATGCTGGTGCAGGGCAAGCCGGTGATCAACGAGCGTGGCCATGAAGAGCCGCGCGAATATCGCCTCTTGAACGACAAGGATATCGTGGCGGTGCTGGAGTTTTAGGGATGCGCGACCTGATCTTCATCATCGTGACCTATGCCCTGCTGGTCATTTGCAGTTTCCTGATTGGCGCGTTCGCCACTGAGCTGGGCATGCGGTGGAAGGGGCGCCGCATCAAGCAGCTTACGCCCGCTCAGGACCGATGGGGCGAGGTTGTGATCGTCCACGAATGGGCGATGCACAACAAATGGTATCTGGAAAACAGCTTCCTGAATGAGATGGCTCAGGTCGAGCACATGCGGCTGATGCGCGATGAGCCGAACCTGACGTTGCAACAGAATCTAGCGCAGGTCGAAGCGATCGTGCGGAAAAAATATCCGGGCGAGTTTCAGACGCTGCATTGAGTTCCCTCCTGCGGGAAGGCGGGTGCCCGGAGTAGTTCTCCGGCTATGGCTTAGCAGGCCCTGTTGGGTGCGGCCCGCCACATATCGGTACGTCCTAGCCATGCGAAGTTGAGCTTCGGCTCAGAGGTGCGGAACGGCGTGACAGCTCGGAGAGACGGCACCCACTAACTGAGAGGACGCCCCGCTCTGATAGCGGGGTTTTTTATGAAAGAGGTAAAATCGCATGACATCCGAGACATTGAAGGCAGCCGAAGCCGAGGCTGCAGCCGTCCAGCATCCCGGCACTGAGCGCGTGACGCTTGCCGATTTGGAAGCGCAGATCGTGGCCGAGGAATACATTCACCCGTCCTTCGCGCCGCATATGACGGTGGGCATGTTCAAGCTCAGGAACGGCTATGTGCTGGTGGGTAAATCGGCGCCTGCCGATCCTAAGAATTTTGACGAGGGGTATGGGCGCAAGCTGGTTCGCGACGATGCAATCCGGCAGCTTTGGCCGATCATGGGCTACATGCTTCGCGAGAAGAAGCATCTGGCCGAAATCTAAGAGGAGACGACCCGCTTATCGCGGGTTTTTTAATGACCATGGCAGATGAAGACGACGCCCTAGAGGGCGAGGACGAGGTCCAGGCGGCCGAAGGTGAAGACGGCGGCGATGACGAGGTCTCGGAGATCGAGGCCAAGGCCATTGAAGCTGGCTGGAAGCCTAAGGCGAAATGGAGGGGTGATACGTCCCGATGGACTGACGCTGAAACCTTTCTGGATCGCACCAAGCCCGCGAAAATTCGGGAGTCAGTTGACGATCTGACTCGCGAGAACCGCGAGCTGAAGAAGCAGGTTGCCGCCGAGAAAGCGCTTTTTGAAAAGCGTCTTGAGAAGATGGAGACGCTGAACAAGGTCCAGCGCAAGAAGATGTACGGCGAGATCGAGGCCGCTCGCCGCGCTGCTGTCGAAGTTGGGGACACGGCGGAATATGACCGCCAGAACCAGATGGAGCAGCAGCTTTACGAGGCGGAGCAGGAGGCTGGGAAGCCTACCGCCAAGGAAGAGCCCGAGAAGGGTGCAAAGCAGCCGCATCCGGACGTTGAGCGATGGGTGAACGAAAACCCCTGGTTCACCAAGAGCAAGATGCTGAACAGGGCGGCCGAGGGCATCCACGAGCAGCTCATGGAAGACGAGCCGGGGCTGACGATCGCCGAAAACCTCGCCAAGACGCGCGCCGAGATAATCCGGCGCTTTCCCGAGAAGTTCAGCAAGACCCCTGCGGCCAAGAACGGCCATAGCGCGGTGGAGGCTGGGCAGCGCACTGCTGCCGCCCCGAAGGGCAAGGGCTTCACGGATATCCCGGGCGAAGAGCGCCGGGTGATGGAGGGCCACATCAAGGAGGGCCTGTACAAGGACAAGGCGGACGCCGCCGCAGCCTATTGGAGCCAGTAATGACCGATCTTGAAATCAGGCGCGGTCCAGGCCGGCCGCCGAAAGAGCCGACCATGCCGCCGCGCGCCCGTGCGGAAGAAACCAAGGCCGTGCGTCGTCGCCGCCAGGACATGGGCGTCAACTCGCATTTACGGCTGTCGATCCCCGATCACATGAAGAACGATCCTCTCTATCGCTACCACTGGATAGCGGATCGGCCGGGGCGTCTTGAGAACAAGACGGTGCACGACGATTGGGACTTCGTGGAAGACCACGAGCTGGCCAAGGATGGCCGGCAGACCGGCGCCGGAACGCGCATCGAACGCCATGCTGGCGTCGATCAGTTCGGCAAGCCCTTGCGCTTTTTCCTGTGCAAGAAGCTGAAGGAATATGACGAGGCCGATAAGCGCAAAGAGAAGCTGCGGCTGGACGAGATGATGAAGCAGATCAAGCGCGGCAAGACGCCGGGCAACGATGGTCAGCCGATAGAGCGCGATGGCGCCTATGTCCCGGAAGCCGGGATCACGATCAAGGAAAACTACCAACCATAA
>DATHKV010000014.1:0-3281 GCA_035488895.1 Steroidobacteraceae bacterium
TGGTCAGACCGACCACGTTCGCCGTGGTCAGCGCCGACATCTCATCCGTGGTCAGCGCCTTGGCCTGCGCCGAGGACAGCGCTCCAACCTGGGTGGAGGTGAAACCCTGAATGAGGTCGGTGGAGAGCGCCGATATCGCGCTGGTGCTCATACCCGCGATCTGCGCGGGCGTAAAATTTGATGTTGTCATGAGGATCTACCTGTCGTCGGGTTACATACATGACGACATTTTTTGTCGGAGCACTTTCACGAAATGCAGGCGCGTAATCGCACAATGCCATCTGAAGAACTCCGCGAGTTCGTGAGTCACAGACGGCAAGTTTTTTTCTGCCTGACCGGAGACTGAACCAAATGAATTAATGAGAGGTAAACAGAACCAGCCGGATCGACAAAATTTACACGGGGCCGGGTCCGGTTGACGGGAAGGAACCGGGGGGCTTACGAGTTCGGCTGTGTTCAACCCTGTCAACCCAACATATGAATATATGAATGTCCAGCGGTTCTAAATGCGATTGGGTCGCATTACCTGTGCGCCCGGCGTTCCAAGCCCTGCGTGACCGAGTCCTGCATGCAACAGTCGGCGGATTTCATCATGCCGCGGATCGGTCTCTCGGCGTTTTCGCTGTTCTTCGTGGGAAGTCCGTCGTTCCTGGCGCATCAGCGTGCGCTGGAGGAGGGGCACGGAAGATCGAACTGCCAGACCCTGTTCGGCATATCCGCCATTCCGACGGATACTTACATTCGGCTGATGCTGGACGGCGCATCGCAAGCGGCGTTTGGGGAGTATCCGAATTTCTGTGTGTGAGGTTTGTTCAGTCTCACCCACCATTGGGTGACCGACTGTAAGTGACGGATGATCGTGACGGCAAGGCCACGACGCGTGGTCTTCGTTGTTCCTTGGTTCGATCAAAGCGCCTGTTCCTTTGTCCCGACCTGCCATTGTCCCGGCGGCCGCGTGCGAGCCGTGTCAAATCCGCCGTCTTCGGCGGGACCGGAGCCACGCGCAGCCTCCCTTTCGAGGCGAGCATGGCGAGGACCCACGATTTGCCACGGCTCACACGCGGCGCCACCATGCGGGCAAGGCGTCGTGGCGCACCGCTCAGTCACGGCCATATCCAAGCGGCGGCTGAACCGTGGCGATGGCGTCGAGATCGAGATCGATCATCTCCTGAAGCGCCGCCGCCGTGGCGCTGGCCTGCAGGCTTTCCGGCAGGGCTTCGAACCAGGCGGCGCATTCGGCCTGGACCGCGATCATTTCGGCCAAAGCATCATTCCAGCGCTTCGACCGGCTTCGCCGCGCTGTCCGGGGGCGTTTGATGGCGGGCGGTTGAACCGCCAGCATTTTCGCACGATGGCGAGCCTGGCGCTCGGCATTGCTCAGCGGAACGGAACTTTCGGGAATACGGCCTCTGGGCATGGCTGTTCTCCGTTACGTAACGATGGACAGAGGGATCAGCCGGCCGCGTTGAAGCGGTCGTCGTAGAGGATCGCGAACTGGTTCATCGCCTCCTTCCAGTTGTGCGCGGCGTTGCTCCAGCCGGCGGTGATGTTGCGCAAGGCGAGCCATATGAGTTTGTTCGCCGCGTCGTCGGTGGGGAAATGGCCGCGTGTTTTGATGATCTTGCGCACCCGCGCGTTGACGCTCTCGATCGCGTTGGTGGTGTAGATCACCCGCCGGATCTCCGGCGGGAACGTGAAGAACGGGATCACCTGATCCCAGGCCCGCCGCCACGCGGCGACGACGGTCGGGAACTTTTGTCCCCATTCACCTTCCTCAAACGCATCCAGCGCCGCGAGGGCGGCTTCGGCGCTGGCGGCCGCGTAGATCGGGCGAAGTGCCGCGGCCAGTTGCTTGCGGTCCTTCCAACTGGCGTAATCCAGGCTGTTACGGATCAGATGCACGATGCAGGTTTGCAACGTCGTCCGCGAAAACACCACCGCCAGCGCCGCCGGCATTCCCGTCAGTCCGTCGGTCACCGCGATCAGAATGTCGTTGACGCCGCGGGTCCTCAGATCGTTGAACACCTTCATCCAGAACTTCGCGCCCTCGGTGGTCTCGATCCACAGGCCCAGGATCTCGCGTGAGCCATCACGGCGGACGCCCAGTGCCAGGTATACCGCTTTGTTGCGCACCACGTTGTCTTCGCGGACCTTCACCCGCAAGGCGTCGAAGAAGACAACCGGATATACGGTCTCCAGCGGGCGGGCCTGCCAGGCCGTGACCTCCGCCAGCACGCTGTCGGTCACCGTGCTGATCAGGTCGGGGCTGACCTCGGTGCCGTAACTTTCAAGCAGATAGCCTTGAATCTCGCGCACCGTCAGGCCGCGCGCATACAGAGCGACGATGCTGTCGTCGAACGCGGTGAACCGGCGCGCGTGTTTCGGCAGCAGCAAAGGCTCAAAGCTGCCGTCCCGGTCGCGTGGGGTCTCGATCCGCACGCGGCCGTCGCCGGTCAGCACCGTCTTGGCGGTGACGCCGTTACGCTGGTTGGTCGTGGATTCCGGACGCTCCCCGCCCGGCGCGTAGCCCAGGTGGTGCGTCAACTCGGCGTTCAGGGAGGCCTCGATCAGCGCCTGCTTAAAGGCGATCCCCGCCGCGTTGATCGCCTCGCCGGTCATCGGGCCGGTCAGGAATTGCGCGATTAGCTCCTTCGGGATCGAGGGAAGCTTACCGACGTCACGCACCAGCTTCTTGATTTTGCTCGGCATAAGACGCCTCCTGGCGTTGGTTATGCCTCGCACACAGATTTACGGACAGGCTCGGCGTTTGATCCAGTGTTTTACAAAACCATCGATACAGAAGGCATACTCGCGCCGTTCCAGCGTTTGAACGGGCGGGTGCTGATCGCTCTGGATGGCACTGAACACTTCTGCTCACGCCATATTCATTGCCGGCGTTGTTCCACCCGGAAGCGTTCGGACGGCGACAAGGAATACTTCCACGCCTTCCTGGGCGCCACCATCGTGGCGCCCAGCCACCAACAGGTCCTGCCGCTGCCGCCGGAATTCATCGCCCCCCAGGATCGGGGCGCGAAGCGGACCGATGCCGAAAAGCAGGACTGCGAACGCAACGCCGCGAAACGCTGGCTCGAGCGGCATGGTCCGGCGGTGGTGCGACATCGCCCCAATCTTTCTTGGCGACGACCTGTTCGCCTGCCAACCAATCGCCGCCGCCATTCAAAAAGCGGGCGGCAACTTCATCCTGACCTGTAAACCTTCGTCGCATCAAATCATCACTGAATACCTCACCGGGGCCGAACTGAGCGAACACCGCCAGACCG
>DATHKV010000015.1:0-13903 GCA_035488895.1 Steroidobacteraceae bacterium
TTCCCGGCGCGTCATGAACCGCGCCACCATCATCGGTGATCGGCCGACCTAGCGCTTGATTTTGACCGCTTGTAGCACTCAGCAGGGAGGGTAAAGAAGACTCAAGGCACGAAGGCAACAGTGCCTCGAGTCTTCTTTACCGTCCCTGACGAGAACTCGAGCCGATCGATATCACATGCCGGCGCCCGAGGGACGGTAGCCACTCGAGACTCGTCCTCCGGCACCGTGCGATTGAGCGTCCTGCGTGAACGGCCTGGGGGCATGGGGAGCTTCGAGGCACTGCTGCCTTTCGTGCCTCGAAGATTCCCATCCCCCTAGCCCATGCACGCCGCTCAAATTCACAGTGCCGAGATACTAGCGTGCTACCTTCCGCGCCAGCTGGCCTTCGGTGAGCCGCTCCTCCAGATGCGAGGCGTACCAGTCGATGAATTGCGTCACGCCGTTCTCGTGCACCGGCGAGTACGGCGCCGGATCGTAGGCCGGCGACATCACGCCTTTCTGGTTTTCCTGACAGATGCGTCGATCCGCCTCGTTGGTCGCCAACCAGACTTCGGTCAGGGTCTTGAGGTCGTAGTCGACGCCTTCGACCGCGTCCTTGTGCACCAGCCACTTCGTGGTCAGTTGCGTCTCGGTGGGACTGATCGGCAACATGCGAAATGAACTCGCATGGTCGCCCATGACGTGATTCCAGATGCTGGGATAATTGAACATAAGGAACGTGCCGACGTCCGGTTCCTTGATCGAGGGTGACAGCGGCCGGCGCACCGCCGCCTTGCCGGACATGGTGAAGCTCACCGTGTCCTCGACCAGCGGCATGCGCGCAGTGCGGTATTGGCCGCTGCTGGCGATGTGAAACTTGCTCGGCAGTCCAATCGATTCCCAATGAGTCCACCTCGCCGTGATGCGGGGGTCTGCCGCGGCGCCCTCGACGCCGGTGGTCGCCGGATTCTCGGGAAAACTGCGAATCAGTTCGGGATGATTCACGGCGCAGTGATAGCACTCGCGATTATTTTCCCAAACGAGCTTCCAGTTGGCATGCTCGATGATGGTGGATTCAAAGGCGACCTTGGTGTCGTGCATGTGATGCGGCAGGAAATACGGCTCGATGTGCTTGCGAATCGGCTCGAAATCAGGCGCGACCCGCGCCACGCAGATCCAGATGTAGCCGCCCACGCTGGTGCAATGCACGGGCTTCAGTCCGTGCTGGGACTTGTCGAAATCCGATCCCATATCGCGCGCCGCAATCAATCGGCCGTCAAGCTGGTAGGTCCATTGATGGTAGGGGCAGACGAGGCGCGGCGACGTGCCATGCACCGCGGAGCAGATTCGCGAGCCGCGATGCCGGCAGCTGTTGTGGAAAGCGCGTAGGCCCCCTTCCCGGTCGCGCACCACCACAATCGGATATTCTCCCACTTGAACGGTCAGGTAGTCGCCGGCGTTCAAGACTTCGCAGTCGTGCCCAGCGAACAGCCAATCGCGGTACCAGATCATTTCCAGGTCGAGCTGGTAGTCCTCTTGACCGCAATAAAATTCCCTGTCCAACGGCGTTGCGGGCTTGCGCTTCCGAAGGCGGCTCAACATGGCATCGCGTGCGCTCATGGGTCAAATCCTGGCTGAAACGGGTTCGATACCATAACAAATGCACAGAATCGCCCGGCGTGGAAAGCGACGCTTTAGAAGCAATAAACGACAGCACAGGGACATCGGTCGCGCCGCACCTCAAACCGACGCGGCCGCCGCGGATCTGCCGCCGATTTTGCGTTCCTCGCTCGGCGGGTAGCCAAATTGACTGCGGTAGCATTTCGAGAAATGCGGCGGTGATTGGAATCCGCAGGCGGCAGTGATATCCGTAATCGGCATCGCCGTTTGCAAAAGCAGCTCCCGCGCCCGTCGCAGCCGCATTTCCAGGTAGTAGCGCTTGGGCACGCAATTCAAATCGCGTTTGAAGAGCCGCTCAATCTGCCGGCGCGACAATCCGGTTGATTTTGCTATGGCTTCCAGCGGCAGCGGCCTCTCGATGTTCTCTTCCATGAGCTGCGCCACGCGGATCAATCCGCGATGGGAAACGCCGATCTGGGCACGCAATGGAATGTACTGCCGGTCGGTATCCTTCCGGACACGGTCCAGGACAAACTGCTCTGACACCAGCTGCGAGATCCGGGATCCGAGCCGCATTTCAATGAGATGCAACATGAGGTCAAGCGGTGCCGTGCCGCCCGAACAGGTGAGCCTGTCCCGGTCGATCGTGAATAATTGGTCGCTGATTCTCACGCGCGGAAACTGCTCGCGCAGAGCGGAGAGGTTTTCCCAATGGATGGTTGCACGAAAGTTATCCAGCAATCCGGCCTTGGCGAGGGCATATCCCCCCGTACACAATCCGCCCAGAGCGACTTTTTTGTCGGCCAGCCGGCGCAGCGAGGTCAGCAGCGCCGGCGACACCGCCTCACGCACGTGGACTCCACCGCAAACGAAGAGAATGTCCACCGCGCCCAAGCTGTCGAGCGCCACGGTCGGCGATAAGTTGAGTCCGCTGCTGGCCTCCGTGGGCAGCCCGTCCAGACTGACCATGGACCATTCGTAGACGTCCCTGCCCATCAGGCGATTGGCCATGCGCAAGGGCTCAACGGCGTTGGCTACCGCGATCAAGGAATAGTTGGGTAGCGTCAAAAACGCGTACCTGCACTTGCGCGGCACAGCCGGAGATTCCATGCGCTGAATTATGCCACGAGGGGGTCGTTCGGTCGCATTTCCATAAGGGACTGTCGCAATTGGCGTGCTGCCGGCTTCCCTGCTGGTTACACTGCCGGACGTATTTGCGTTGGGAGATCATCACGTGAAGTCACATAGCCGCGTCGTCGTGATCGGCGGCGGCGTGGTAGGCGTCAGCACGCTCTACCATTTGGCGCTGAAGGGCTGGACGGATGCGGTGCTGCTCGAGCGCGCTGAACTCACCGCCGGCTCGACGTGGCATGCGGCGGGCTTGTTGCCGCTGTTCAACATGAGCTATACCGTCGGTCAACTGCACAAATACTCGGTGGACCTCTACAAGCGTCTTCCGGCGGAGACGGGCCAGGAAGTCAGTTTCCACGTCACCGGCAATCTGCGGCTCGCCACTTGCGCCGAACGCATGGATGAATATCAAAAATACTGCGGCACGGCCAATACCATCGGTGTGCCCTTCCAGATCATCGGACCCAGTGAGGTCAAGGAGCTCTGGCCGCTGGTCGAGCTGGGCGATGGCGCCGCAACCGCGAATATCGTGGGCGCCTTATATCATCCCGATGACGGACATATTGCACCGGCGGACTTGACCATGGCGCTGCGCAAAGGCGCCCGGGCGCGCGGCGCCGAGATTAACGAGCAAACGGAAGTGACCGCGGTGAAGCGGACGCCCTCCGGCGAGTGGCATCTGACGACAACCCGGGGCGACATCATTGCCGAGCACGTGGTCTGCGCCACCGGCAACTATGCAAGGCAGACCGGGCGCCTGTTCGGCTTGAATGTGCCCTCGATTCCGGTTGAGCATCAATACATCGTGTACGACGAATCGGAGGAGCTGAAGGCGTACCGCAAGGCCGGCGGGCGTGAACTCGCGGTGCTGCGCGAATCGGACCAATCCTATTATTTGCGCGAGGAGCGCCTGGGCTGGATCTTGGGTCCGTACGAAGCCGGCGCGCCGGCGCGCTTCGCCGATGGAGTACCCGATTGGTTCGGTAAGAATTTGTTCGAGGGCGATCTGGACCGGCTGCTGCCTCATGTGGAAGCCGCGCAGCGGCGCGTCCCTTCTTTAAGCTCCTGCGGCATCAAAGACATCGTCAATGGCCCCATCGCCTACACCCCGGATGGCAGCCCATTGATCGGCCCGGCATGGGGTACGCGCAACCTTTGGCTCAACGAGGGGCATAGTTTTGGCATCACCGCGGCCGGCGGCTCGGGTTGGCAACTTGCCGAATGGATCACCGAGGGAGAACCCGGCATCGACATGATGGCGGTGGACCCGCGTCGCTATGGGCCCTACACGTCCAAACGTTATGTGACGCAAAAGAACGAAGAAACTTATCGCAATGTCTTCGTCATTCACTACCCCGATGAGGAACGGCCCGATGCCCGGCCGGCGAAAACCAGTCCGGTCTACGACAAGTTGAAGCGCATGGGCGCGGTGTTTGGTCAGCGCTACGGCTGGGAGCGCGCCAACTGGTTCGCACCCTCAGGGGTTGAGGCCAAAGATCGCTGGAGTTTCCGCCGCACCAACTATTTCCCGCATGTGGGCCGCGAGGCGCTGCGAATCCGGCAACAGGTGGGCGTCATCGATCTCACCCCCTTTACCAAGCACGAGGTGACCGGTCCCGGCGCGGAAACCTGGCTGGATTCGCTGGTGGCCAACAAGATCCCCACCAAGACCGGGCGCATGTCGCTGTGCCACGCGCTCACCCGCCGGGGCGGCATTCGCTCCGAATTCACCATCACAAAAATCGGCGATCAACACTTCTATGTCGTGAGCGCCGGCGCAGCGGAACGCTACGACAGCGATTACCTGCTCAAGACCCTGCCGGCCGACGGCAGCGTCGTGCTGCGCAATATCACCATGTCGCGCGGCTGCTTCGTGGTGGCGGGTCCGCGATCGCGCGAGGTGCTGGCCAAATTGGTGGATGGCCCGTTGGACAATGCTTCCTTCCCCTGGCTGACCGCTCAAGTGCGCGAGGTCGGCCTGGCCACCGATGTCTACCTGCTGAGGGTCAACTTCGTGGGCGCTCTGGGCTGGGAACTGCACTTTCCGATCGAATACGCGCATCACTTGTTCGATGCCCTATTCGACGCCGGCGCCGAATTCGATATCGGCATGGCCGGCATGCGCGCCATGGAATCGCTGCGCATCGAAAAATCCTATCGCATGTGGGGCAGCGACCTGACGCCCGACTACTCGCCTTTCGAGGCGGGTCTGGACCGCTTCGTGCGCATGAACAAGGGTGAATTCGTGGGCAGGAGCGCCCTGGAGGCGCAGCTGGCCAAGGGCGTGCCGCATCGATTCGTCACATTCGAAGTGCACGATGTCACCGACGCCGATCCGCTCGGCAACGAGCCGCTCTTCGATGTGAAAGGCAATATCATCGGCCGCGCGACCGCCGGCTACTTCGGACACGCACTCGAGAAGAGCTTGGGTTTGGGCTATATCCGCCCGGAGCACGCTCAGGTGGGCAGCAAGATTCAAATCGAGATCCTGGGTGAGCGGCGCCATGCGACGGTGCTGGTCGATTCGCCCTATGATCCGGAAAACAAGGATCTTCGCGCTTAAGCGCCTATCATGCGCAAGCAATCCTTCTCTGCGCTTTCGCTCCTTTGGCGCGGTCTGTCGGGCCACCGTAGCTGGCAGGAGCAATGGCGCAAGCCTGAACCCAAGCGACAATACGACGCCGTCATCGTCGGCGGCGGCGGGCACGGATTGGGGGCGGCCTATTACCTGGCGCAGGAGCACGGTCTCAGAAACATCGCTGTGCTGGAAAAAGGATGGATCGGCGGCGGCAACACCGGACGCAACACGACCGTCATCCGCTCCAACTACTTGTTCAACGAAAGCGCCGCGCTCTACGATCATTCGCTGAAACTCTGGGAGAATCTGTCCCGCGTCTTGAACTACAACATGATGTTCTCCCAGCGCGGCGTCATGATGCTGGCGCACACGCTGCACGACATTCAGGTGATCAAGCGTCATGTGCATGCCAACCGCTGCAACGGCGTTGACAACGAATGGCTCGAACCGGAACAAGCCAAGGCATTCTGTCCGCCGCTCAACATTGCCGGCGACATTCGCTATCCCGTGCTCGGGGCGGCGCTGCAACGGCGCGGCGGTACCGCGCGCCACGACGCGGTGGCATGGGGCTATGCACGCGCCGCCGATGCCCTGGGTGTGGACATCATCGAAAACTGCGAAGTGACCGGAATCCGCCGCGCTGTCAACGGCGCTGTAGAAGGCGTCGAGACCTCACGTGGGTACATCCAAGCGCCCAAGGTCGGCGTATCCGCCGCGGGTCACAGCAGTGTCGTCATGCGCATGGCCGGCGTTCATCTGCCGTTGGAGAGCTTTCCATTGCAGGCGCTGGTGTCCGAACCCATCAAGCCGGTCTTTCCCTGCGTGGTGATGTCGAACACCATTCATGCCTATATCAGTCAATCCGACAAGGGCGAACTCGTGATCGGCGCCGGCACGGACGCCTATACTTCTTATACGCAGCGCGGCGGCCTGCACATCAACACTCACACACTGGAAGCGATTTGCGAATTGTTTCCGCAATTTCGCCGCTTGCGCATGCTGCGAAATTGGGGCGGCATTGTCGATGTAACGCCGGACCGCTCGCCCATCGTCGCCAAGACACCGGTGCCAGGGCTGTATGTCAATTGCGGCTGGGGCACCGGCGGATTCAAGGCGACGCCGGGTTCGGCGCACCTGTTCGCGTGGACCATCGCGCGCGACGAGCCACATCCCATCAATGCGCCCTTCACCATCGAGCGCTTTCGCGACGGCAATCTCATCGACGAGGCGGCAGCCGCCGCGGTCGCCCACTGATGCTGCTCATCCCCTGCCCTTACTGCGGCGAGCGCCCGGAGCTGGAATTTACCCACGGCGGCGAAGCACACTTGGTTCGCCCCGGGCCACCTGCCGAGGTCGACGATGAGACCTGGGCGCGTTTTCTGTACACGCGCGAGAATTTGAAAGGCGTGTACGCCGAACGCTGGCGCCATACCTACGGCTGCGGACAGTTCTTCAACGCGCTGCGCGATACCACCACTGATCACTTCGTCGCCGTCTACAAGCGCGGCGAACCCAAACCACCATGAAGTTTCGAACTCCTGAGGGCGGCCGCATCGACCGCAAAGAACTCCTGCCCTTCACCTTCGACGGCCGAACTTATCAGGGCCATCGTGGCGATACGCTGGCCTCCGCGCTGCTCGCGAACGGTGTTCATCTCATCGGACGTTCCTTCAAATATCATCGGCCGCGCGGCATTTTTTCGGCCGGCGCCGAAGAACCGAACGCCCTTGTGACCGTGGGCCGCGACGCCGCGCGCATCACGCCCAATTTGCGCGCGACGCAAGTCGAGCTGTATCGCAACTTGAACGCCCACAGCCAGAATCGCTGGCCCTCCCTTGAATTCGATGTGGGTCGCATCAACGATGTGCTGTCGCCGTTCTTCCCGGCAGGCTTCTACTACAAGACCTTTATGTGGCCGCGCGGCGCCTGGAAGGCCGTGTACGAGCCGTTGATCCGACGCGCCGCGGGCTTGGGTCGGGCGCCGACGCTGCCCGATCCGGACCGCTATGCACAGCGCTATGCGCACTGCGATGTGCTCGTTGTGGGTGCGGGCCCTGCCGGACTCGCCGCCGCGCTCACCGCGGCCAATGCCGGCGCGCGCGTCATTCTCTGCGATGAACAAGGCGAACTCGGCGGCAGCCTCTTGTCGGATCCGGCGGTCGGCATCGAGGGCCGGCATTCCTCGGCCTGGCTCGAGAGCACCGTTGCGCGGCTCAAGGAGAACACGAGAGTTTCGCTGCTGCCGAGAACGACGGCCTTTGGGTACTTCCCGCACAATCTCATCGGCTTGAATGAACGGCTCACCGATCATATGGACGTTGCGCCGGATCATTTGCCTCGGGAACGACTCTGGCAGGTGCGCGCGCGCCATGTGCTGCTCGCCACCGGCGCGCTGGAACGGCCGCTGATTTTTCCGGGCAACGACAAGCCGGGCGTGATGCTGGCCGGGGCCGCGCACACCTACTTACATCGCTACGGGGTTCGTGTCGGTTCCAAGGCGGTCATCGTCACCAGCGATGATGACGCCTATCAGACCGCGTTGGATCTCAAGGCCGCGGGCGTCGAGATCGCGGCCATTGCGGATGTCCGAAGCAGCATCGAGGGGCCCCTGGCAGCGGCCGCACGCGGCGCTGGAATTCCTGTCAGCGCACAATCCACGGTGTTGAATACCCGCGGCGGCAGCCGCATCAACGGCGTGACCCTGGCCGTTACGCAAAACGGTGCACCCAGCAAGGAGCAGCACATCGACTGCGATGCCTTGCTCATATCCGGCGGCTACACACCGAGCGTTCACTTGTTCTCTCAGTCGCGCGGCAAGCTCGAGTGGAGCGACACGCTCAAAGCCTTTGTGCCCGGACGCTCTGCCGAGGCTGAGAGTTCGGCCGGGGCGTGTCGCGGGATCTACGGACTCGAGCAGGTCTTGGCGGACGGCGCACAGGCCGCGGCGCAGGCGCTTGAATTGGATGGGCCGCGCGAAAAATTCGAAGTCGATGCCTTGGAGCGGCGCCATGACTCCTATCTAGGTGCGCTGCCCGGCGATTTATCGCGCCAGAAAAGCTTCGTCGATTGGCAGCACGATGTCACAACGCGCGATCTCGCACTCGCGACGCGCGAAGGTTTTCACTCCATCGAGCACGTCAAGCGCTATACGACCACGGGTATGGCGACCGATCAGGGCAAGACTTCGAACTTGAACGCGATGGCCATCGTGGCAGGGAAGCTCAACAGGTCCATCCCACAGGTGGGACTGACCACCTTTCGCATGCCCTACACGCCCGTCACTTTCGGCAGTTTCGCCGGGGTCTCGCGCAAGGAACTATTCGATCCGATTCGCACCACGCCCACGCACGCCTGGGCGCAGGCGCAAGGCGCGCTGTTTGAAAATGTCGGGCTGTGGAAGCGCGCGCATTACTTTCCGCGCGGCGGCGAGAGCATGCACGCGGCGGTGGTACGCGAGTGCCGGGCGGTGCGCGACAGCGTCGGCATGTTCGACGCTTCGACCTTGGGCAAAATCGAAGTCGTCGGCCCGGACGCGGCCGAGTTCATGAACCGCCTGTACATCAACAACTGGACCACCCTCGGGGTGGGACGCACGCGCTACGGAATCCTGCTGCGTGAAGATGGGTTTGTTTACGACGACGGCGTTGTGGCGCGCCTGGCGCCGGATCGCTTTCACGTGACCACCACCACAGGCGGAGCACCGCGCGTGCTCGCGCTGATGGAGGACTATCGGCAGACCGAGTGGCCGCAGCTCAAGGTGTGGCTGACCTCAACCACCGAGCAATGGGCCGTCATTGCAGTCCAAGGTCCGAACGCGCGCAAGGTGATCGAACCGCTCATCGAAGGCGTCGACATCGCGGCCAAAGCCTTTCCCCACTTGAGCGTGGCGCGCGGCAGGATCTTAGGCCACCCGATGCTGTTGTTCCGCGTCAGCTTCACCGGCGAACTGGGCTTCGAAATCAACGTGCCGGCGGAACATGGACTCGAGGTTTGGGAGGCCGTGTACGCCGCGGGTGCCGCGTTCGGCATCGCGCCGTACGGCACCGAAGCAATGCATGTGCTGCGCGCCGAAAAAGGTTACATCATCGTCGGACAAGAAACCGACGGCACCGCCACGCCGGACGATGCCGGATTGTCCTGGGCCATCGGCAAAAATAAGAGCGATTTCGTCGGACTGCGCTCGTTGCAGCGGCCCTCGATGAAGCGCGCCGACCGCAAGCAATTAGTCGGTCTCAAGCCCAAGGACGGGCGTAGCGTGCTCGATGAAGGCGCGCAAGTTTGCGAGCGGCCCGCGCAGCGGCCGCCCATGCAGCTCATCGGCCACGTGACCTCTTCCTATGCCGCTTCCACGGTCGGATTTCCCATTGCCCTGGCAATGGTCGCCGGCGGACGGGGGCGCATGGGTGCGACGTTGTACGTGTCCCAGCCCAAGGGGGACGTCGAAGTCGAAGTCAGTTCACCCGTGTTTTACGATCCCGAGGGAGTGCGCGTGAATGGCTGACGCCGCCTGGATGCGAGTGAAGCCGGCGGCCTCTCGGCTGATCCTGCAAGGCGATGCGGCGGCGCGCGGCGCGGCGGCTAGCGTATGGGGCGTACCGTTCTCCGCGGAACCTTGCCGCGCGCACACGCTCGGGGAGCGCGCCACACTGTGGCTCGGACCGGACGAGCACCTCTTGTGGCAGGCGTCGCGCGAAATAGCGCTGCCCGCGGCAGATCTGGAGAGTGCTCTCGTAGGCCACCCTCATTCCCTGGTCGATGTGTCGCATCGGCAGGCCGCCTTGGAAATTTTTGGTCCGCACGCTGCGACCATTCTCGCCGGTGCCTGTCCGCTCGATTTGGATGAGCGCGAGTTTCCGGTTCACATGTGCTCGCGCACGGTGCTCGCCAAAGCGGAGATCGTGCTTTGGCGTACCGCGCCGGATGCATTTCACGTGGAGGTGTGGCGCTCGTTCCAACCGTATGCGGAAGGCCTTCTCAGCGAGATCGGGCGCGAATTTTCCGGCGCGGCTTAAACGGCTGTTCAATCTCGGTGAGGAAGCCATAGCATTATTTTTAGTCGAGATAAATACAATAATACGTTGTTATTTAACAACTTTATTGTCTCTCATGTTTTCGTTGCGTCCGATCTGAGCTTAAGACAAGATAGACCGAACGCGACATATCGCATTGATTGATTGCGCGTTCAACGCGAGATGACTTAGGGATTCGCGGCAACCTCAAAAAAAACCAGAGGGGATGGGAACAATGAACTCGAAGCTTTCGCTGGCGATCGCCTCCATTTTGGGCAGCGTTTCCTTTGGTGCAACGGCGGCCGACCAGGCGACCGGCGGCACCGACGTCAATTCGGACGCGCTCCAGGAGATCACCGTCACCGCAACACGCCGCTCGCAGAGCATGCAGGACGTGCCCATCGCGATGCAGGCCTTTACCGGCCAGGCCCTACAGCAACTCAATATTTCGACATTCGACGACTACATCAAATACCTGCCGAACGTCACCTCTGCGAACAACGGCCCGGGACAAAATGAAATTTTCATGCGCGGCCTGAGTGCCGGCGCGCAGCCCAGCCAGGGCAGCGGCTCCACCGGCTTGTATCCCAATGTCGCCATCTATCTCGACAATCAGTCCGGCCAGCTGCCGAACCGCAATCTAGATATCTATGCCGCCGATATCGATCGTATCGAGGTGCTGGAGGGTCCCCAGGGAACGCTGTTCGGTTCCGGCGCCGAGGCCGGCGCCATCCGCTACATTACGAATGCGCCGAAGCTCAACGTCACCGAGGCAAACGTCAACGCCGGCTACGGCGTCACCGCGCACGGCGATCCAAACACCAATCTGACCGCGGTGCTGAATCTACCGCTGATCGCCGATACCATGGCGGTGCGCGCGGTGATCTACAACGACCGTCGCGGCGGTTACATCGACAATGTACCGGCGACCTTCGCCCGCAAGAACACCGACATCGGTATTCACTACGCCAACTACGCGGCATCAGCCACAGGGGCGTGCCCGGACGGGTTGCCGAACGCTGGCTTTTGCGTGCCGCCCGGAAGTCCCTCCGTCAACAATGCCACCGTGGCGGCACGGGCCATCAACCCGGTTACCTACCAGGGAGTTCGCGCCGAGGCGCTGTACAAGTTCAACGATGACTGGGACTTCCTGGTGACGCAGTCGTACCAGAACATGAATTCGGAAGGTGTGTTCTATCAGCAGCCCAATGGTTCGGATGGCGCACCCTTGCAGCCCTTGCAGGTCACGTTGTTCAACCCTTCCTACGACAAAGACAAGTTCGAAAGCACCGCATGGACGTTGAATGGAAAATTCGGCGACTTGAGAGCCGTCTACACGGGCGGGTATCTCGTGCGCAATGTCCAGCAGGAGGGTGACTACACCAATTACGCGCGCGGTTTCTACGCCGACTATTATCAGTGCTTCGGCGCAGGCTCGGGAGCTGCAGGCAACCCCAACGCGACCTGCTACTCGCCGAGCGCCACGTGGCACTCGAACGAGCGCAACACGCACCAGCAGCATGAATTCCGCTTGAGCACGCCCGACGACTGGCGTTTGCGCGCGATCGTCGGTGCGTACTGGGAGGACAACAAGCTGTTCGACCAGACGGGCTGGCAATACAAGACCGTGCCGTCGTGTACGACCAACGATCCGGCGGGTACCGGAGGCAATGCCGGTTGCTTTACGAACATCGGAACGTCCCCGGACGCAACGGTCGTAAATCCCGGCGTTCAGGGCCCCACGACTTCTTTTTATCAGGACACGTTGCGCGAAACCAAACAAACGGCATTTTTCGCATCGGTGGATTTCGACATCATCCCGAAGGTATTGACCCTGACCGCCGGCACGCGCCACTTCCGTTTCGCAAATTCCTCGGTGGGCAGCGTCTCGGGCAGTTTCTTCTGCTTCGAACAGGGTGCGCCGGCCGCCGGTTGTCTCGGTACTAATTACGATCTCAACAAGCAGAACCTGCATGACACCGAGTCCGGATTCAAGAGCAGGGGAAACGTCACGTGGCACATCACGCCGGACGCCATGGTGTATTTCACCTATTCGCAGGGCTTTCGCCCCGGCGGCTTCAACCAGAACGGCGGTGCGCCACATGCGTTCGGCACGGATGGCGTGTCCCAATACCTATTGCCCAGTTCGTACACATCCGATCAATTGACGAACAAGGAGATCGGCTGGAAGACCGAATGGTTTGATCATCGGGTGCAATGGAACGGTGCGTACTACCGTGAGAACTGGGACAACGTTCAAGTCGCGTTCTTCGACCCCGGCCTGGTCGGCAATATTTTCTACAATACCAACGGCCAGAATTTCCTCATCACGGGCTGGGAGACATCCTTGGTGGTGCGCGTGATCAGCGGCCTGACGCTGCAAGGCGCAGGATCCTGGAACCGTAGCCGGCAAACGAATTCACCGGCGCTGATCGACAACAATCCGGCGTGCAACAACTGCGGGAAACCGATCACGCAGAACTGCGACGACACCGGCGCCAATTGCGCCGCCGTGACCAACCCCTTCGGTCCGATCGGCGCGCCGAGCGCGAATGCTCCACCCGTCCAGTTCAGCCTGCGCGCCCGCTATGACTGGCGAATCGGAGATTACAAACCCTACGCTCAATTCGGCGCCTCCCACACCGGTCATTCATTCACCCAGGCCGGCTCGAATCCGTCGATTGACGTGGCCGGCATCACGACGGGGAGGTTGCGGTTCGAGAATCCCGCGTATACGACCTTTGACGCCTCGATTGGTGTTGCGAAGGACGCCTGGATCGTGAATGCGTTCGCTGAAAACTTGAGCAATTCGCATGCCAGCACATTCACCAGCACCGATCAATTTATCGTCGCGGAAACACCGCTGCGGCCGCGGATCATCGGCGTGTCGTTCGGCTACAAATTCTGATGACCTCGGCCCTGTGATATTGACGCGCGCCGTCCGACACCGTGAGATTGAGCGTCCGGCGCGAAACGCCTAGGGGCATAGGAAGTTTCAAGGCACTGCTCTTCCGTGCCTTGAAACTTCCTATCCTCTAGGCCATCCGTGCCGCTCAAATTCACAGTGCCCAGGAACTAACGTTGTGCGGTAATCCAGTTCGCCGCCCGATAAAAAGGCGCATCCTCAGCCGGCAACAGGCCGCGTCCGAGAATGTGATCGGCCGCCTTCTCAGCCAGCATGATGGTGGGCGCGTTCAAATTGCCCGTGGTCACGGTGGGCATGATCGAGGAGTCCACCACGCGCAGCCGTTCCAGGCCGCGCACGCGCGTCTCAGGGTCGACCACGGCCATGACATCGTCGGCCGCGCCCATCTTGCAAGAACACGAAGGATGGAAGGCGCTTTCGACCTTGTCGCGGATGAAGGCGTCGATCTGCGCATCGCTTTGCACCCCTTCGCCCGGTTGCAGCTCGCGACCGCGGTAGCGGTCGAAGGCGCGCTGCGCGAAGATCTCGCGCGTCAAGCGCACACAGGCGCGCATCTCGACCCCGTCATCGGGGTCGCTCATGTAGTTGAACAGAATCTGCGGCTTATCGAGTGGCTCGCGCGAGCGCAAGCGCACCCAACCGCGGCTCTTGGAGCGCATG
>DATHKV010000016.1:0-22690 GCA_035488895.1 Steroidobacteraceae bacterium
TCAGCAAATGGCAGCTAAAGACGTACGCTTCAGCGACGACGCTCGGGCACGCATGTTCAAGGGTGTGAATATTTTGGCGAATGCCGTCAAAGTCACGCTGGGGCCCAAGGGCCGTAACGCCGTGCTCGACAAGAGCTTCGGTGCTCCCACCGTCACCAAGGACGGCGTCTCCGTTGCGAAGGAGATCGAGCTCAAGGACAAGTTCGAGAACATGGGCGCGCAGATGGTGAAGGAAGTCGCTTCCAACACGTCTGACGAAGCCGGCGATGGCACCACCACGGCAACCGTGTTGGCCCAAGCCATCATCCGCGAAGGCCTGAAGTCGGTCGCCGCAGGCGCCAACCCGATGGACTTGAAGCGCGGCATCGACCAAGCGGTCATTGCGGCCACCGAAGAGCTCAAAAAGCTTTCCAAGCCGTGCAAGGATCCGAAGGCGATTGCGCAGGTCGGCACGATCTCCGCGAACTCCGACGAGAGCATCGGCAAGACGATTGCGGATGCGATGGCGAAGGTCGGCAAGGAAGGCGTGATCACGGTTGAAGAAGGTTCCGGCCTCGAGAACGAGCTTGAAGTGGTCGAAGGCATGCAGTTCGATCGCGGCTACCTCTCGCCGTACTTCATCAACAATCAACAGAGTCAGAGCGCCGAGCTCGACAAGCCGTTGGTCCTCCTGGTCGACAAGAAGATCTCCAACATTCGCGAATTGCTCCCCTTGCTGGAAGCCATTGCGAAGGGCGGCCGACAGCTCTTGATCGTGGCGGAAGACGTGGAAGGCGAGGCGCTCGCCACGCTGGTCGTCAACACCATCCGCGGCATCGTCAAAGTCGCCGCCGTCAAGGCGCCGGGCTTCGGTGATCGCCGTAAAGCCATGCTGCAGGACATCGCGGTCCTCACGGGCGGCACGGTCATCTCCGACGAGGTCGGCTTGTCGCTCGAGAAGGCGACCTTGAACGACCTGGGCGAAGCGAAGAAAATTCTGGTGGAGAAAGAGAACACCACCATTATCGACGGCGCCGGCAAGGCCTCTGACATCAAGGGCCGCGTCGAGAGCATTCGCCAGCAGATCGAGGAAGCGACCTCTGACTATGACAAGGAAAAACTGCAGGAGCGCGTTGCCAAGCTCTCCGGCGGCGTTGCCGTGATCAAAGTCGGCGCTTCGACCGAAATCGAAATGAAGGAAAAGAAGGCCCGCGTCGAAGACGCCCTGCACGCAACCCGTGCGGCGGTCGAAGAAGGCGTGGTTCCGGGCGGCGGCGTTGCTCTGGTGCGTGCACTCAAAGCGATCGAGAAGCTCACCGGCAAGAACGAAGATCAGACCACGGGCATCAAGATCCTGGCGCGCGCAATTGAAGAGCCGCTGCGTCAAATCGTCACCAATGCCGGTGAGGATGCCGCGGTTGTTCTGAACCGGGTCCGCGAGGGCAAGGGCACGTTCGGTTACAACGCTCAGACGGGTGAGTACGGCGATATGATCGATCTGGGCATCCTGGATCCGACCAAGGTGACGCGTCTGGCTCTGCAGAACGCGGCCTCGGTGGCGGGACTCCTGCTCACGACGGAAGTCATGATTGCCGAGTCGCCGAAGGAAGAAGAGCATTCTCATGGCGCGCCGGGTGGCGGCATGGGCGGCATGGGCGGCATGGATATGTAGTTGGCGCCTGTAGTTACCGCTCAATCGGTTGAGACTTATGTAACCGATTGCTGATTATGTAAGGTAGATGATTCAGGCCTCGCCGCTCAAAGAGATCGGCGAGGCCTTTCTTTTTGGCTCCCGCACCGCAGCAAAGAGTTCTCATAATAGTGGCCGTCGGCACATGGAAAACGGAGAGCTTTAGCGAGTCTCCATAGAAAAGATTAAATAGTTATGTTCATGAATAAAAAAGTACGGTAGAATCTCGATATTCATAGAAAACTACCGATTGCCATAGAAAAGATGCGCCCGAGGTCCTGGAACTCGCCGCCCACTTAAGCTCCTTGCCATCCAACTCCTTACCGAGCCGCGAATGACCGTCATTGGGTATGCCTATGTCCAGGACCGGCTGAAGCTGCCCTTACCTCCGGTGGCCTCCCCGGCCCTCATCCGAAGTGTCACCCGGGTCGAGCGGTTAGCGGGCGAGCTTGCCGTTCCCGCCAAGCGCGCTCCGGGCGAGGATGTAATCGAGCATCTTTTATTTGCTCTGAAGCACGAGGGAACCGATCTTCAGGTGCTCGCAGCGGCCAGTGCGCACTTGGAGCCCGCGGCGCTCCTCGCGCAGCTACGTGCCGCGCCCGCCGGGCAGTACATCCGCAAGCTCTGTGCGATCTGGGAGGCGACTACCGGGCAGCTCCTCGAAGGTCTGCCGGCCGGAATCTCAGGATCCGTGGCGCTTCTCTTCGACCCCACGCTCTACGTGACAGTCGAGGGGGCCAAGCGCGATAAGCGCTGGGGCGTCGCCTTCAATGGAGTGGGCGACTGGGACTTTTGTCCGAGCGTGCGGCGTACCCCGCAGCTCGAGGAGTTGCTCAAAGCCGATCCTCTGGCGCAGGTGCGCGAGTTTTTAGATGCCGTCCCGCCCGCACAACTTGAGCGCGCGCTCGCCTGGGCGTATCTCGATGAGACCCGAAGCACCTTCGAAATCGAGGGCGAGCGGCCGCCAGGCAACAAGCAGGAAGCCTTCGCCGCCCTGCTGCGACAAGCCCATGCGCGCCAGACACTCGATGAGGAGCACTGGGTGGAGCTTCAAAATGCTACCGTCACGAGCAAGCTCGCGCAGGAAGCCACGTTTCGAACCTTCCAGAATCATTTGAGCAGCGGCGTGCCGGGCCCTCGCGGAGTCTCGTATCTGCCGCCACCCCCCGCTCTCGTGCACTCGCTTCTTGCGGGTATTTCGAGGCTTGCCAATGTCGAAACCGCGCCGGAGATTGCACCGCTGGTGCGCGCAGCCCTTGCCTCCTTTGGCTTCGTGTTCGCCCATCCTTTTGGCGATGGCAATGGACGGCTGTCGCGCTACCTTGCGCACTATGCGCTGTGCCAGTCAGGCGCTCTGCCTTCAGGCTCCATCCTGCCGCTCTCCGCGGCGATGCGTCGCAATGAACTAAAGTATTTGCAGGCGCTCAAGTCCTTCTCGGTGCCTGCGCGCGCGTTCTGGAAGGTGACTTGGCTCGATGGGGAGAATTTCGATTTTGAGTTTCAGGGCTCACCCTCGATGTACCGCTACTTCGATGCCACGTCGTGCGTGAGCTTTCTGTACGAGATGGCGCTCGAGGCCTTGCGCAAGGACTTGAAGGAGGAGGTCGCGTATCTTAGCTGCTACGACGAGGTCGTGCGGCGAGTCAATGACCGCTACGACATTCAAGGCTCGACGCTAGCGAATTTGATTCGCATGGCCTACCAGAATGGCGGAGTGTTCTCGAAGAATCGGCGCAAGCAATTCGCAGATCAGGTCGAGACCGCGGCGCTCGACTTCATCGAGGCGCAGGTACAAGAATTAAACCCGCACCTGACGCAACAGGCGCCTTGAATCTAGCCGCCGTCCGTGCGGCTCAAGCGGCCGCTGACCATGCTGGTTTTTTCGGATTCGCTCAGCGAATGATTCGGACCCGCAGTGCCGTTCGACCAATAGGAATAACGGCGCATGTCGCGGCGATAGGCCACCAGGTTCAGGGGGTCCACGATCAGCCGCATGTCGGTGCGCGCCTGCAGCTGCGGCTGCTGTTGGCTCGGCAAGTGGGCAGAGTGGGCAAGCTTGCCGAGCATCTCCCTGAGGATGGCCGGATCCGGTGTTGCGTGCAGCACGATCTCAATGCAGGCAGTCTCCTTGCCGTCCTCGGTGCAGGAAATCGGGCGCGTGTAGGCGAATTCGATCTGGTGCTTTACCAGGACCTGCGGTTCCAGCGGCAAAGAAAGAAATGCGGTCATGTCGTACCAGACGCCTTGATCCAGGGTTGCGCCAATCCAAGTTCCCGTCTCAAAGTTGTAGTCCTGGGCCACCAGAGCTTCGATCACGTTCTGAGATAGCTGCGCGCTCAAGACTTTGCCGACGCTGCGCATCAGCGGCGCAGTGGGCGTACCTCGAGCCGCAAGGTCGCTCATCAGTGCCTTCACGTCTGCGCGCACACGAGAAGCGAACCTGAACGATCCTGCGCGGCTGTCGAACTCACCGCTTCGCGCAAGTTCGAAGTCGTGGAATTGAAGCAGGATGCCGGCCAGGGAGGTTGCGAGCCCCTGAAGCGCCGGGTCTTTGAGCGTCGGGTTTGCGAGCTCAAAGTGGGCGGTACGGGGTTCGAATGACACCTTCCAACTGCCCAATCCCTTTCGGACGCGGCGTTGTGCCTCGCGGGTGCCGTGGACACTAGAGGTCTCGCCGTCCTCGACTTGGGTGTGGTCGGATTCGAACCTCACCCCGGCGTCGCCCGGGAACCAGTCGAATGCCAGTGTCGCCGAGCGCTCCGGGAAGTCTTCCATGTGCGCGGCAACCTGGTCGTCGTCCGCTTTCTGGCCGTTCCATTGCAGGAGTTGCGAGTAGTTGTCTTCGGCATCGTCCGCGTAGCCGTACTCGCGGTCCATCGCGATCGCGGCCTGCAATGCGGAAATCGCCGCCGCCGAGTCGCCGAGGTCGTGATGCACCACGCTGCAATTGTATTGCATGGTGACCATGGAAACGGCATCGAAGGCGTCGCGATACAGGGCGACCGCGCGCTGCGCCGATTCGAGCGCGGCGCGCAGCTCCGTAGTGCGCGATTCCGCCTCGCGCGGTTCGGAGCCGCTGCACGCAGCTCGCGCCAAGTGAACTTGATACTCCGCGTCGCTCAAGCGCGCTTGTCCCGAGGGCAGCACGACGCCGAGCGCGGGATTCGCTTTGGCGAGCTCGAGCTGATTCCGCGCGCTGTCCAACCGAGATTGACACTCCCCGCCCTCGCTCTTTGCGAGAAAAACTGCGTAGGACAGGCGAGCGTTCAATGTGTCAGGTGAATGAGGGTCCCGTGCATTGAAGCGCTCCATCGATGCGGCAAGTTCCTTTGCGCTGCTCTCGGTGTCCTCGATGGACGTGTCCGGGGATTCGGCTGCGCGTAGCGGCAGCGCCATGCCGCTCAACATCGCGGCGAACAAGGTCGCGGCCGCAGCGGAATTCATTCTCTATCTTCTACGAGCGGCGATGAGTCTCCGGAGTTCTCTTGGTCGGAGCGAAGCAATCATTCCGCGGGTACTCCAGCGGATCGTCGAAACGGAAGCAGGTGTCAGGGACGTATGGGCTCTCGAAGAAAGGTTCGCGTCTGGAGTTGTGCGGATGATGGTGGTGATGATGATGATGATCCGTACCGGACATCTTGAATGTCGAATGTTGGAACGCAACGTGTTGGCCGGCGATGGGTTTTGCGGCATGCGCAGCGCTTGAATGCGGGCTTGCGTGTCCATGATCGGCTCTTGCGTCGCGATTGGCGAATGCGCCGCTACCACCACCCGAGCCGCCGCCCGAGTGTCCGCCCCCGCCGCTGCTGGGAGTGGCGCTTGTTGAACCTCCGGAACTGGGGCCGCTTGCGGCAAAAACCGGACTCGCGGCGATCAGCGCGCCGACGAGAACAACGAGCTTGATTGACATGGCGGCCTTCCTGGGCAATGTGGTAGAACCACTTCTACTCGCCCTGGGTTCGCGGGTCAAACGCTTCAAAAGCCTATTTTTATAGTAGTTCGGTGCGTGCAAGAAATGTCGAGTTTAATAATTCGCCCACATCCAGTTAATGTTTCCGGGCGCCTTTTTTCGCATCCCAAGGTAGGCATAAACTTAAGATGACCCCAGCTCGGCATTGGTACGACGGCATTCTTGCGCTCGCCCTTTTCTGTGCGGTTCTGGTGGCCCGTGCTGCAGAGCCGCCCGCCTCGAACACGTACCCCGACGTCATTCGCCAGCAAGACGTGATGGTGGCGGCGCGCGACGGGATATTGCTGGCCACCGACATCTATCGGCCGGGCAAGGACACCACGGCGACGGCGGCGCGGCTGCCGGTACTGCTGCATCGCACGCCGTACGATAAATCAGACCCGGCGGCAATTTCCGTTGCCGAATGGCTCGCGAAGCACGGCTATGTGGTGTTGGTTCAAGACACGCGCGGACGGCACCATTCACAGGGCGTGTTCGAAAAGTACTATGCATTCGACGCTTACGACGGCTACGACAGCATCGAGTGGGCGGCGAAGCAGCCGTTCAGCGACGGTAAGGTCGGCATGTATGGAACATCCTATGCGGCGCACACGCAGGCGGACGCCTCGAAACTCGCACCCCCGCATCTGCGTGCGCTGCTGCTCAACATGGGAGGCATGTCAAACGCTTGGGATCACAGCGTCAGGTACGACGGCGCATTCGAAATGGGCCGTCAGCTGACCTGGGCTTGGTCGCAGGCTCTGGATGATGCCAAGGACCCTATGGTCAAAGGCATGCTTTCCAAGGAGGACGTCAATGCGTGGTACTCGGCGCTGCCGATTCGCAAGGGCTTGAGTCCACTGGCCGTTGCGCCGAATTACGAGAGTTACTATCTCGACGAGGCAACCCATTCCGATTACGACGCGCATTGGGACACGCTCGGCATGCAATGGGAAAAGTACTACGCGCAGACGTCAGACATTCCCATGATGCATGTCGGGGGTTGGTACGACATTTATCTGCGCGGCACGATTGAGAACTGGCGCAGACTCGGCGCGCTCAAGAAATCCCCGATGCACCTGGTTATCGGACCGTGGACGCATCACGGCAATACAGCCAGTTATGCCGGCGACGTGGATTTCGGGGCCGCCGCCGCCATCAAGGACTTCGACGCCGATTTTCATCTGCGCTGGTTCGACACCCATTTGAAGGGTATCAAGACGGCGGCTGCGGCACAGGCGCCGGTTCGATATTTCTTGATGGGTACCGGCGACGGACACAAGGACGGGGCGGGACGGCTCTATCACGGCGGAGAGTGGCGCGAATCAAAGCAATGGCCTCCTGCGCAAGCGCAAGCCACGCTTTTTTATCTGCATGCCGACGGATCGCTGAATCGGCGTACACCGAGCGCGACCGAGGCGGCCGCAACCACGCTGCAATTCGATCCTGCACATCCGGTGCCCACCATCGGCGGTGGAGTGTCGCGGCGACTGAAGGATGGCGCCTATGATCAACGCGAGCGTCCCGACATGCCGGGGTCGCGTGCTCCGTACCTGCCGCTGCGCGCACGCGCCGATGTGCTGGTGTTCGAAAGCGAGATTCTCAAGGATGACGTGGCGTTGGCGGGGCCGGTGGAAGTCACGCTGTTCGCATCATCGACGGCGGCGGACACAGATTTCACGGCGAAACTCGTCGACGTGTATCCGCCGAGCGCCGATTTTCCGCGCGGCTTCGATATGAACTTGACCGATGGCATTGTACGGGCGAGCTATCGAGACCACTTGGAGCGGCGCCAGCTGCTCGAGCCGGGCAAAATCTATGGCATCGTCGTTCGGCCTTTCGACACGGCCAACGTGGTCAAGCGGGGCCACCGTTTGAGGATCGATATTTCCAGCAGCAATTTTCCGCGTTTCGACGTGAACCCGAATACGGGCGAGCCGCTGGGCCTCAATCGTTCGATCAAGATCGCGGAAAATACGATTTATCACGATCCGGCACACCCTTCCGCGGTGAAGTTGTTTTTGCTGCCGGCTAATCCTTGACGTAGGCGATCTTGTCCTCCCGCAACTTGCACGCTCGCGCGAGCAATTCGGCGTGGTCGTGGAACAGGTCTTCTTTCGACAGCCCCGTAAGCTCGATGAGCCGCGACCAGGTTTGCTCCTGAGTCTCCACGCTGCCATCGGCCAAAATATGCGCAATAGATGCGCCGAGTCCCTCGAGCGCGCGGCTGACCAGCAGTGTTCGATGGCAGTCCAGGGGTTCTTTTTCGGCGCACATCAAAGCAATGCGGTATTTGTGCGCGCCGTCGAGCACCCGTTCGAGACCCGCCTTGAAGAGCGACGTGGCCGCCAGCCGCGGGTATTGAACTTTACCGTTTTCGTAACAGGAGGGGTCGTCCGTGCGCGCCCCCAACTCCTTGCCGAGGAACACATATGCGATCTCGTGACGCGCGAGTTCCGCCGCAAGCCGGTCCTTGTTGAACTGCGGATGCCGTCTGCTGAACGGACGGGAGCGCACGTCGGCCACGGCGGTGATGCCGTGGGCGGTCAATAGACCGATGAACTTCTCGATGGAATGATTCGAGTGTCCAACGGTATGCAGGGTAGTCAAGCTACGGCTCCAATCGTCCTGATACTATGTGCCTCCGGCATGATACCGCCAAGGGAGAAACTTGCCGGATAACAACAGTTGAGGACCGCATTCAATGATCAGCACATTGTTAGCCGCCGCGGCACTGGCCGGCGGATTTCAGCATCCTGTTCCCACACCGCCGGCCGATCTTCCCACGAGTGTCTACCGTGAGCGCCGCGAACGGGTCATGAAGGCGCTCGAAGGATGCATCGGCGTCATCGGCGCGCAGGGAGAAGTGTCCGGCATCACCGAGGACTATCGACAGGATGGGGACTTCTACTGGCTGACTGGAATCAATGAACCGGGTGCTTTTTTGGTATTTGCGCCCAAGGCGCCCTTCAACAAGGTGACGCTGTTCCTGAAGCCGCGCGATCCGGAAGCCGAACGATGGACCGGTCCGCGCGATCCCATCTCGCCCGAACTCAAGGAGCGCTACGGCGTCGACCGCGTGCGCCGCGGCTCGCCCGACAGCACGCTGGAAGGTGCGGGAGAGAATCATGAGTGCGTCACCATCATCGCGCCGCCGAGCATGGCGAAGGAGGATCGCAACGACGCGGAATTGGCGGCGCGTGTTGCACAGCGATTTGGATTGCGGGTAGTTCACAAGCGCGCGTTGCTCGCTGGGCTGCGCGAGGTGCACAGCAGCGATGAAGTCGAACGCATGGAGCGCGCAATCGCCATCACGCGCTTGGGTCACGAGGCCATCGCCAAGGGCAGCGTCGCCGGCGTCTCCGAGCGCGATTTGCAGACGCAGCTGGAGTACGCGTTTTTCGCCGGCGGCGCAACCGGCTTGAGCTACTCCTCGATCGTCGGATCCGGTCCGAACGGTGCGGTGCTGCACTGGGACAAGAACACACGGCTTCTCAAGGATGGCGATCTGGTGGTGGTCGACGCCGCCGCCGAATACGGCCGCTATGCCGCGGATGTCACCCGCACTTATCCTGTGTCGGGAAAATTCAGCGTCGAACAGGCGAAGGTGTATCGGGCGGTATACCAGGCCCAGGAAGACATCATGGCTGCCATTCGTCCAGGCGTATCCATGGCAGAGCTGCAGCACGTGGCCGACGAGTCGCTGCGCCGCGCCGGGTACCTGAAGGATTTCATTCATGGTTTCGGCCATTTCGTCGGCCTTGACGTGCACGATGCGGGGCTTTACGAAAAGCCGCTGCCGGTGGGCGCGATCTTCACGGTCGAGCCCGGCGTATATTTGCCGGAGCAAGGATTCGGCGTGCGGATCGAGGACGAGGTCATCGTGACGTCCTCGGGTTATCGTCTCCTGACCGCGGCTTTCCCGCGGAAGCTCGAGGACGTGGAGGCGTGGGTCGCCAAGGCGCGGAAGTAGCGGCGGCATCGCAACGGGTATCACAGCAAGGAGTCAATATGCGTTCGCTGTTATTGTGTATTTCGCTGATCATCGGTTTCGCGTCGGGCGCGCTGGCGCTGTCGGCGCCGCCGGCAATCTTCACCGATCCGCCGGCCGACAAGGCGCATCCCGCGGCGATGACCGTGCTGCACATTCCGAGCCACGGACTGCTCATCAACGGGCTGTTGTACTCGCCGGCCGGAGCGGGTCCGCATCCCACCTTGGTGATCTGCCACGGCTTGCCCGGCAATGAAAAGAACCTCGACCTGGCGCAGGCCGTGCGCCGCGCGGGCTGGAATGCCGTGACTTTCAATTACCGCGGATCCTGGGGCAGCCCGGGATCATTCCGATTTGCGCAGAATCCTGAAGATGCCGACGCGGTGCTCAAGTATCTGCGGGATCCCGCCAATGCATCGAAATTCGGCATCGATCCGAAGCGAATTGCGATCGCCGGCCACAGCATGGGAGGGTGGGTGGTAGCGCACACGGCGGCTCGCGATCACGCATTGATGGGTGCCGTGCTCATTTCCATGGCGGACATGGGGCTCTTGGGCAGCCGGCCCCGAGCGCAGGCCGTGGCCGCGATGGCGGACGACATGGAGACGCTCGCCGATGTCACGGCCGCGGGCATGGTCGATGAACTCGCCGCGCACCCCAAGGAATTCGTGGTGGCGGGAACCGCGCAAGGCCTGGCGCAGATTCCCGTGCTGGCGGTCACGTCAAACGATCAGCTGGGACCGCAGACGGATGCGCTGGTGGCGGCGATCAAGGCCAAGGGAGGCAAAGTCACCGCGGTGCACATGGATACTGATCACAGCTACTCGGATCATCGCATTGCGCTCGAAAGCGCCGTCATCACCTGGCTGTCGGGATTGAATTGAGTTGGTCCGCTAAACAGTATGTGGCCTTTGAAGACGAGCGCACACGGCCGGTGCGCGATCTGCTCGGCGCACTGCCGCCCATCGATGCGCGCACCGTCATCGACGTCGGCTGCGGCCCGGGAAATTCCACCGAAGTCCTGGCCGCGCGTTATCCACACGCGCAGATCAGCGGTACCGACAGCTCAGAGGACATGATCGCGGCGGCGCGGCGCAGGCTGCCCAACGTCCGCTTCGAAGTGCAGGACCTGCGAGACTGGCAGGATGCAGGTCCGTTCGACGTCATTCTCGCGAACGCCGTTCTGCAGTGGGTGCCCCACCATGAAACGCTGCTGCCCGCGTTCGTCGGAAAGCTGGCGCCCGGCGGTGCCCTCGCGGTGCAAATGCCCGACAATCTGGACGAGCCCGCGCACCGGCTCATGCGCGAGATCGCCGTTGCCGGGCCGTGGGCCACGAAACTCGAGCAGTCGGCCGAAGCGCGCGCGCCGCTGGAGGGAGCACAGTGGTACTACGAATTGCTGCGGCCGCTGTGCGCCAGGGTGGATTTGTGGCGCACCACCTACCAGCATTCCCTGCCCGGCGGCGCGGCGGCGGTGGTGGAATGGTTCAAGGGCAGTGGCCTTCGGCCGTTTCTAGAACCCTTGAGTCCCGTGGAGCGCGACGCGTTTCTCGAGCGTTACACCGCGGCGATCGCGCGCGCCTACCCGCCTCTCGCGGACGGCACCGTTTTGTTGCCGTTTCCGCGCGTGTTCCTGGCGGCGATTCGGTAGCGACGGCACGCCATGACTGAGTCGATGCAGTTCATCGGATCGGTGCCGCCGGAACTGCGTGAATCCGTTGAACGCTGGTGGGAACGCGCCTGTGCGCAGGACGGCTTTGCGGAGCGGTATCAGGCGCTGTCGGAAGAGCACCGCAGGCAGCTGGCGCGGGTCATTGCGGCCAGCGAATTCGCCGCCCAGGTGTTGCTCCAGGACCCGCCGTCCCTGCAATGGTTCGCGCAATGGGACGCGAGCGAGCCGGGCGCTGCGAACGTCGACTACGCGCGACTGGCAGCGGTGGCGCCGGTCGAACCGGCGGCTCCGGCAGAACCGGCGCAATCCATTTTGCGCGCGTGGCGCCGGCGCGCCATGTTGCGCATCGCGTGGCGCGATATCGCGGGAAGCGCGACGGTGACCGAGACCTTGCAAGCGGTGTCCGATCTGGCCGATTCCTGCATCCGTGCCGCCGCGGGCGCCGCGGAGCTGCATCTGCAGCGGATTTTCGGCCAGCCCTTCAGCTCGAATCCGGCGCAGGAGTCCTTTGTCATTTTGGGCATGGGAAAACTGGGAGGCCGCGAGCTCAACTTCTCCTCCGACATCGATCTCGTGTTCTTGTTCACCGAGGCGGGGGAGACCAGCGGGCCGCGCGTGGTCGACAACGAGGAATATTTCAATCGGTTGGGGCGCGAGATCATCCGGCTGCTGGACGTCAGGAATGCCGACGGCTTCGTGTTCCGGGTTGATATGCGGCTGCGGCCCTTCGGCGAGAGCGGTCCCTTGGTGGTCAGTCTGGGCTCGCTCGAGGATTACCTGCAGCAGCACGGCCGCGACTGGGAGCGCTATGCCTGGATCAAGGCGCGGGCCATCGTCGGCGCGGGCAGCTATGCGCCGGCTTACGAAGAATTCGTGCGTCCCTTTGTCTATCGGCGGTATCTGGACTTCGGCGTTTTCGAATCCTTGCGCGCCATGAAGGCATTGATCGTGCGTGAGGTCGCGCGGCGCGATCTCGACCATCACCTGAAGCTCGGCCGAGGCGGTATTCGCGAGATCGAGTTCATCGTGCAATCCATGCAGTTGGTGCGCGGCGGCAGCGACCGGCGCCTGCAGAACGCTGCGCTGCTGGAGGTGCTGCCGCTGCTGGCCGGCTCAAAATTGATTTCGAGCGAAGACGTTGCGCGCCTGACCGAGGCCTACTTGCTGTTGCGCAAGGCGGAGAACGCGCTGCAAATGATGCAAGACCAACAGACTCACACCCTGCCCGAAGATCCGCTCGATCGAGCGCGGCTGGCCCTGAACATGGGGTTTGACGATTGGGGCGCAGTATCGCAAGCCATTGAGTCGACGCTCGATGCGGTGGCGGAGCAATTCGACGCGCTGCTGTTCGGCGCCCCGGACGCGCAGCGCCGCTTCGACGACATCGGCGTCGCGTGGCTGGATGCGGCGGATGCGAAAATCGACCAAGAGCTTGCCAACAGCGGCTTTCCGCCCGCGGAAATCGCCGCGGTGGCAGCGATCCTGGAATCCTATCGTCAGGCGGCCCCGTACCGCCGTCTGGACGAAGCGGGGCATCGGCGCCTGTATGTCATTTTGGCGCGCTTGTTGAAGTCGGCCGCGGAGAGATCCTCTCCCGCCACCGTCGTGCAGCGCGTGCTGCGGGTGCTGGAAGCCATCGGCACGCGCGCATCGTATCTGGCGCTGCTCAAGGAGCAGCCCGCGGCGCTGGACCGGCTCATCGAGGTGTGCGCCATCAGCGGCTTCCTGTCGCGGCAGGTCGCGGACTTTCCCTTGCTGCTCGATGAGTTGATCGACGCCAAGGCCCTTGAGGAGTTGCCGACGCGGCAGGGATTCACCTTGGAGTTGGCGGCGCGCACCGAGCGATTGTCGCCCGAGGATCCGGAACGGCAGGTCGAGGCGCTGCGGCAATTTCAAAAGGTCGCGGTATTTTCGGTCGCGCTCGCCGACTTGACCGGCCGCCTTCCGCTGATGCGCGTCAGCGACCGGCTCACCGACATTGCAGAGCTCATCGTCCAATGCTGCATGGATCTCGCCTGGCAGCAAATGACGCACCTGTACGGCGTACCGTATTGCGGCGAAGACGCGGCAAATTTGCGCCGGGTGGTCGTGGCGGTTGCCGGGTACGGCAAGCTGGGGGGCTTGGAATTGGGATACGCGTCGGATCTTGACCTGGTTTTTCTGCACGATTCGGCGGGCAGCATCCAGCTCACCGATGGCGAGCGGCCGCTCGACAACGGCATTTTTTTCCTGCGCCTGGGCCAGCGCATCGTGCACCTGCTCACCATGCATTCCGCCGCCGGCCGCCTGTACGAAGTCGACATGCGCCTGCGGCCGAACGGCAAGGGCGGCTTTCTCATGACAGGCATCGATGCGTTCGAGCGCTACCAGCAAAACGATGCCTGGACCTGGGAACACCAGGCGTTGCTGCGGGCCCGCGCGGTGGGCGGAGATGCGGCGCTTTGCGCTGCATTCGAAGCCGTGCGCCGCCGGGTGCTCACCTCGGCGGTGCGCCGCGAGAGCCTGCGCACCGATGTAGTCGAGATGCGATTGCGCATGCGCAAGGAATTATCGCGCTCGGGGCCGGGACAATTCGACATCAAGCAGGACGCCGGTGGAATCGGCGACATCGAGTTCCTGGTGCAGTACTGGGTGTTGGCGGAGGCGGAGGCGCACCCTGAGCTCCTGACCTACACCGACAACATTCGCCAACTCGAGGGCCTGGCGGCCGTCGGCGTTGTCGACGAGGCGGTCTCGCAATGGCTCAAGCAGGCGTACATTGGCTACCGCACCGTGCTGCATCACTTGTCGCTCGAGGGTGACGGCGAGCGCATCGTCGCAGCCGAGCCATACCAAGAGACCCGCGATCGCCTGCGCGAGATTTGGCGCGCGACATTTGAATCGGCGCCCTGACGTGTCAAAATCGCGGGCCCGGGCCGACCCGCAAGAGCCACGCCATTTTGCTGACGAAACCAAAACTCCCATCTGACGCTGCAGGGTTGCCGACGCCGGCGCGCGCGAACAATCCATTGCTCGCGCCCTGGGTTGGGCCGGCCGGAGGCGTGCCGCCGTTCGACAGGGTATGCGTTGCAGATTTCGAGCCGGCCCTGGAAGCGGCCATGGCGGAGAATCTGGCCGAAGTCGACGCGATTGCCTGCAGTCCGGCCGCGGCCACGTTTGACAACACCATCGCGGCGCTGGAGAGGTCCGGGCGTCGGTTCAGGCGCGTAAACGCCATCTACGGCGTCTGGTCCTCGACCATGAGCACGGCGGACTTTCAGGCGGTGGAGCGCGACATGCAGCCGAGGCTGGCCGCGTTCTCGGACAAGATCTTCCAAAATGTCGCTCTATTTGCGCGCATTGCAGCGGTGTATGCAGCCCGGGAAAAACTCGCGCCGGTGCAGCAGCGCCTGTGCTGGTTCTACCACACGAATTTCGTGCGCGCGGGCGCGCAGCTCGATGCGGCGGCGAAGCGTCGGGTGGCCCAGATCAACGAGCACCTCGCGACGCTGTTCGCGAATTTCAGCCAAAATCTGCTGGCCGACGAAGCCGGTCACGCTCTCTATTTAAAAAACGAACAGGATTTGGCGGGCTTGCCGGAGCCGCTGCGTGCGGCGGCACGATCCGCCGCCGCGGCGCGCGGCCATCAAGACGAGTGGGCGATCCTCAATACGCGGTCCTCCATGGATCCGTTTCTGACCTATGCGGATCGGCGCGATCTGCGGGAGAAGGTCTGGCGCACCTACTACAGCCGCGGCGACAACGGCGATGCGCACGACAACAAAAAAATCATCGCGAAAATATTGGCCTTGCGCCGGGAACGCGCACTGCTACTGGGGTATCCGAGCCACGCGCACTGGCGGGTGGCCGACAGCATGGCTAAAACACCGGAAGCGGCCATGAGCCTGATGATGCAGGTATGGCCGGCGGCGGTGGCGCGCGTGCACGAGGAAGTGGCGGACATGCGGGCCGTCGCCGACCGCGAACATCCCGGCATCGAGTTCGCCGCCTGGGACTACCGCTACTACGCCGAGAAGGTGCGCAAGGCGAAGTACGATCTCGACATGAATGAGGTCAAGCCCTATCTGCAGCTGGAAAAGCTGCGTGAGGGCATGTTCTGGGCGGCGGGACAGCTTTATGGATTCAACTTCACGCAGGTGTCCGGTTTTCCGGTCGCCAATCCCGACGTGCGGGTTTGGCAGGTGAAGACTTCGGCCCACCACGTCGGATTCTGGTACTTCGATCCCTATGCCCGGCCCGGCAAGAATTCCGGCGCGTGGATGAGCGAATACCGCGGCCAGGAAAAATTGGACGGCGATGTCGCGCCGATCGTGTCCAACAACACGAATTTCGTGAAGGACGAGAGCTGCGGACCGCTTTTGATCAGCTGGGACGACGCGGTGACTCTGTTTCACGAATTCGGCCACGCGTTGCATGGGCTGAACTCCGACGTGAAATATCCCTCGCTCGCCGGCACCAACGTGGTTCGCGACTTCGTCGAGTTCCCCTCGCAGCTCAATGAGAACTGGCTGTCGACGCCCGAAGTCCTGTCGCGATTTGCCGTGCATTATCAAACCGGCGAGCCGATTCCGCCGGCACTGGTTGCCAAGATCAAGAAGGCGAGCAGCTTCAACCAGGGGTTTGCGACCGTCGAGTATCTGGCCTCGGCGCTCGTGGACATGAAGCTGCACCTGGCCGGAGATGTGCCCATCGATGTCGCCCAGTTCGAACGCAGCACGCTTAAGGCTCTGGAAATGCCGGCGCAGATGGTGATGCGCCACCGTACGCCGCAGTTCGCGCACATTTTTTCCAGCGATTCGTACTCGGCGGGCTACTACAGCTATTTGTGGGCGGAAGTGCTGGACCATGATGCCTTTGAGGCATTCATCGAGGCGGGCGGTCCTTATGACGCGTCGGTGGCCAAGCGTCTGCACGATGACATCATGGCCGTGGGCAACGGCGTCGATCCGGGCGAGGCGTATCGGAATTTTCGCGGTTCCGATCCCAAAATCGACGGTTTATTGCGCGCGCGGGGATTCGCTCCGCCGAAACAAGTTCCTGTTCAAGTTCAAACGGAGTGATTATGCCGGCGATGGTTCAAGACGATTCCAAACACCAGTTGATCGTGCCGAATGCGCTGCATCACTACACCGTCAACATGGCCGACCTGCCGCTTTCGTGCCCCATGCCGGGGATGCTGCTGTGGAATTCGCATCCCAAGGTTTATCTGGCGATCGAATCGACCGGGTGGGCCAAGTGCTCTTATTGCGGCGCCGAGTACACCCTCAATCGCGATGCCGCCGGCCCCGCGGACATCAAGTCGGAAACCGATTCATAAAGTCAGCGGACGCTTCAAGCCTTGTACTCGGAATAGGATTTTTCCTCGACGATGGCGGAGCCGAGCTTTAAGTTGATGCGCCGCTTGATTGCTGCGCGCTCATCATTCTCGAAATAAACCGCGCGCGCGAGCCGGATGAATTCCGAATCGAAGGCCTGCGCGCGCTCCTTGTCGCGGATGTCATCCTCGATCACCCACAACCGCTCGTTGACCTTGAGCAGCGCGTTCACGTCGGCCCCGATGTCGGCCCTGGCGTAGGCGGAGGCGGTCCAAGTCTCCTCGAGGAGCCTGAGTTCAACGCGCACGTTGGCAAGCTTGCCGGCATCGCGCATGCGGTTGGATTTGATGCGCAGGATGGTGATCTTATCCAGCAGTTCGCCCGGCGAGACGGGAACGGAGATTTCGCTCATGGCGGCATCTTAGCGAAAATCTCCTGACAGGATGAGTGCGTCGAGCTTGGCAACGGCGTCGGCGACCGTGATCAGGTCCATGACCCCCGGCCGTTCTATTTTCGTCGTCCAGGGAATCTCCGCGGCGGGTTTTCCCAGGTATTTGCGGGCAGCCGCGTCGTACTTGTCCACGCACCACCGGCGGCTGTAATAGGGGCCTGCACGCTGCGGATTGGTGGCGGCATAGAGGCCAATGACGGGCAAGTCGACCATGCCTGCCATGTGTGCGGGACCCGAATCCGGCGTCAGGAGCGCCGTGCTTTGCGACATGAGGCCGAGCAATTGCGGGAGCGTGTCCTTGCCGATCTGGTTGAGGAGCGGCGCTCGTGCCGCCGCCGCGATCGACGCCCCCATCCGCGCCTCCTCCGAACTGCGCCCTCCCACGAGCACGACGCTCATGTGGTGCACGGACTCGGCGTGGTCGGCGACGGCGGCGTAGCGGTCCGCGGACCAATTGCGCGCGGCATGGCTGGAGCAAGGACTGATGAGCAGCGTCGGGCGTCCGGCGGTGATGACGCTGCGGGCGTAGTCGAGCGCGCCCGGCGGCAGCGCCACGTTCCAGCGAGGGGCGGCGGGTTCGATGCCGCAGGCGCGCGCGAAGCCCATGAATGAATCGAGCACATGTTCCGATGCGGCGGGCCCGATCTGTGCGTTCGTGAACAGCCACTGCAGCTCGCGGGCGCGCTGCCGATCGAATCCCAATTTGATGGGCGCGGCGACCAATCGGCTGACCAGACTCGCGCGAAAGGACAGCTGCATGTCGAGCAGCAAGTCGAAGCGGCGCCCGCGCAGCTGCGCGCGCAAGCGAAGCAATTCCCGCAGGGTGGCCCCCTTATCGAAGGTGATAAACTCGATTCCAGGAGCGATTTCGCTCATCAGCTTGGCTTCGACCTTGCCGATGATCCAGGTAAACCGCGTTTCGGGCCACGCCGTTTGGAAGGCCCGCAGCGCCGCCAGCGCATGGCAGGTATCGCCGATCGCCGAGAGACGCAGCAGGCAGACGTGTTGCAGCGGCGGTTTGAAGCTTAAGGTAGTCATTAGAATATGAAGGGCGGCCAACGCATTGCCACTGCAACGGGCGTCATGCTGGCTGATCCCAATGGCCTTGGCAATCCGGCGCTGCGCGCCGAGGAAGCGCTGTTTGATCCTAATTTTTGGACCGCGCGCGGCGAGCTGGCGGCCGTTTCCAGCGGCCGGGGAGCAGCATGGTACGTGGGGTCCGCAGCCCATCCGTGGGTGCTGCGGCACTATCGCCGCGGCGGCCTCATCGCGCGGCTTTCACATGACCGCTACGTTTGGTCGGGGGAGGATCGCGTACGTGCCTTTGCCGAATGGCGGCTGCTCTTTTATCTCGCGCAGCGCGGCTTGAGTGTGCCGACGCCGGTCGCAGCCTTTTATCGGCGCGCCGGATTGACCTACCGCTGCGACCTCATCACACAGCGCATCGCGCATGCTGAAGCGTTGAGTGCCGCGCTCGCGTCGTCTGCGCTCGGGGAACCCAAGTGGCGGGCCATCGGCGCCGCCATCGCGCGCCTGCACCGCCACGGCGTGGATCATGCGGATTTGAATGCGCACAATATTTTGCTGGATAAAAACACCGCGGTCAGCGTGATCGATTTCGATCGCGGACGATTGCGCGCGCCGGGCGCCTGGACTTCGAGCAATCTCTCCCGGCTGCAGCGCTCGCTGACGAAAATCGCGGCCGGCTTGCCGCCGGATCGATATACGCCGGAATCCTGGAAGGATTTGATGGCCGGATACCGGGAAGATTGATGTTGCGGTTCGCGTATTCATGGCTGATCCGATGCGCCGTGCCGTTCGCCTACGGGATGCTGCTGTGGCGCGGGCTGGCCGACCGCAGTTATTGGCAGGGCTTGGCGCAGCGTCTCGGATTCGGCGCTTCGCTTCGGACGCCATGCCTATGGCTGCATGCCGTTTCCCTGGGCGAAATGTCGGCCGCGGCACCGCTGCTGCGTGCGTTGCGCCGGCGCTATCCGCAGACCCCGCTGGTGGTGACCACCGCGACGCCCGCGGGAAGGGCGCGTGCCGAGGCGCTTCTGCCCGAGGGTGCCGACATCCGTTTTCTGCCCTACGACACGCCGGGATCGGTCAGACGTTTTCTCGCGCGCACTCAACCGCGCGTCGCCATCATCATGGAAACGGAACTGTGGCCGAACCTGCTGCGTGAGTGCGAGCGGCGCGGCGTACCGGTGCTTCTGGCGAGCGCGCGGCTCTCCGCCAAATCGGTGTCCCGTTACGGGCGCTTCGGCGCACTGTTCAGCGGCGTGTTCACGCCGAATCTCGTCGTGGCTGCGCAAACCAACGGCGATGCCGAGCGCTTTCGGGCGATCGGCGCCGCCGCCGGACAGATCCAAGTGACCGGCAATGTGAAATTCGATTTGGAATTGGCTGCCGGCGTCTTGCAGGCGGGACATGAACTGCGTGCCGCGTTTGGCGCTCACAGGCCCATATGGATTGCCGGCAGCACGCATGCCGGCGAAGAGGAGCAGGTGCTCGACGCGCATGCGCTGCTGCAAGCCGCCGCACCTGACGCCCTGTTGATACTGGTGCCGAGACACAGGGATCGCTTTGCGGCCGTCGCCGATTTGCTGACGCGGCGCGGCGTTGAATTTGCACGCCGCAGCCAAATGGCGAGCGGCGCCGATACGTCGCGCGTGCGGAACGCGCAGCCGATCCGTGCCCCGGTGCTGCTGGCCGACACGGTGGGTGAACTTGCACTCCTGTACGCGTGCGCGGATGTCGCCTTCGTCGGCGGCAGTCTCGTGCCCATCGGCGGACACAATCTGCTCGAGCCCGCGGCCTTAGGTGTGCCGGTACTGACCGGACCTTCCCATCGGAACAGCGAGGAGATCGCACAATCGCTGCTGGCTCGGGGAGCAGCGCTCGAAATAAACAGTGCGGCGGAACTCGCCGCGGCGCTGCAGCGGCTGCTGGCGGACCCCGTTGAGCGTCGGCGCATCGGCCGTATAGGGCAGGAAATCGTCGCGGCAAACCGCGGCAGCGTCGAGCGGCTGATGATCCTTATTGAACCCTGGCTGCCGGCGGCACATCCGTCGCCGGCGGCGGCGCAGGCGTATCCGTGAGCAGAGCATTGATCCGCTGCAAACTTTGTTCGGAGAGGATGCCGGCTGCCTGCTGCAGTTTGATCACGTTCAGCATGTAGTCGTAGCGGCTGTGCGCATAGTCGGTTTGCGCCTGCACCCACTGCTGCCGGGATTGCAGCACATCGACGGCGGTGCGGGTTCCCGCTTCATAGCCGGATTCCGTCGCGCGCAGGGCCGTGAGGTTGGACTCAACCGCCCGATGCAGCGCCTTGACCCGCGATATTTCCGAGAGCACGCCAAGATAGGCATCGCGTGCATCGTGCTCGGTCTGGCGTGCTACCCGCTCCAAGCGCTCCTTTGCTGCGCGATGCGTATAAACCGCTTGACGAACCTGAGAGGAAACCAAACCTCCCGAGTAAATGGGAAACGTCAGTTGTATGCCGATGGAGCGTTGCTTCTGGTCCAGCGTCGTGCCGCCCGCCGGGTTGCCATCGTCGAAGGTGTCCACGCCGTTGGTGTTGAGCTTGGCGGCGGTGCCCACCAAATCGAGCGAGGGGAAATGTCCGCCGCGGGCCACGGAAACATTCTCACGCGCGATGTCGGCGGCCAGCCGGCTCGAAACCAGCGATAGATTTTGCTGCAGCGCCATTTCGACCCATCGGTCCTCGCTGATGGGATCCGGGTTCACCATCTCGAAGGGCTCGATCGGCCGCGCCAGCGAGTCGAATGGATCGCCGATGATCTCGCGCAGCAACTCCAGCGTCGATGCCAGTGCACGCTTGGCGGCAATGACCGCCGCGGCGGTGCTGTCATGGGAGGCGCGCGCCTCCTCGACATCCGTAATGGCAATGAGGCCGATTCGATAGCGCGCCTCGGCCTGATCGAGCTGGCGGGTGACCGATACCAGCGCCATTTGCTGCGCCTCGAGATCATCCTGCGCGCCCAGCACGTCAAAATAGCGCTGCGCCACCCGCTCCATCAGGTCCTGTTGCGCGGCCTGGTAGTCCGCCTCGGCCTGAGCCACCTGAGAATCGGCACGCTTGAGCGCCTGCCAGTTCTCCCAGCGGAAAAGGCTTTGCTTCAAGTCGACGGAGTAGCGTTTCGTGGTGGTATCGACCCGGCCCGTGAACGGAAAGGATTCCGCGACCGTCGCCGGCGTGCCGGGAGGGGAGCACGGAACACCGGCCGGGGTCGTGGGAGCGCACGGCGGCACGGTCACGAATTGGGTGGTGTTCTGCGATCCCGTATCGTGTTCGCGCGAGATGTTGCCGCTGCCGGATAGCTGGGGGAGCAAGGCCGCCAGAGCTTGAGGCTTGGCCTCGAGGGCAGCCAAGCGGGTCGCCTCGGCTTCCCGCAGCTGCGGATCGTTTTGCAGGGCACGCTGGTAAACGGCCAGTAAATCTGACCCCGGAGCGGCGCTCGACAGGAGGTACAAACCACAGACAATCGCAAGTCGCTTCATGAATTACCCATTTTGGCGCATCCCAGACCCGGTAGTATAGTGTTATATACTACTATATCACCTACGCGAGGCGGGTCAATACTGCGGAATCCTAGGGTCTATAACCCGGGACCAGGCCAAAATTCCGCCAGCAAGGTTAAAAACTTTGCCGAAGCCCTGGCGCTGCAGGAAATCAGCCACCTGGGCGCTGCGGCCGCCGGAGCGGCAGATGACGACAGTCTCCTTTTTTGGATCGAGCTCGGCGATCCGGTCGGACATCTCGCCCATGGGGATGTGCACCGTACGGGTGGGCACCGGTGCCAACGCGACCTCCCAGTCCTCGCGCACGTCGAGCAGCGTCATGTCCTCGCCGGCCTCGCGCCGATCGAGAAATTCCCGCGGAGTGAGTTCGCCGACCGCGCTCAAAACACGAACCTTTGCGCCGCAGCGGCATTGAGCAGCGGCTCAACGACGGTTTCGAACAGGCTTTCCCGGATCCATTCCGCGCTATCCACCCGGCGCACCAGGATGGCGTCCATCACCGGCGCCTCGCCGACAATGGCGAACAGGCGTCCGCCGACGCGCAGCGAGCGCTCGAAGCGCGAGTCGTACACCGGCAGCGAGCCGGTCACGGCGATCGCATCGAACTCGCCCAACGGCGCCGCGGCGAACGCGTCGCGAGTCTCGAAATCCACCCGTGCCTCCGGCACGGCGCGCAAATTGGATCGGGCCAGGGCGGTCAAGTCGGCGTGGATTTCCAGGGAACGTGTCGTGGCTGCTAGCAGGCTCAGGCAGGCGGCGAGATAACCGGTGCCGCTGCCGATCTCGAGCACGCTGTCGGTCGGCGCCACGCTCAGGGCTTGGAGAATTCTGCCCTGGATTTTTGGGGCGAGCATCGATTGGCCCTGTCCGATGGGTATGGCGGCGTCGGCAAACGCCAGTTCACGGTATTCCGGCGGCACGAATGCCTCTCGCGGCACCATGGAAAAAACGTCGAGCACGCGCGGGTCGAGTACTTCCCAGGTGCGTATCTGCTGATCCACCATTTGCTGCCGAGCGGCCAGGTTATCCATGATTTCTCGCGTGCGATTAAGGCCGCTGATTATGGTCAATTTCAACAGGCTACGCGAGTCCCTT
>DATHKV010000017.1:0-10220 GCA_035488895.1 Steroidobacteraceae bacterium
GCCTCAGAAGGCGCCACCGTACTGGCCACCGACATCAATGGTGACTTGCTCTCGACGATTGCAGGTTGTCGAACTCGCAGGCTTGATGTGCGAGACCCTGTCGAGATCAATGCCGCGATCGCAGACGCAGGACCGATCGACGTGCTGTTTAACTGTGCCGGGTTCGTGGACTCCGGCACTATTCTTGAGTGCAATGATTCGGCTTGGACTCGTTCATTGGAGATCAACGTAATGTCCATGTACCGGCTGATTCGCGCCGCCTTGCCTGAAATGCTCGAGCGGGCCCGCGGATCAATCATCAACATGTCGTCGGTTGCCGGATCGATCAAGGGCGTACCAAATCGCTTTGTCTATGGTGTCACGAAAGCCGCGGTCATCGGGCTCACCAAGTCCATCGCTACAGACTATGTGGCGAGGGGAATTCGCTGCAATGCCATTTGCCCGGGCACCGTCGATACGCCATCCCTTCATGACAGGCTGCAAGCCACGGGAGACTACGCCACGGCATGGAAATCATTCACAGCTCGGCAGCCCATGGGTCGTTTAGGGCGGCCCGAGGAAATTGCCTCATTGGCGTTGTACCTGGCGTCGGATGAATCAGCGTTTGTGACAGGGCAATGCCACGTCATAGATGGGGGATGGTCCAATTAATCGAAACATCGGGATCGTACCGGGCGTTCTCTGAAGCCTGCCCGCCAGGAGGACTCTTGAAAATATATCGGTTCAGCGTCGCGACGGCATTGCTGTTTACGATGAATACATCTGCCTCTCTTGCACAGATTGAAGGCCACCAAATCGAAACCAACGCGAATCACGCTGTGGCAGCGATTCAAGACACGGAGACGACTGCGCAGCGCGACTCGCGCATGCATTGGTGGCGCGAAGCGCGTTTCGGCATGTTTATTCATTGGGGGCTGTATTCGATTCCGGCAGGAACATGGAACGACAAGCGAGTCCCCTCGATCGGCGAATGGATCATGAACAATGCCTCCATCCCAGTTGCCGATTACAAGGTACTTGCACGCAGCTTCAATCCCCGCGCATTCAATGCACACGATATCGTCGCGCTGGCGAAAGCGGCGGGCATGAAATACATCATCATCACGGCGAAACATCACGATGGATTCGCCATGTTCGATTCGAAGGCAGATGCCTTCAATATTGTGGCGGCTACGCCCTTTCATCGGGATCCTATCCGCGAACTCGCTGAGGAGTGTAGGAAGCAAGGCGTCAAGCTTGGCTTCTATTATTCGCAGGACCAGGATTGGACGGCTCCTGGCGGGGCGGCTTACTTGACAGGCGATCACGACTCTCCCAGTCATCACTGGGATTTGGCGCAGGATGGCGACTTCGCAACCTACCTCCACAACAAGTCCATACCTCAGCTCAAGGAATTACTCTCCAACTACGGCGATTTCCCGGCAGTCATTTGGTTCGATACCCCCACGGCTGATATGACCCCCGCGCTTGCCGGCGAAATCGTTGCGATTCTCAACCAGCACCCGAAGCTCGTCTGGAACAACCGCCTTGGCGGTGGTTACAAGGGAGATACGGACACGCCAGAGCAATTTATTCCGGCGAAAGGGTATCCCGGACGCGATTGGGAGGCATGTATGACTATGAATCGCACGTGGGGATTCAAGTCATACGACCACGATTTTAAATCCACGGAAACGCTGCTGCGCAATCTCATCGACATTGCCAGCAAGGGTGGCAACTTTCTGCTGAATATTGGGCCCGACTCCAAGGGCAATGTTCCGCCCGAAGAGGTCGAGCGCCTTCATCAGATTGGCAGCTGGTTGGCCGTCAATGGCGAGGCCATTTACGGAACCAACGGGACCCTGTTTGGTCCTGAGGCCGGCACCTTCAGTAAAACTGAAAAGGATAAGGAGGGCAAACCGAAGTTTGTACCATCATGGAATTGGCGTTCCACAACCGCCGCCAAACGCATTTACATCGAATTCCTTAGGTGGCCCCACGCAACTTTCCATCTCGACCGCGTGCCGCGCAACATAACCGGTGCATTTCTGCTCGCTGATGCGTCGAAAAAGCCGTTGAAAGTCACGAAGAGTGCGTCTGGTGTCGACATTGAGTTGCCGAGCCAGGCAACTGACCCGATTGCAACGGTAATGGTGCTCGAAACTGAGTAGCCGCCGACCAGCACCTAAATTGAATACCCAGCGCGTCGGATAACTCCTACGTCCCGAAGGTTTGTATCTCGTCGTCAAACTGACTGCATTGCGCCGTACCATCGCCTTCAGAGGGGACCCCCAGCCAACCCCCCCGCGATGATTGGGAGCATGCAAGATGATCGAACATCCACCCTGCAGTATCGCGTTCCGCGGCTTCATGATGGCGGTGTGTTTGGTACTGCTTGCCGGCTGCTTACCACCTCGGAGCAAAATTCCCGATGCTCCAGTGGTGCCAGCCAATCTGACGGCGACGCCAGGCAACGCTGTGGTAACCCTCGCCTGGACAGCCAGCCCGGACGCAACGGGCTATAACGTGAAGCGCGCGACCACCGACGGCGGTCCGTACACGCAAATCGCCCAAGTCGCCGCGCCCACCTCGAATGGATATATAGATTCCTCGGTCACGAACGGTACGACGTACTACTACGTCGTCTCTACGCTCACCCCCGCGGGCTCGAGTGCGAATTCGGCACAAGTCTCCGCAACGCCCGGGGCACCGGGCGGGTCTCCGGGAGCACCGGCCAATCTCAAGGCGACGCCCGGCGATGCTGTGGTAACCCTCACCTGGACGGCCAGCGCAGGCGCAACGGGCTATAACGTGAAGCGTGCGACCACCAGCGGCGGTCCGTACTCGCAAATTGCCGCGCCCACCTCGAGTGGATATACAGATTTCTCGGTTATCAACGGTGTGACATATTATTACGTCGTCTCGACGCTCACCGCCGCAGGCGAGAGTGCGAATTCCGCGCAGGTCGCCGCAACGCCTAGCGCGTTGAGCGTGGCTCCAGCAGCACCGACCAATCTCACCGCGACGCCCGGCAACGCTATGGTAACCCTCGCCTGGACAGCCAGCACGGGCACAACGGGCTATAACGTGAAGCGTGCGACCACCAGCGGCGGTCCGTACACGCAACTCGCTGCGCCCACCGCGAATGGATATACAGATTCCTCGGTCACCAACGGCACGACCTACTATTACGTCGTCTCGGCGTTCAATTCGACCGGTGAGAGCCCGAATTCCGCGCAAGTCTCCGCAATGCCTAAGGCACCGAGCGTGGCTCCGGCAGCACCGACCAATCTCACCGCGACGCCCGGCAACGCTGTGGTAACCCTCGCCTGGACAGCCAGCACGGGCGCAACGGGCTATAACGTGAAGCGTGCGACCACCAGCGGCGGTCCGTACACGCAACTCGCCGCGCCCAGCTCGAGTGGATATACAGATTCCTCGGTCACCAACGGCACGACCTACTATTACGTCGTCTCGGCGTTCAATTCGACCGGTGAGAGCGCGAACTCGGCGCAAGTCGTCGCGGTTCCGAATGCTCCTCCCCCGGCTTTTGGGACTTGGGTCAATGTGACGCCTGCGGGCGTGGATCTCACCGACAATTTGTGCGGAAACGGTGGCACGCAATCTGTTGGGGCGGATCCTTCGAATCCTTCAGATCTCTATGCGCAGTTTAACTGCCAGGGAATTTGGAAATCGACGGACTATGGCGCCACCTGGACTGGACCCATCAATACGGGAAGAAATGCCGCTGCGGTAAGCGATTGCGTTGGAGGAATTACGGTCTCACCGAGCGGATCCGGTGGCGGTGGCGGACCCGGTCCGACCAGGGGCCCAACCATGTATCAAGGATGCATTGCAGGCAGCGGAGAAGGGTTTTGGACGTCTGCCGATGGCGGTGTGAACTGGACCAAACGTTTAGTTGCTCCCGGTTTGCTTCGCCAGGATTACTACGCGCCTCTCGTTGATCCCTATGACGAAGACCATCTCATTATGGCTGGTCACGAACATGATTCTATTGTTGAGAGCGTTAACGGCGGTAAGAACTGGACTGCCGTCCCCCTTGAGAATGGAATGTTAACAAATGGTCGCACCGGCTTCGTCTTCTTCATCAATACCGGCGATGCCGCCACCACACGTGGGACTTGGCTGTGGATCGGTGAAGAAAGCGGCGGAGTCAACGGCACCTGGCGGACAGCAAATAGTGGTGCGACTTGGGTTCAAGTGGATAAGAGCGAACACCCCCTTGGCGCTGCGCAAATTTATCAACCCGACAGCAACGGTGTTTTGTTTATGGCGGGCTCCAATTCGATCCTTGGCCAGGGTGTTTTAAGAAGCGCTGACTACGGACAAACATGGGCTCATGTGGGTTTGACCAACAATGAATCCGTTGTTATTGGTACGTCAAAGAATGTTTATGCGATGTTTGGATTTCCTGCGGGCCCGGGCGGTACCTTCGATTCGTCGTTTGAAGTTGGAGCCCAACCGGGCAGCGGCACTTGGTTCGCGCCAGGCACTCCTGCCGGGTTAACTCAAGGTGCTGCGCAAATCAGCGCCGTTAACGATGGCAATGACAATGTCCTTATCGGCGCTATGTGGAATAGCGGCCTGTGGCGATACGTCGAGCCCTGACGTCCTGGATGCCGTGATCGCGTAACCGCGATCGGCAAAGCAGCATTCAGGCCTCGAGGGCGCAAAGCGCGGCGCCAATCGTGCCGGCCAGGGTGCCAAGCTCTGCGCGACGCACGCGCAGATGGCGCATGTGAGGCCCGAACGTATGGCGCGGCAGCGCGGCACGGAACGAAGACCAATACCGTCCCGCCCCGCATCCCAGACCTCCGCCGAGCACGACGAGCGTCGGGTCGAGCGCGTTCGCGAGGATTGCCACGTGGATGGCAAGTTCTGTCGCTGCCTCATCGACGAGGTTTCGCGCCGCTCCCGGCTTGCCGAGCGCCGTCCGGCAAACCGCAATCGCATCGGATTCCGTCAATCCCAGCGCTTGCGCCCGGCGCATAATTCCCGTGCCGGATGCGCGCGCCTCGAGCGGCTCGAAAGTGCGCTTGCCGTCCGTGCTGACCGCGGCGACGGTCGGCCCGCTCGCGAAGGATATCGCGTGGCCATGGGCGCCCGCATAGGGTTTGCCGTCAATGACCAGCGCGCAGCTTATCCCGGTCCCGACGGTGACATACAGGAACGCCGGTTGTCCGCGGCCCGCGCCCATCCGGGCCTCTGCCAGGCTGGCCGCGATAACGTCGGAGACGATCGTCACGTTTCCGTAGGCGCCAAGGTAGGAACGAATTTCGCCAGCACGCCAGGGCAGGGAACAATGGCTTTCGATCCGTCCATGCACACCGACCAGTTCCGGGATGCCGATGCCCAAATTGCGCGCAGTGAGGCCGCACGCACGACCCTCCTCCACAACGTCGTTAACCAGTCCCGCGAGCCGTGCCAAGGACTGGCTGCTTGCAACTGATGCGTTGGTGCTTGCCGTGCGTAGGCAGCGTATGGCGGCGCTTTTTTGGTTGAACAGGCCCACTCGGATGTTCGTGCCGCCGACATCGATTCCGAGAACGCACCGTTCGCGACGCGCCGTGCTCACCGGCTTGCGGGTTCTCGCCACCGGCTCTCTCAGCCGTTCACCGCAGAAGGGGGCTCAAGCGCGATCGATGCTTCGTCTCGCGTGACCTGGGTCGCGTACCGGAAACTGCCCACAACGACGCCACGCAACTCCGCGAGCCGCATCGCAGCGACCTGCACCGGCACGATCTCCAGCAGCGGAGCGAGCATATCCGGACACGACGGGGTGTCGATCCATTGCAATCCGGCGATATCCGCGTCCTGCGGCCCGATCAGCCGGACGCGGCCTCCGAAGCGATGGACGTCTTCGGCGAGACTCAGGTTAATGTCACGGGTTTTGCCGCAGGGAACGAAGATGAGTCCCTTGAAGTGCCGGTCGACAACCTCTATGGGCCCGTGACGAAACGACGCCACTCCCATGCCGATCGCCGGCGCCTTCGCTATTTCGTTAAACAGCAGTGCACCCTCAGCGGCCGACCCGTACGATGGCCCTCGCCCGAGCAGATAAACGGCTGAATCTCCGTCGAGGAACGCATCCCATTGGCGCGACGCTTCCAGATTCGCGGCAATCCAGCCGGGCAAAGCGGCCAGTACAGCATCGAGTTCCCGGCGGCCGGCGTCCCATTCGCCGACCGCGGCCATGCCAAGCAAGTACAAGGTCAGCAGCGTGCCGGTATAACTCTGGATTGCCACCATTTCGTCCGGCAAGCTTCCCACGTCGAGCACGACATCGGCCTCGCGAGCCAGCGTGCTGGCGGTTTCGTTCGTGATACCGATGATGCGCTGGCGTCCGCGTAACGCAGCGATCAACTTGGCCACTTCAACCGATTCTCCCGAGCGCGACACGACCGCAATTGTCGCGTCCGGGTAAGCCGTCAACCTATAGTGCAGGAACTCGCCGGCCTCGATTGAGCATGACTCGATGCCGTGCGCACACAGCAGATTCTCCAGCGGTATCGCGGCGTTCAGTGACGCACCTATACCGACGATGACCACTCTCTTGGCTGAGCGGAGCAGCGCGGCGGCTTCGAGCAGCGGTGCGTGGCCGACTCCACACTGTTGCTCCAGGACGCGGTCCAGCGACGCTGATTGGCCGCGAACGTCCAGAAGCATCCGCGGCGGGGTCAGCGACACCGTTCGACCTCCAGTTGAAATTCCGATTGAGTAGGGGGAGTCAAGCAAACCAGCGTGTTGCGTCGCGAACCAGCGGAATGTAGCCTGTGGATGTTCTGAAAGCAACCATGAACTACCAAACAAAACCACCGCTTCGGACGTCCGACATCGCCAGGGCGGTCGCCAAGCGCCAGGGCTGCGTCGAGTGCGCACGGCGCAGCGAGCGCTGATGCAGCATCGGGTCGGCTGCTGGCGCATTTGCTGGCTGGCGACACTTTTTTTTGCAGGAGATCGAGGGCCGGCCATGGCGGTTGAACCGGCTGTCGGTGTACCCACATCGCGTGTGCAGCGCTTGCTGGCCGCGATGTCGCGGGAAGAAAAGATGGCGGTCATTCGCGGTGCGCATGAACCGGCAGGCAGCGCGCAGGGCGAAGCCGGATGGACGCGCGGTGTGCCGCGGCTCGGCATTCCGGATCTGCGATTTGCAGACGGTCCGCCGGGAGTCTTGGTGCATCACACCTCCACGGGAATGCCCTCGACCCTCTCGATGGCGGCAACTTTCAGTCCGAGCGATGCCGAGGCGACGGGTGCCCTGATCGGGCGAGACGCCCGGTCGTTAGGGATAGATGTGATCCTGCAGCCGTACATCAACCTGTATCGGGATCCCACGTTTGAACGGGCCTACAACACGCTCGGCGAGGATCCGGTGCTGACGGGTACCCTCGCGGCGAGATTTGTGCGCGGCGCACAGTCGCAAAATGTCATGGCGCAGGCCAAGCACTTGGTCGCCTACGAGGGCGGCGACGATGCCGAAGTGGACGAGCAGGCGCTGCATGAGATCTATCTATCGCCGTTTGCCGACGTGTCCCGTGCAGGAGTGGCGTCGATCATGTGCGCCTACAACCGGATCAACGGCGTATACGCCTGTGACAACGAATCACTGCTGAACGGAATTCTGCGCCGCGAGGAGGGATTCGCCGGGTTCATCACCTCCGACTGGGGCGCCGCGCACGGCGCCGAGTTCATCGTGCACGGCATGGATATGGAGCAGCCCGGCACCGGGCCATCCGCCAACTTCGCGCTGGGTCCGGAGCCCGATGAGCCCGTAATGACGGCCGAGGAAACCGCGGAATTGCAGGACACAATGACCACCGGTGTCCCTGAGGAGCAGCGCTTCCCCCTGCCCAAGCTGCCCGACGCAGCCGCACCGCCGCCTGTGCGCCGCTCGAAGAATCTGGGCGAAGCACTGGCGCTTGGCACGGTCGGCGACGCGGATCTGGACCTTGCGGTAGCGCATGTGCTCGGACAGATGGAACGATTCGGCTGGCTGGACCGGTCCCCCGGCCACCAGGTCCGCGCTCTGCCCATTGCTGACAATGCGCGCAGGGTGCAGCGCTTGGCCGAGCGCGGGGCGGTACTGCTCAAGAACGACGGCGTGTTGCCGATTCGCGCGACCGATGCGTCCTCGTTGGCGCTCATCGGCCCGGGAGCGCTGCAGACTTTTGCGATCGTCACCGGTCAGGAACAGTCGTACGGCCAGGCCGAGCGCCAGATCGGCGCATGGCAGGCACTGCGGGCCCGGGGTGTCAAGCGCGTGCAAGTGGCGGTGGGCGACGACATGACGGGAGAGCCGATACCCAAGCAGGCTTTTGCGTCGCTCGCGCGCTCGGACGAACACGGACAGGCAAGTTTCCCAGAGGACCAAATCGACTTCACGCGCAAGTCAGGTCATGCTCTGCCGGCCGGTACTCGCACACAGTGGGACGGCACGCTGATGATTCCGGTCGACGGCGACTACGACATCGATTTGCAACTGCTGGGCGCCACCGGAAAATTCTCGATCGACGGTCGCAAGGTCGGCGACATGGGTTGGTGGGGCGGCCACGGCGACATCGTCTTTGCCAACCGCGACAACGTCGTGCCGACGACCGATGGACTCGACAATGTGCGCCGTCTGGTCACCTTAAGCGCCGGGCCCCATACCGTTCGTGTCGAGGCCACAGCGGACGGCAGCGGCGAGCCCGTGCAGGTGCGGCTTGCTTGGGTCACACCCTCGATGCGGGAGCATAGCTTCACCGCGGCGGTCGATCTCGCCAGGCGCAGCAGGGTTGCCGTCGTGTTTGCATGGAGCCGCAACCGACCATTTTTCGGCCTGCCGGGGGATCAAGATCGATTGATCGAGGCGGTCTCCAGGGTCAATCCGAATACAGTGGTCGTTCTCAACACAGGACAGGCTGTCGCCATGCCGTGGCTCCGCGAGGTCCGCGCGGTACTCGAGATGTGGTACACGGGCGACGAGGGTGGTTGGGCAGCCGCCAATCTGCTCACCGGGCGGGCCAATCCTGGCGGACACTTGCCCATCACCTGGCCGGTCCATCTCGAGGATTACGCGGTGATGGATCCGCGCTATCCAGAGCGCGCCTCCATGGGCGTCGGCGGCAGGACGGTCTACGACGAAGGCGTGCACGTCGGTTATCGCTGGTTCGATCGCGAAGGAACTGCGCCGTTGTTTCCCTTCGGCCATGGATTGTCGTACTCGACGTTCGTGTATTCGGATCTGCGCCTGACCCGATCTGAGGACGGCGGAGTGACGGTGCGATGCCGTGTCCATAACATCAGCAAGCGCAATGGCGAGGCCGTGGTGCAGGCCTATCTTGGCGCTCCGGCCCCAGCTCCCGCGGGGGCTGAATTCGCCGTCCGTGCGCTGGCCGCCTTCGCGCGAGTCCGGGTCGAGGCCGGCGCCGTGCGCCAGGTCCGGCTGCAGGTCGCGCCGCAGCGGCTGCGATACTGGTCGCTCGCCGACCATGCCTGGCATACGCTCGTCCGCGGGAGCCGCAGAATCTACGTGGGTGCTTCGTCGCGCGACCTGCCGCTCTCAGCGCCGATCCCGCAGGACGGTGCAGCCTCGGTCGCTCAATAGGCTGCAGCTCATGCCGGCGGGTTGGCCGCGCAATATCGCGCGATGAACTTTTCGTGCGGCGGCATCGTGTCCGCGCAGCGCTCGATGATGTGCCGGACATTGGCGATGAATGCGTCCAGATCGGCGTCGCTCAGCAGGTCGACCAGCGGGTGATAGCTTCGCGGCGTGATCCGCTGCCCGAGCATGACCTGTACCCAGCTGGTCTGCGTGAATAGTTCCTCGTTCTCCCGATAGAAGCGGCCGCTGTGGCGAAACAGATCCATGTACTCGACCAGCCGGGCCGGCACGCTCATGCTGCGGCAGTCGTTCCAGAATGCCGTGTCGCTGCGCTCGGTCGCATGATAATGCAGGATCAGGAAATCTCGGATGCGTTCCCAGTCCATGGTCGATTTCTGGTTGAACCGGTCTGTCATCACCGCATCGAATCCCTGGTCAGGGAAGAAACTCAGCAACATGGTCACTGCCGACTGGATCAGATGGATGCTGGTGGATTCGAGCGGTTCCATGAAGCCGGCCGCAAGGCCAATCGCCACGCAGTTCCTGTTCCAAAATTTCATGCGCCTTCCGGTCACGAAGCGCAGCGGCCGCGGATCGCTCAAGGGCGCGCCGTCGAGATTCGCGAGCAACCTGGCGG